>CAJUDQ010000071.1 GCA_910585215.1 uncultured Lachnospiraceae bacterium | reverse complement strand
ATACACTTCGGCAGGTAGCTAGAATCCCCTACCCTTTAGGCATGGGGAGTGTCAACATACTTTAATCATGCAGGCGCCGTCTTCACAGTGAATAATCAGCCATTCATATTTTTTAGAAAAGAGATAAAAATCCTCCATCCAGTCCGGATATTCATATAATACTTTTTTGATTTCCGAAAGTGTTCCTTCATATACCCATCCCTCGTCAACAAGTAAATAATAAAATGTAAAAGGGTTCTTTACAGAAATTAAGTAGTCCAGATAATCAATATATTCCTCCCAGTCATCCCAACTTGTATGAAAAGGAGACGTAGAATTTAAACTGTCGCGAAGCCGCACCCACAGATACCTGAACTGTATTTTGGGATATTTTTGATAATTAAAAAAAGAATAGTAAAGTTTTTGTATTACATCTTCATATTTAAATTTGGAAACCTCATGAAATTGCTGTCTGTCGATTTTTTGTTCCTTTATAATTTTTTCTATTTCATTTCGAATTTCATACTTAATATTTTCCATATCCTTACCTTTTCGGCTATATAATTGAATATCTTGTCTGTGATATTTTATTTCAATTTTATAATAAATTTTCTAATTACTCCATTCATACCCTGTCTGAAATGCTTTCAGATTTATTTCAACTGTTTTTGGCGGCACAGTATTTTTAATTACCTCTTCCCATTTTTCCTTTTGAAAATTCATATGCCTTGCCGCTACACCGATAATAATGGTATTAAACACCTTTGCATTCCCTAATTTTTTTGCCTCCTCCATTGCATCAAGAGACACTACTTTATATTTTTCACTTAAATCTTCAATAATATGCTCAGGGTAAGCTGCCTTTCCCGTAGTAACTGTCATTGGGTCAATTCTTTGATTATTACAGATAATTACGCCGTCTTTTTTTAAAAAATGCGCATATCTCATTGCCTCCAGCCGTTCAAATGCAATCAGCACATCCGCGCAGCCCTCTTCTACAATAGGCTCGGCAACTTTACTGCCATACCGCACATATGTAACAACACTTCCGCCTCTCTGCGCCATGCCATGAACCTCTGATATTTTCACATCAAATCCTTCCAAAATGGCGATTCCGCCAAGAATACGGCTGGTAAGCAGCGTTCCCTGTCCGCCGACGCCGGCAATCATAATATTTACTGTTTCCATATTGCTTTCCCTTTCTTTATCTATATATAAACAGCCCTTTCAGGCAGTATCAACTTCTACTTTTGATTCGGAAGCAGAGAAATTGCATCGAATTTACAATTTTTCTGGCATAATCCGCATCCATTACACATTACTTCGTCTATTTTCACTGTTCCGTCTTCTGTTTTTGACATTGCAGGACAACCGGAACTCATGCACATACCGCATTTTCTGCATTTTTCTGTGTCTACAACACAAGTTCCCTTTGGAACAAAAGATTTTAATAATGCACATGGACTTTTTGTAATAATAACTGAGACTTCTTCTCTCTCAGTTTCTCTTTTGATTACTTTTTCCAGTTCCTCAATATCAAACGCATCCACCTCATATACATGCTCAATTCCCATTGCTTTGCAGAGCTGATAAATATTTATTGCATAGGTCACTTCCCCTTTCAGGGTTTTTCCGGTTGCCGGATGGTCCTGATGTCCTGTCATTCCTGTGGTGGAATTATCCAGAATCATAACAGTTCCAGTTGCTTTATTATATACCATATTCATCAGTGAATTAATTCCGGTATGTAAAAACGTAGAGTCACCGATTAATGCAACCCAGTTTTTAATAAACTCTTTTCCTTTGGCCATTTCCATTCCATGAAGAGTGGAAATGCTGGCACCCATACAGACATTAATATCCATAACTCCAAGCGGCTCAACAGCTCCAAGTGTATAACAGCCAATATCTCCCGCACCATGAATTTTCAACTTTTTCAAAACTGAAAATACACTTCTGTGCGGACATCCCGGGCATAAAATCGGCGGTCTTGCCGGTACTTCTGCCGCTTGGGGATGCTCTGGGGTTTCTCCCAAGACAGCCTGTCTTATCATATTTGCGCTGTATTCTCCCTGAATGGTAAAAATTTCCTTTCCAATACAGGAAATCCCCCATGATTTTACCTGCTCTTCAATCACTGGTTCCAATTCTTCCACAATATACAATTTATCCACCTTGGAGGCAAATTCCTGAATTAATTTTTTTGGAAGAGGATGAACAAGTCCAAGTTTTAAAACAGAAGCATTTGGAAGCGCCTCTTTTACATACTGATATGGTATGCCACTGGTAATAACGCCGATTGAGGTATCTGAATATTCTGTTTTATTGATTTCCATTTCCGATGCATCTTCGGCAAGCCTATTCATCATCTGTTCTACGATGATATGACGTTTCTTTGCCATACCAGGCATCATGACATTTTTGGAAATATCGCGTATATATGGTTTATCCCCAATTTCCACTCTTTCTTCAAGGTTGACAATTCCCTGTGAATGTGCAAGCCTTGTCGTGGAGCGCACCATAACGACTGTATCATATTTTTCGCTGATGTCAAATGCAAGTTTTGTAAAAACTCGTGCTTCCTCGCTGTCTGAAGGTTCCAGAACAGGAACAACCGCTGCTCTTGCAACCATACGGGAATCCTGTTCGTTTTGAGAACTATACAGTCCGGGGTCGTCTGCTGCTACAAGAACAAGTCCTCCGTTTACACCGCTGTATGAAACAGAATATAAAGGGTCTGCCGCTACATTTACGCCCACATGTTTCATGGAAGCTATGGCGCGCACTCCTGATTTTGATGCACCGATAGCTACTTCCATAGCCACTTTTTCATTTGGCGCCCATTCTGCATATATTTCATTATATTTCGCTATATTTTCACTGATTTCTGTACTTGGAGTTCCCGGATAGGCAGAGGAAACCTTTACACCTGCTTCATAGGCACCTCTTGCAATCGCCGCGTTTCCAAGCATGATTGTCTGTCTGCTCATTTTTTTATCCTTTCTTGATACTATTTTATCAATTAATTGGTGAATAAATTATTTTCATATCATATCATAAGCAATATCTTTTGTAAATGTTTTATTTTAGCAGAAAAATGTCTGTAAATGCTGCAACCAACGCCTGCGTTGATTGCTCAATAAAAAAGGACTGCTGCATTAAATACAAATAGTATATAGTATATATCAGAGCCAAAAATTACTATATATTATATGAATTATTCTTAATGCAACAGTCTTTTTCTATTCTTCGTTAGGCTTCTTAAATAATCACTATATCAAATTTTAGTATTTGTATACTAAACATTAATTGTATGTTTTTACGGTATAAACTCTTTCACCATCTGCCAGTGCATCGAAAATATTTTGTAATTCTGCAATTGCTATTTTTTCTTCCCCAAAAAATCCAAGCGGAATAATTCCTTCAAGGTCGGTTGACCCCTGAATTATATATTTCTGTGATTTCCCGCCTCCAAAATTTTTTACTACATTTATTTTATTGCAATTACAGATAATTTTTCTATCCTGCGACATAATATACACGAGCCGCCACTGCTCCCTTCTATTATTTTTTATAGCTTACGTGATAATTTTTAACTCTATGGTCTTAATCCACTTCCACCCTGTAAGGTAATTGTTTCGCCTGTAATATAGGAAGCATCCTCAGATGCAAGAAATACGCATACTTTTCCAATATCATTTTCAGGGTCGGCAAAATGTCCAAGCGGGATTCCCTGAATCGTTTTATCGTATAAATCAGGATACGCCTGTTTCCATTGTTCAAGGCTTTCTGTCATGGCAAGCGGGCAGATTACATTTACATTAATTCCGTCTGGCCCCCATTCCGCCGCGGCTACCCTTGACAATCCACGAATCCCCTCTTTGGCGGCTGCATAGGAGGATTGTCCAAGTTTTCCGAATAATCCTGCGCCGGAAGCGAAATTGATAACAGAACCTTTTGATTCCTTGAGATATGGATAGCACGCTCTCATATAGAAAAATACTGCATATAAACCAGAGTAAACGGCAAGGTCAAAATCTTCCTTTGTATGGTCTGCAAGCATAACGCCTGATTTTGAAACCTGCGCATTATTGACCAATGTATCAATATGTCCGAACTTTTCTACTGCCTTTTTTACAACAGTTGCAACAGCTTCCTCATTCCCGCCGTCGGCTGTAACAGGGAGTACTTCTATTTTAAATTCCTTTTCCAGTACCTCCTTTGCGTTTAAAAGTCTTGATTCTGTTCTTCCAGTAAGAACTAGATTTGCGCCTTCTTTTGCGAACGCTCTTGCAAGTCCAAAGCCTATGCCTTTTCCGCCGCCTGTGATAATGGCTGTCTTTCCATCTAATTTGCCCATAGTTACCTCCGTTTTTTATTTTGATTTATGATATGGTTAGAATAGCACAGAGAAAAAAGAAAGTCAATGAAGTTGAAAAAATTTTACTGTTTCGTAACAGTATAGAATCTTTTGCAATTTTTGACAAACTTATTTTTTGATATTAGAATAAACATCAGAAAATTATTGTTAAATTTTTATATTTTTTTCTATTACCAGAATGTGCCGTAAAGCCCCTAGCTTTAGCTATGGGGATATAAGGCACACCTGAAACTTGACAAAACACCA
>CAJUDQ010000070.1 GCA_910585215.1 uncultured Lachnospiraceae bacterium | reverse complement strand
TCCGATCTTTTTCTATTGCAGGTACAATTGGCTTTAAAAATCAGGCACAGTTTCACCCTCTCAAATTTATTTCCCATATTGTGAAAAATTTAAAAATTTATGAAAATACCTTTGTGAAAGAGTTGTCAGAAAATACAGCTCTTACAGAAAAGGGAAGTGTTCAGTTTCAGAGAATTGTGTTTGCGACACATTTTCCGATGGATAATAAGCATGGAATGTATTTTTTTAAAATGTATCAACATCGCTCTTATGTGATTATGCTGGAAAATGCTGCCAGAATAGATGGAATGTATGTAGATGAGGCAAAAAAGGGACTGTCGTTTCGAAGCTATAAGGATTGTCTTTTGCTTGGGGGAGGAGGCTGTCGAACTGGTAAAAAAGGAGGAAACTGGAAGGAACTGAGAGAAGCGGCAAAGGAGTATTACCCTTCTGCAAAGGAAATCTGCTTCTGGGCAGCACAGGACTGCATGAGTCTTGACCATATTCCCTATATTGGAGAATATTCAAAACGGATGTCAAAATGCTATGTGGCGACAGGTTTTAATAAGTGGGGGATTTCTTCTTCCATGACAGCTGCAATGCTTTTGGCAGATATGATTACAGAAAGGGAAAATATATATGCAGAAGTTTTTAATCCGTCCAGAAATATGATAAAACCGCAGTTATTGGTAAATGGTTTTGAATCCGTTATCAATCTTCTTACTATATCAAAAAAGAGATGTCCGCATCTTGGATGTGCTTTAAAGTGGAATCCTGTGGAACATTCGTGGGACTGTCCCTGTCATGGTTCCAGATTTGACAGCCAGGGAAGGCTGCTTGACAATCCAGCCAATGGTAATTTGAAACAGTAAATAGGAGAACAAAATTTCCTAAACAAATAATCAGAACAGAAAAAATTTAAGAACAAAGAATTTAAAAATGAAAAAAGAGAGGAAATGGTTTATGAGCAATTATCTGAAAAATCAAAGCAGTCCATATCTGCTGCAACATGCTGAAAATCCTGTAAACTGGTATCCGTGGGGAGAAAGGGCATTTGAGAAAGCAAGACGGGAGGACAAGCCGATATTTTTAAGTATTGGATACAGTACCTGTCACTGGTGTCATGTGATGGCACATGAAAGCTTTGAAAATAAAGAAATTGCTGATATTTTGAATCAATACTATATTTCTGTAAAAGTAGACAGAGAGGAACGGCCGGATATTGACAGTGTATATATGTCAGTCTGTCAGGCGCTTACTGGAAATGGCGGGTGGCCGATGAGTATTTTTATGACCTGTGAGCAGAAACCGTTTTTTGCAGGTACGTATTTTCCTCCTGAACCGCACTATGGGGTAATAGGGTTTCGAGAACTGCTATTGGCTGTTGCTAAAAAATGGGAAGAGGATAAAACTGCGCTTTTGAAGTCTGCAGAAGATATTGTGGCCCAGATAAATACAAAGGATAGTAGTCTTGGCGGATTAAGTAAAAAGAGAATAAGTGAAAATATAATAAATGAAAGGATGCAGGCACAACTTCCCAAAATAGCAGCTGATATTTTTTTGAAAAATTTTGACAGGCAATATGGAGGATTTGGAAAAGCACCAAAGTTTCCAATGCCGCATAATCTGATGTTTCTTATGTTATATTCATATGTAAATAGAGATATGCAGTGTGACGGAATGAAAGAAGATACGCTGTCTGATATAGTGAAAATAACATTGGAAAAAATGAGGCGGGGAGGAATCTTTGACCATATAGGATATGGATTTTCAAGATATTCTACGGATAACTATTTTCTTGTACCACATTTTGAAAAAATGCTGTATGATAATGCACTTTTTATTCTTGGATATTCTTTGGCATATAAGGTATATAATGAAAAAATATTTCTGGACACAGCAGAGCAAACCGCTGACTATATTTTTCGTGAAATGACAGGTGGACAGGGAGAATTTTATTCTGCACAGGATGCTGACAGTGAAGGGCAGGAGGGCAGGTTTTATGTGTGGAGTTATGAGGAAATCTGTAAAGTTTTAGGAGAAAAAAAGGGCAGAGACGTTTGTGAACATTTTGGAATTACAAGACGGGGAAATTTTGAAGGGAAAAATATTCCAAATCTTTTAAATGGAAATAAAATTTCTGATAATTTTGAGAAAGAAAGACAGATATTATATTGTTACCGAAAAAACAGAGCAAAGCTGCATCTGGATGATAAGATTCTCACTTCATGGAACGCGCTTATGATTTGCGCGATGGCTGTTTTATACAGAGTGACAGGAAAAGAGAACTATCTTTTGGCAGCAGAGCAGGCAGGTGCTTTTGTTGAACAAAATTTGATAAAAGAAGATGTGATTTATGTAAGCTGTCGAAATGGAGGATGTTCTGTCAAAGGATTTCTGGATGAATATGCATATTATACAATGGCATTGATTTTCTTATATGATGTCACTTCAAAAACAGAGTATTTAAAACGGGCAGAGATGTTTTGCAGAGAAGCACAAAGGCAGTTTGAGGATGAAAATGGGGGATATTTTCTTTATGGTATGGAAAATGACAGTTTGATTATCAGACAGAAAGAAACCTATGATGGCGCAATTCCATGCGGCAATTCGATAATGGCGTATTGTCTTGCAAGGCTTTCACAGCTTACGGAAAAAGAGATTTATAAAAAGGCGGCAGAAAAGCAGTTTGCCTTTCTGTCAGGTGAAGCAGAGCATTATCCGGCAGGATATTCGGTATTTCTTACAGCATTACTTGTTTATCAGAATCCTCCGGAAAAAATCACAGTGGTGATGGAAGAAAATGACAACAAAGAAAAAGTGCTTTCACGTCTGCCATTTTATGCAGATATCAAAATTCTTCTGAAAGAAGAGGGAGAATATCGACTGTTAAATCATAGAACGACCTATTATGTATGCAGAAATTTTACCTGTCTTCCGCCGTCAAATCAGGAACCAATTTCATTGTAAAAACATAAGCTAAAGAAAAAGGGATTTTTTATGAATTACGTAAACTATGTACCAATTACAGGTACTATTTTAAATATTACAAGAGGAAGTGACTGCTGCAGTCAGATGATAGCACTTCGGACAGACAACGGGATTGTGAATTTTATGGTGGATTCAGATACCCAGATTATTGAAAACAGGCAGCTCAGACAGGGAATGAGGGTTGCAGCATTTTACGACAGCACTCTGCCTGTGCCTCTGATTTTTCCTCCGCAGTATCGGGCGCAGATAATCGCTTTGCTTGGAAGAAATGAACAGGTTATGCTGAATTATTTTGACAGTGAGCTTGTAGCGGGCGACAGGTCACTGGCATTAAATATTGGAAGAAATACAGTAATAAGAACGATGAATGGACAGAATGTAACATGTAATATTGGCAATCAGGTATTGCTTGTTTTTTATACTGTGACAACCAGAAGTATTCCACCACAGACAACACCGGACAGAATTGTAGTGTGGTGCTAAAAAAGCAAACGTATATGGAATAAAGTGTCGTATGGAATCTCAAATTTATAAAATAGAACAGTTAGAAAGAGTAAAATCTGTAATATTTTATAGATTGTTTTTCCAGCGGCATTTTTATGTTTTGTTAGATTCTGATGCTGGTCTTTCTATTTTCCTATCTGAAACAAAGCAATTAATATTCCTGCTGGTAAGGGAAAGAAACAAGAAGAAAAGAGAACAAATATTGACACAATAAATTAAAAAGTCTAAAATATATTAGAATAAGAATAATATGCAAAAGTAAACTCTCTTATTTTATCATTTTGAAAGGACTTGATAATATGAATAAAAAAATACAACGATGGATTTTCAAAGCGGAACAGATTTATGATAATTTTGTTCAGAGAAAAAATTTGGAAATATGGAGAGAGTTATTAAGCGAAGTTCTTCTGAACAGTTCGCTTTTTTTTGAATGGAGAAATCAGTTTCTTCTATATTTAAATAATCATCCGTTTTTATCTTCTATGGTATATCAATTGATAAATCAGACATTTCATATGAAAGAAGATTATTATGCTCTGATATCAAAAGAAAAAATAAACAGGTCAGCACATAATCCAACAAGTTATGAGGAATATTCCCTGATATCAGAGGAACAAAAAGAGAATGTTCAACAATATGGGAGCAGAAAAGAACAAGAAGAATTTATTCATATTATTTCTTTTCTTCAGGAAGAAAATATATATGTGTCGGAAGCTCTTTTGTATGATAATCTGTTGTTTGATATTGACAGAATGGAAGCCATTACGAGTTTGGCAGATAATAGCAAAGCAGATGATTATATTTATGAATATCTGAATATTACAGGAAATTCATGCAAAAATAGAGAACAGCCAAACAGGGAAAGGAGTGGAAGGTTTGGCAGAATAGCGGAATACAGGCAAAGTATAGAAACCTATTATAGAAATCTTTTTGCTCTTTCCAGATACGGTTATACTTCTGTTTATGAAAAGCAGCAGTTTATGTGGCTGTTTGGCTGGTTTGGAGAGTTAGATAAAAGTCACATTATAGCGGAAGATATTTTACAAAAGGAGCCGCAGAATTTATATGCAGCTTCTTACCAAATGTATTTTCAGGTGAGACAGGAAGTGATGCAGAAAATATCAAATGGAATGTCCGCAGGGGTATCAAGTGAAATATCATCAGAAATATCAAGAAAAATATCAATCAAGACATCAAATACAATCACAGAAGAGTATATTGCTGCTTTGGATAAAGAAACAAATCCCTGCAGAGTAATGATAAAGACAGCGCTTGCGTTCTATGAAATGCAGCAGGGAAATTTTCAAAAAGTAATTTCCATTCTTGAAAATATATTGGATTACAGCCAGATGCCATTTCTTTATGATTTTTCAAATCAATATTACACGCCGGATTTTTGGAAGTTTCAGTCGGGTAAAAAGATTTCGGCATATCAAGCGATTATTTTATGTGGAGGACGCAAGGCGCATCAGGACAGCTATCCGCTTTTGCGCAAGGCATATCAGCTTTTACTGCAGAAGTGTTATGCAAATACGGACAGTTTTTCCAGTAATCCGGAGTTGGTGTTATCCGTGGCAAAAGCATATTTGTATACCGGAGTGCATGAACAGGCATACAATATTATTTACGATGAAAAAAATAAACAGATGATGATAAAAAATAAGTGCCAGACAGAATATTTTATTGTTATGACGGATGTGCTTTTTGCACAGGGAAATTATAAGGAATGTATCAAAACAGCGGAAAATATCGACAGAATATTGTCAAAAAATAAAAGTGTGTTTTGTGACAGGTGGGGGAATGCA
>CAJUDQ010000069.1 GCA_910585215.1 uncultured Lachnospiraceae bacterium | reverse complement strand
AAATCTGTTATTTATCGTTGATGAAGTAAATCTGAAAGAAATTTTTTGCAAATCTTGCAAATCAAAGCTTTCAAAAGATTTTCATGGTAACTTGACCACATTTTTGACTGCTTAAAAAATAAAAAAAATTTACCAAAATCTTTACAATCTCGGTAAAATCAAATATTTCTGATAACAACACCTGACTATTTTTTTGACTGCTTAAAAATCAAAAAGAAAATTTTATTTTTGGAATATATCGAATAGAACAGATAAAAACCCTTTCATTATAAGAAGAATAGAAAAATCTGGAACTAAAAAAAGACTTGCAAATATAAAATTATATGATATAATAAGTGTGTTTTACCGAAAAAATGTTATCGTTGATTTACTTCTTCTAAGAAAATATATGTCTATTATTATAGTGATGATATAAAATAATATTATTATAAATATAAAACAATCTGTTATTATAAACTGAAAAGGTATTCTATCAAAAAGGAAATGATATCTTTTTCCTTGATAGAATACCTCTTTTTAACCTTTTTCACGAAGATGTATGACCTAATAGAACATCCTTCGTAAAAACCGTCGGGCGGACAGGGTTAGCTCGCTGATACTGTATTCATTGGAATACTTGAACGAGAAGCCCCCACTTCTTAAGTGGTGGGAGCACGTCACTATTTATAATTATTTATCCCCGTCAAGCTTCAATACACTCATAAACGCCTTTTGCGGAATTTCTACATTTCCAATCTGGCGCATTCTCTTCTTTCCTTCCTTCTGCTTTTCCAAAAGCTTTCTCTTTCGGGTAATATCTCCACCATAACATTTTGCAAGCACATCTTTCCTCATAGCTTTTACCGTTTCTCGCGCAATTACTTTGCTTCCAATCGCCGCCTGAATCGGAACTTCAAACAGATGTCTTGGAATTTCCTCTTTTAACTTCTCACACATTTTTCTTCCACGCTCATAAGCCGTATCTTTATGAACAATAAAAGAAAGCGCGTCTACCTCCTCTTTATTAATTAAAATATCCAGCTTTACAAGCTCAGAACGCTCATAACCCTTTAATTCATAATCAAAAGAAGCATATCCTCTGGAACGGGATTTTAATGCATCAAAGAAATCATAAATAATCTCATTTAATGGAAGAATATACTTCAATAATGCTCTTGTCCCTTCTATATAATCCATAGAAAGATATCTTCCCCTGCGCTCCTGACATAATTCCATAATAGAGCCGATAAACTCGGTTGTCACCATAATTTCCGCCTCTACCACCGGTTCTTCCATATAATCAATCAGTGAAGGGTCCGGCAGATTTGACGGATTGGTTATTTCCACCACAGCGCCATCTGTTTTATATACCTTATAAACTACGCCCGGCGCTGTTGTGACAAGGTCAAGATTATATTCCCGTTCCAGTCTTTCCTGTATAATTTCAAGATGAAGCAAACCTAAAAATCCACATCGAAAGCCAAATCCCAGAGCAACCGAAGTTTCTGCCTCATAAGAGAGAGATGCATCGTTTAACTGCAGTTTTTCAAGCGCATCCCGAAGGTCCGGATACTTGGCTCCATCTGCTGGATACATTCCACAGTACACCATTGGATTTACCTTTTTATAGCCCGGAAGCGGTTTTTCGCATGGTCTGTCATTATCTGTAATTGTATCCCCCACCATAGTATCTCTTACATTTTTAATACTTGCGGTAATATAACCCACCATACCGGCACTCAACTCCTCGCACGGAATGAACTGTCCGGCTCCAAAATACCCTACTTCTACCACCTGCTGAACAGCACCGGTGGCCATCATTCTAATAGTAGTTCCCACTTTCACTGTGCCATTTTTCACCCTGCAAAAAATAATTACGCCCTTATAGGAATCATACAGACTGTCAAAAATCAATGCCTGTAATGGGGCATCTGCATCTCCCTTTGGGGCAGGAATCCTGTGAACCACCGCTTCTAATACATCCTCAATATTCTGACCTGTTTTTGCCGAAATTCTCGGCGCATCCTGTGCTTCAATCCCGATTACATCCTCGATTTCTTCCACTACCCTGTCAGGGTCAGCGCTTGGAAGGTCAATTTTATTAATTACCGGTATCACATCGAGGTCATGGTCAAGCGCAAGATAGACATTTGCAAGTGTCTGGGCTTCTACTCCCTGCGCGGCATCGACAATCAAAATTGCTCCGTCGCACGCTGCAAGGCTTCTCGAAACTTCATAGTTAAAATCTACATGCCCCGGTGTATCAATTAAATTAAAAATATATTCTTCCCCGTCTCTGGCTGTGTATACAATACGAACCGCCTGTGCCTTTATAGTAATCCCACGTTCTCTTTCAAGCTCCATATTGTCAAGCACCTGCTCCTGCATTTCCCTGCTGGTAAGCAGACCCGTTTTTTCTATAATTCTGTCTGCAAGCGTAGACTTGCCATGGTCAATATGCGCTACTATACAAAAATTTCTGATTTTATCCTGACTAATTTTAAACATTTCTTTCCTCTCATTCTACATCTAAATCTATGGCTAAATATACAATTGGCATTTGCTTCGTCCTGAAACAAATATTGCCTGCGTTATTTATCCAATTGAATTTTTCTATGATAATATAACATTTCTCTTTAGTTACTGTCAATTGCTTCTTTACATAATTGCCTGCAAATTATCAGCAAAATTTAAAAAATTTACATCCGTCAGAATTTCACAAAAAAATTTAAAAAATATCTGCTCTGAAAAATATACAAAAAAATGGATGTTACAAAACTTATTATTTGGAATACACCTCAAAAATGGATATAGGAAAACCTGTTTTTCAGAATAAACGGGAAATGCCTGAAAATGCCCAAACCACAATATATTGTGGTATACATGTATACAACTACAATATTTTGTATATAGTACTGGACAAACCATATCTTGGATGCTATAATACAGAAGTGCCTGTCAGTAGGTATGAATTAAAAATATACGAAGATACTATATTATAAAAATTTTATGAGGTGAGAAAAATGAAAGTAGTTATCAAACGAGACGGTCGTCACACCGACTATGAACGCAATAAAATTTTTATTGCCATTCAAAAAGCAAATGAAAGTGTGGACAATGAAGACCGTGTCAATGACGACCAGATTTATAACATTATTGCTTCTATCGAAGCCAGAGGAGATGAAACTCTTCCGGTGGAAACCATTCAGGATTATATCGAACAGAAATTAATGGAAGCAAGAAAATATAATCTCGCAAAAGCATATATCAAATACCGCTATACCAGAGAACTTGTCAGAAAATCCAACACAACGGACGATTCCATTATGAGCCTGATTAAAAACAGCAACAAGGAATTAAAAGAAGAAAACTCCAACAAAAACGCTGCGCTGGCTTCTACTCAGCGTGATTATATGGCGGGCGAGGTAAGCAAAGACATTACAAAACGAATCCTTCTTCCTCCCAAAATCGTCAAAGCACATGAGGAAGGCGTGATTCATTTTCACGATATGGATTATTTTATTCAGCCGATTTTCAACTGTTGTCTTGTCAATATTGGAGATATGCTTGACAATGGCACTGTGATGAATAACAAACTGATTGAAACTCCGAAAAGTTTCAAAGTGGCCTGTACAGTTATGACACAGATTATCGCTGCAGTTGCCTCCAATCAATATGGTGGACAATCTGTCAATATTTCTCATCTTGGCAAATACCTGCGCATAAGCGCTGAAAAATACAGAGAACATTACACCAAAATGCTTGGACATACAGCTTCTTCTGAAATAATAGATAATCTCGTAGAAGACAGAGTGAAAAATGAACTGAAAGATGGTGTTCAGACCATGCAATACCAGATTAACACTTTAATGACTACAAACGGACAGTCACCATTTGTTACTTTGTTTATGTATATTGAAGACGGCTACGAATATGAAGAAGAAGTCGCCATGATTATTAAAGAAATTTTAATTCAGCGTCTGGAAGGAATTAAAAATGAAAAGGGAATTTATGTAACCCCAGCCTTTCCAAAGCTTGTCTATGTACTGGACGAAAACAACTGTTTAAACGGCGGAAAGTACGACGATATTACAAGACTTGCCGTACAGTGTTCCGCAAAAAGAATGTATCCTGATTATATTTCTGCAAAGAAAATGAGGGAAAATTATGAGGGAAATGTATTTTCCTGTATGGGATGCAGAAGCTTTTTAAGTACATGGAAAGAGCCTGATGGGCATTATAAATGGGAAGGCCGGTTTAACCAGGGTGTGGTAAGCCTTAACCTTCCACAGATTGGAATTTTGGCAGAAGGAGATGAAGAAGCTTTCTGGCCGCTGCTGGAAGAACGTCTTTCCTTATGCTTTGAAGCACTGATGTGCAGACATCATGCTCTGGAAGGTGTTATTTCTGATGTCAGCCCGATTCACTGGCAGTATGGAGCCATTGCGCGGCTGAAAAAAGGAGAAAAAATTGACCGGCTTCTGCATGACGGATATTCTACGATTTCGTTGGGATATATTGGTTTGTATGAGGTGACAAAGCTTATGACAGGCGTAAGCCATACGGACCCGAAGGGAACTGCGTTTGCTCTGAAAGTGATGAACAGGCTTCGCAATGCCACTGATACATGGAAGGCGAATACCGGCCTTGCTTTTGGACTGTACGGCACACCGGCCGAAAGTCTTTGTTACCGTTTTGCAAGAATTGACAAAGAACGGTTTGGGGATATTACAGATATTACAGATAAGGGATATTATACCAATTCCTATCACGTGGATGTCAGAGAAAAAATTGATGCGTTTGAAAAATTTACTTTTGAAAGTCAGTTTCAGAAAATTTCCAACGGTGGTGCCATTTCTTATGTAGAAATTCCAAATATGCGGCATAATCTGGAAGCACTGGAGGAAATTGTAAGATTTATTTATAATAATATCCAGTATGCGGAATTTAATACAAAATCTGATTTTTGTCAGGTATGCGGATATGACGGAGAGATTCTGATTAATGACAATTTTGAATGGGAGTGTCCACAGTGCCACAATAAAGACCAGGCGAAAATGAATGTGACAAGACGCACCTGTGGATATCTTGGTGAAAATTTCTGGAATGTTGGAAAAACCAAAGAGATTAAATCAAGGGTAATGCACGTATAAGCAAGAAATTATAATATTAAGGAAGAAAACCTGTAAAATAATATGAGTTTTCTTCCTTATATTTATTTTTTGGAGAGTATGAAGAAAAGTCTATAAAATAGATCTTCTATGATAATGATGGAGCAGGATATTCTGAAATTGGAACATTCTACTCTGTGAAATAGAATATCACTGTGAGACTGTTTCAAGTTTTGTGTAAACTCAAAAACTGACATAAGACATATTAATTG
>CAJUDQ010000068.1 GCA_910585215.1 uncultured Lachnospiraceae bacterium | reverse complement strand
ATTTATAAATATAAAAAAGCGAAAGGAGTATTATTATGCAAATTGTAAAAAACTTTTCATGTATTATGCGTGACCGGATAAAACTTGCAACAGATTTATACATGCCAGAGCAGGCTGGTACATATCCGGTGATTTTAATGCGTACCCCTTACAATAAAGAGGGAATTGTACAGGAACCTTTATATGCGCATTATCCTGATTTTGTGAAAGCCGGATATATTATTGCAGTTCAGGACTGCCGTGGAACATGCGCATCTGAAGGAGAAATGAATCTTAACGGAGGGAATGAACAGGAAGACGGATATGATTCAGTAGAATTTCTTGCGTCACAGCCATTTTGTGATGGAAATGTGGGCATGTTTGGTCTTTCCTATTTTGGTTTTACACAGATAGCCGCTGCTGCAGACGCACCGAAACATTTAAAGGCAATTTGTCCATTTATGTGCAGTTCTCTTGCTTCTTTTGGCACCAGTCAGATGCAGACTATTGCTTGTTTCCATCTTGGATGGGCTTATAATCAACTTTTAGAACATGCAGACCAATATATGCCAGATGAAGAATTTCGAAACAAAATGCTTCCGATTTTGAAAGAAAATCGGGAAAAACTAAATGAATTTAGCAAAATACTTCCAATGAACCAGAATCCGGCGGCTCTTTTAGAAGGAGTTCCTATGCTTAAAGACTATCTGGATTTGGTAGAGGGTGTTGAAAAAAAGGAGTTTTGGGACAGTATTCACAGCCCAATTTCTTATAACAAAATTCATACAGCCATGTTTTGTGCAACCGGATGGATGGACGGTGCATGTAACAGTACCATAGATAATTATATAGCAGCGCGTCATTCTACAGATTTATATACACAGGAAAATGCATATCTATTAATCGGTCCGTGGACACATGGAGGTGTTCTTCCTTATCAGATTGAAGATGTTAATTTTGGAGAAGAAAATTCTGGAGAAGCACAAAATGTTTCCGGCATGATGCTCCGATGGTTTAATCATTATCTGAAAAAGGAAGAGGAAACTTGCTTTGAGCATCGTGTTCGCTATTTTATACAAAACAGCAATGAATGGCGTACAGCAAAAGACTGGCCTCCTCCTGAAGCTGTTCCTGTAAAGTTTTATCTTACATCAAATGCAGCATTACAAACTTCTGTTCCTGTTTCCGGTGAGGCCTGTTTTACTTATAATCCTGAAAACCCTGCGCCGTCTACTATTGTTGACCAGAAAAAACGTATGCTTATGGCGGACTGGTCGGAAATTTCTGATAGGGAAGACCTTTTAGAATTTCATTCTGATTTGCTGACAGAAGATGTTCTGATTGCAGGAAGTATCCGTGTAAATCTTTTTGCTGCTACGGATGTGCCGGATACCGATTTTGTCTGCCGATTGACGGACATTGCGCCAGACGGCTATCAGCGTCAAATTGCAGTTGGCTATGTACGTGCCAGACATCGCAATGGTTTATTTAAAAATGATTTTTTAATACCTGGTGAAACTGTTCTTTATCAATTCAGTATTGGACATGCAGGGTATCTTGTTCCAGAGGGACATTCCATTGGAATTCAACTGACTGGCAGTCTGTTTCCAGCTATCAACCGAAACTTAAATACAATTGAACCGCCGGCATTGGGTACTGTATGGCAGATTGCCCATAATCGTATTTTCTTTGGCGGAGACTGCGCTTCTAATATTGAATTGCCTGTGATAAAAAAATAATTTCTGAATCAAAACAATAAATAACAGAGCTGTCGTATTCAGAAAAGGCAGTGCAACATATAGTGATTGCTGATTTTTATATCTATTGTATTTTGCTTGGACTTTGCTTAATGCGACAGCTTTTTTATGGAGAATATTCCTTAAAATACCATTTTGGAACGAAAGTTTTCATATTATTATACCAGTCAAGTACTTCTTCTGCCTGATGAATCATTGTGTGTATTTCACCTTCTCCAAACGGAACTGCCCATGAAATAGAACCAAGTGTATTGCTGCTGATATAAAGCGCAAGCAGTTTCCAAAATAAATCCGGAACTTTATTTTCAAAATATCCGTCTACCATTCCGGATGCAAACAAGGGAGAAGCCTGCGCGCACCATACAATACGGTTAAACTCTTCCCACGGGTCTCCGAAATCATAGCGATTAAAATCAATAATGACAAGTTTGCCATTTTCAATCATCATATTTCCAATATGGTAATCTCCATGTTGAAAAGTCTGAGGACGGTTTGCTAAAAGCGAACGATTTGCTTCTATGTAATTTATAAGATATTTTGTACCGTCAAATTCAATGGGACATTTTTTATACATTTCAATCTTACGGTTTATTTTTGCGTTAAAACGAGTTTCCCATTCAGGCTGTGTCATAGGAGCAGGAATAGAATGAATTTTTTTTAATATTTCGCCTGACTCAAAACCATATGTATACTGCTGTGAATCTGAAAGAGTTGGAACCAGTTCTCTTGCATCTTCGCCGTTTATCCACTGTTCTATAATGTAAATACTATCTTCATATGTTCCAAATTCAATCGGTCTGCTTACAGGTATGTCAAGAAACGCTGCCTTTTGTTGAATATCAAACATATCTTTATAATGTATATTCTTTTCAGATGTGATTCTTAAAAAATATTTTGTACCGTCTGCTGTTCTGGCACAATATTTTTTGTCACAAGACCAGCCTTTGTTTATGGGTTGTTTTGCAATAAATTTTAATTGTGGCATATTGTTCTCCGTATTATTTTTACTTTTTTATTTTTAAATCAACAAGTATATATCTTATCTTTATTTATCAGATATTCATATATTATTTCTTTTGCTGTTTTCCACCAATTTGTTTCTTATTTTCAGATAAAAAACAAAAAAACAAAATAATACAAAATATTATAGTACAAAATATATTTTAAATCAATGCCAAAAATATTTTAAAGAAAATTTTGAATATGAAAAACAGGTCTTTATTTCAATTAATATTTTTGAAAAGACTTGATTCGTTCTTTTTGATAAAGTTCCATTTTCACATTGACATTCTTCTCAAAAACTGTTATTTTTATCATATTGAAACTACTTATGGAAAGGACTTATATTGTAATGACAATTACAGAAGTATTAGAAAACAACTGCAAAGAATTTGGGGATGAAGTCTGTCTTGTAGAAATCAACCCTGAAGTAAAGGAAACCAGGCGTGTGACATGGCGTGAATTTGAATTAATCGAACCAAATCCAACTGCTCATTATCGCCGTGAAATTTCATGGAATGTATTTAATGAAAAGGCAAACCGTTTTGCCAATCTTTTGCTTGACCGTGGAATAAAAAAGGGGGATAAAGTCGCAATTCTTTTAATGAATGGACTGGAATGGCTCCCGATTTATTTTGGAATTTTAAAAACAGGTGCTCTTGCCGTACCGTTAAATTTCCGCTATACCGCTTCGGAAATTGAATATTGTATCAAGCTTGCCGAAGTAGATATTCTTGTTTTTGGTCCTGAATTTATCGGACGTGTAGAGGAAATCGCAGAAAAAATCAGTAAAAACCGGCTTCTTTTTTATGTTGGGGAGGGCTGCCCTACTTTTGCAGAAGATTATAAAAACCTGACTTCAAACTGCTCAAGTCAGTCACCGGACATCACTTTGACAGAAAAGGATAATGCGGCAATTTATTTTTCTTCCGGCACTACTGGATTTCCAAAGGCAATTTTACATAATCACGAAAGTCTGATACATTCCTGCCGTGTAGAGCAAAAACACCACGGACAAACCAGGGATGATATATTTTTATGTATTCCTCCTCTCTATCACACCGGCGCAAAAATGCACTGGTTTGGAAGCCTGCTTTCCGGCAGCAAGGCGGTATTATTAAGAGGAACAAAACCGGAATATATTTTAAACGCGGTATCACAGGAACATTGTACAATTGTATGGCTTTTGGTTCCGTGGGCGCAGGATATTCTGGATGCACTTGACAATGGAAAGGTTAAACTTTCTGATTATCAGCTTGAACAATGGCGGCTTATGCACATTGGAGCACAGCCTGTTCCGCCTTCGCTTATTAAACACTGGCATGATTATTTTCCAGAGCATCAATATGATACCAATTATGGTTTAAGTGAATCTATTGGTCCCGGAGCTGTTCATCTGGGAGTGGAAAACATACATAAAGTGGGAGCAATCGGTGTCCCTGGCTTTGGATGGCAGGTAAAAATTGTAAATGAAACTGGCAAAGAAGTTGTACAGGGCGAAGTTGGAGAGCTCTGCCTAAAAGGTCCCGGCGTTATGAGCTGTTATTATAATGACCCTGTGGCGACAGAGGAAGTTTTAAAGGATGGATGGCTTTCTACCGGAGATATGGCGATGCAGGATAAAGACGGTTTTTATTATCTGGTAGACAGAAAAAAAGATGTGATTATCAGCGGCGGCGAAAACCTCTATCCTGTTCAGATTGAAGATTTTATTCGCACAAATGACTGTGTGCATGATGTGGCAGTGATTGGTCTTCCGGATAATCGTCTGGGTGAAATTGCGGCGGCGATTATTGAATTAAAGGAAGGATATATTTGCACAGAGGAAGAAATGAATGAATACTGTCTTGCTCTTCCAAGATATAAAAGGCCAAGAAAAATTTTCTTTGATGAGATTCCAAGAAATCCTACTGGAAAAATTGAAAAACCGAAATTAAGAGAACGGTATCAGGCAGATAAATTAATTGCATCAGAAAATACAAGATAATATGCAGTTAACAGATAATTGGCTGCCCGAATAAATGCTTATATATGGTAAAGAAGCAGAAAAATCGAAATAAGAATCAGACCGCCAGTTGGCAAGCCAAAATTTATGGAGAGACTTTTCTATGCAGATAGAAGATATAATAGTTAGACAGGAAGAAGAAAAAGATTACCGAAAAGTAGAAGAAATAACAAGAGCAGCATTTAATTATCCCGATAGAATAATGCGTGGTAAAATTGGCTGTCCTTATGAGCATTGGATGGTTCATGAATTAAGACATCGTGATGGCATTATTAAATTGAGTTTAGTTGCTCAACTAAAAAACGGAACGATAATCGGACATATTATTTGCAGTAAAGCTGTTGTTAAAATGGAAAGCTATACGCTTCCTGTCCTTAACTTTGGCCCTTTGAGCGTACTTCCCAAATATCAGCGTCAAGGCATTGGTCGAGCCCTTATTCTGGCAATGATAGAGAAAGCCGAAAAACTTGGCTATGGTGCTATTTTATTTTTTGGAAGACCGGAATACTATCCACAGTTTGGTTTTAAAGAGGCAGCCATTTATGGCATATCTGATGCTGAAGGCTATAATTACCCTGCCTTTATGGCTATGGAATTAAAAGAAGGATATCTAAAAAATGTTCGTGGTGGAAAGTTTTTTGAGTCGGATATATATAATGACGAACTTAACCGCGAAACTGTAATTGAGTTTGATAGAGATTTTTTAAATAAACAGCAAACTTCCAGTTTGTAGAATCGCAGTCGATTGAAAATTAAATAACTGTCGTTATATAGAACTACACACCAAGACAGGAAATCAACTGTCTGAAGTCAAAAATACTCGCAAAATCAAAGGGGTTGTTGTAAAATAGCAGTCAGGTACCTATTATATTATCAGCAAAAAATTGTAATACATATATTGTATCTAAAACTACTTTGCAGCAGCCCCTTTTATATCTTATAAAAATAATGAACAATTACCAGAATGTGCCTTATATCCCCTAGCTTTAGCTATTGGGATATAAGGCACAC
>CAJUDQ010000067.1 GCA_910585215.1 uncultured Lachnospiraceae bacterium | reverse complement strand
TCCCTACACGACGCTCTTCCGATCTTCCTTTTTTTCTCTTAATTGTTTTAAATTAAAAGAAATTTATGCAGTTACAGAACAGGAAATGATATGCCTGCTCCGGCAGAACAATCTGGAAACATACCCAAGAAATATAGTCATTCAAAATATTTCGGATGTCCAAAATCCAGAACATGCAGAGCTATATACTGAATGTCAGAGAACAGCCTTTCTTCTTTATGAAGAACTGGTAAAGCTCCAGCAGAGGGCATATACAGAGCATATGGAACAAATGATAGAAAGTTCCGGCGCCAAAATGGAACGAAAACAGCCATTGATTCAGTACACAAAGGAAATTAAAAAGAAGATGGGGCTTTGTAAAAAATTTTTTGTGGACACCAGAATGGAAGGTTATGATTTTCGGGAAGTAGATTTGTCAAACGCTGTTTTTGTAAATTGCAGCCTTATTGGAGCGAACTTTTCCTTTGTCAATCTGGAAAACGCTGTTTTTGTGAATTGTAACTTAACGAATGTTATTTGGCATAAAGCATGGACCAACAATACAGTGGTAATAGACGGTACAGAGGAATCCCTTACCAGTTTAATAAAAGGAGAAGCTTATGGAAAAGAATAACTATTTTATTTATAAGAAAAACAAAAAGGAGGAGCCTTATTATCTGGTAAATCAAAAGGAAAAGGGAACCATGTTTTTGTATGACAGATTGTATCCAAATGGTTACTTTGTACAGAACAAAATTTACAGTGCCGTTTTTTCCGTGAATTTTCAAAATGAGAAATATATTTTACGTCTGTTAAGAAATGCCAGTTTGGATTTTCGTATATTCAATATGCGAAATGAGCAGGGAATTATGGATACTTTTTTTCTTTTATACGAAGCTGACAGCAACTATGAGCAGTTTGATAAACTGTCAGACTATGTAATAGAGGAACTTTTAAAAGAAGAAAACTGTTTTCCAAGATTGCTCTCTCTTAATGAACGTATCCGTTTAATTCATAGAGGCTGTCTTTTGGGAAAAGAAGAAAATTATTTGAATGTTATGGATTATATCAAAGCATTTCCAGAATGTAAAAAAGACTTTCGTTTTGATACCCTTTCGTTTCATGAAACAGGGAATGAAATGAGGGCAGATATTGAAGGAGAGGGCTACAGTATGGCAGTTCTTGGTGTGCAGAATTATCCGGAAGATAAAAATGCTATGGAAAGAATCAATACAAGAATTTTAAAAAATAACTATATCACAGCAGGAATCCGCATCTTTGAAAGCGTGTCAGACCAGACAGTGATTCACCATATGAAAACAATCTATATGGGATTGGACAGCCATATGGTGAAGCTTAAAAAAACAGATTCCGAGTTTTATGAACTTTTTTATAATAATACGGCAGATGATAAAGCAAGATATACCTTTTGCGGCTGTATAGCATTGTTATGTGCAGAAAGCAGTACAGAACTTTTGGAAGAACTGGACCAGCTCTCAGAAGAAATTCGCTCAGACGGTGGAAATCTGGTGGTATATCAGACAGGAAAAAGAAGCGTATACGAAAACATTATCACTGCAGGGATAGACAGTGGCTATACCAGAACGGTCTATACAAAAAATCTGGAAGGAATGGCGGCTGACAGCCTGTTAGAATCCAGAAACAGCCTGATGGATATTTTAAAGGAAAACATTATTTAAAGGAGGATTTTAAAATGTTTCATTCATCAAGAAAAGAAATGGCAGATTTAAAAAAGGCGGGCAGGGTTTTGACAGAAAAACCGGAAAGTGTACAGGATATTTTAGAAGTACTGCGAATCTCCCCATCAGGTATTATGGAGGTATCGCAGGGGCTTTATACGAAGTCTTATTTGATTGACGATGCAAATTACAGTACTTTGACCTATGAGGAGCAGCGCGCATTTTTTCTTTCGTGGAACAAGACTATCAATGCCCTTGATATCCAGTTTAAGATTACCTATTTTAACAAGCTGCAAAATATGGAGGAGTTTCGAAAAAAATACCTGTACCAGCATAAAGGCGATGTGCTGGATGGAGCAAGGGAAGCCTTCAATGACATTATCGAAACAAAACTTTTAGAGGGGAAACATGGAATTGAGCAGATAAAAATATTTACGATCTGTGTTCACCGCAACAACTATGAGGAAGCGAAGAACCTTATTTCTTCCATAGAAACCGGTATGTTTAAAAATTTTGCCTCTTTGACTTCCTCTCTTCTTCCTTTAAATGCAAATGAAAGACTGGAGCTTCTCTATAACTTTTATCACATTGGAGAAGAAGAGCATTACCACACAGACATTATGGAATGTTTAAGAAGCGGCAGGGATTGGAGAAACGATATTATCTGTAACAGCATAGATTTTAAAACCCATGACGATTATTTTCGGACAGATAAAAAATACTGCAAAGCTATGTACATATCCCCTGAACATTATCCTTCCGCCATATCTGATGAGTTTATTATCAAACTGGTGAATTTCAATGAGCCAAGTATTTTTACTGTAGACTATACGCCGGTATCGCAGACGGTTTTAAAGAAGGTACTGGATATAAAATATATGGGAATTGAATCGGATATTTCCAGACAGCAGCAGAAACGTAATAAAAATAATGATTTTGCCAGTGAAATTTCCTATAAGCTGAGAAGGCAGAAAACAGAGATTGAGGAAATGATGGATGATGTCAGAGACAATGACCAGAAGATGTTCTGGACAGGAATCAGCTATGTTTTGATTGCAGATGATAAAAAGTCTTTAGACAGCGCAGTAAGCAGCGTCAATCTGGTTTTGGAGCATGCCGGCTTTCAATCGGATACTTATGTTATGCGCCAGAGGGAAGGATTAAATACTGTACTGCCTATAGGTGTCAGACAGGTAGACAGAATGAGAGGATTGCTGACGTTATCCGCAGGAGCATTTCTGCCGTTTTTTGCAAAAGATATCTGTATGGAAGAGGGTTCTTTTTTCTACGGTGTCAACCAGTTAAGCAAACGGATTATTATGGGGAACCGGAAAAGCAGCCAGTTAAAAAATGCTTCCGGCTTTGTCTTTGGAGTGCCGGGTTCCGGTAAAAGTTTTACTGGAAGCAAGTTAGAAATCGGGCAGGTAATTATTGGGACAGATGATGATATTATTGTAATTGACCCTACGCATGAATATCTGGATATTGTAAATGCATTTGGAGGGGCTTTTATCTGTCTGGCAAGCTATGCGGATACCTTTTTTAATCCACTGGATATAGACCTTGAAATCTGTAAAAACAGAAAAGAATTTAATGATATGAAAGCAGAAAAATCCCAGTTATTTATGGGTATCTGCTGTCAGTGTATGGGAGAAGAGTTTCAGTCGGGGCATTATTCGATTGTAGACCGCTGTATCAGAAAGCTGTTTGACAATCTTCTGTTACAGCCGGAGGAGGAAAGAAAAGTACCAATCATGTCGGATT
Organism: uncultured Lachnospiraceae bacterium; assembly: GCA_910585215.1. Classification (GTDB taxonomy): domain Bacteria; phylum Bacillota; class Clostridia; order Lachnospirales; family Lachnospiraceae; genus CAG-303. Next base: position 4,766 of record CAJUDQ010000067.1, on the reverse strand, counting down.
TCAAAGAGATACTGGACAGCCAGCCGGAACCGCAGGCGCAGGAAATTTCTCTGGCAATGGAACGGTTTATTGATGGTTCGTTAAATATTTTTAACCACCAGACAAATACGGACATTGATAACCGGATAGTGGTATATGGATGCAGGGATATGGGAGAGGAATTGATGAATATTTCTATGGTAATTATGCTGGAAAATATCACAAATAAGATTTTAAGCAACATGAAAAAGGGGCGTACTACCTGGTTATATGTAGATGAGTTTCATGTTTTTCTGGAAAATCCATATACAAGAGATTATTTTATTACATTGTGGAAAAAAATCCGGAAGGTTGGAGGGATTCCTACGGCAATTACCCAAAACCCGTCTGTGATTTTAGACGATGCAAAAATGGCATCGTTACTGGTAAATAGCGAATATACAATGATTTTAAAAGATGACGGGCAGGATGCACAGAGGCTTGTAGAGAATTTTGATTTTATGTCCGGCGCCATGACAAAGTATATCACAAATGCCGAAAAAGGAACTGGATTAATCCGGTTTGGAAATGTGGTAGTGCCATTTGACGCCCGCATTGATAAGGAAAACCCAATTTATGATATTTATAACACAAACTTCCATGAAAAAGCTGCCATGCAGAAAACGCTGGATAAACAGGAATGGGATATGACAAAGGATGTGGATTAGTGGAAGAAAAAATTCAGGAACAGAAGAATATCGGCATAAACAGTGGAAAACAACAGCCTGTTATGCGGGGAGTCGTAAGTGAAACGGACAGACTGCAAAAAGCTATGCAGAGAACATCAGGGCAGGCATCCGGGAAAGAGAATCAGAAAGAAGAAAACAGTTTTTCCATGCAGGAATTAGATATCCAAAAGATATCAGGAGAAGAAAGAAAAACTAGAAATATAGGTCTGAATGAGTTGGAAAAACAAAAATTAATCGAGCAGTATCTTCTCCAGAAAAACAAAAATTCCAAAGAAACAAACAACTCAAAGAAAAGCAGTCCGGCGGCAGACAGTATCTTAACTGTTCCAGAAAAAGTACTGGATAAACTGTCCGGCGGGCTGGATGCTTTGGAAGAAACGATAGAAAAAACTCCCGTAATTCAAGAAGATAATGCAGAAAATCTGGCCACTACAGAAATAAATCAAAGTGTGGAGCTGTTGGAAAAAGCAGAAAAACTTGGAGCAAAAATTCCAGAACATATTTTAAAGAAAAAAGCAATAAAAGAAGAACTGGACAGGGGCTTTGAAATTGGAGAAAGTTTAAGGCAGATAGGCGAAAACGGTAAAACTGCCAGAGAGCAAATTTTTCAGAAAAATGAAAAAGTTATTCGTAAAATTGAGAAAAAGGCGGATAAAAGAAACCAGTCAGAAAGCAAAAAACTTAGAAAAGATTTGGAAAAACTCGACAAAAAGTATGACCAGAAAATCATACAGGCAGATTCGCAGAAAAAAGCGGACAAACTGTATAAAAAGAAAGAGAAAAAACAGTTAAAAGCAAATAAAAAACACACAGAAAAACTTTCCAAAAAAACAGATAAGGCAGCATACAAGCAGGTAAAAAAGCATGGAGGGGTAGAAAGTGCTGCAATGGCAGCGATGGTATCCCAGACAGCAATGGATAACCGGATAAAGAAAAAGGCTTACAAGCAGGAGGTAGCTCAAAGTAGAAAAGGAATTTCCAATGGCAGCCATACCAGCCAGTTAGGAGACACATTAAAAATACGGGCTGGGAATATTGGAGAAAATAACCGGCATATCCATATGACAACAGCTCCTTCCAGATGGGGCGAAAAGAATACTAAAATACTGAAAAAAGGCGATGAGAAGGAAAGAACAGAGAAATTTATCCAGAAACAGGAGAAAGAGGCAGGAAAAAAGGCTGGAAAGCTGGAAAAGAAAAACCAAAAGAGAACAAGGAAGATAGAAAACAGAGCAATGATACGCAAAGCAAAAATGCAGTTTATGGTTCAGACGCTTCTTTCTGACGAGAAAAACAGTGAAAAAACAGCAGGAATTGAATTAATGAAACAACTATTTACGATAAGAAGCCGTTCACTGGTGAAACGTATGGCGGGAAAAGCGGGACATATGATTTTTATCATGCTTCTTGGAATTGTGCAGTTTTTTATTTCAATGTTAATGTCTGTGATAAGTTTGTTTATTACCTGTTTGTTTCCAGTAGTTTTGGTAGGTGCCTGTGTGCTTACGATATATTCCGCGATTGCTTATATTGGAGGATTTTTTAATACTGGAGGTGGAGGAGTTCTGACAGTTGCTGAAACGGAAATCAATCTTATGGACAAAGCAAATGATTTATTTGATGATTTTTCCACTCAGATTTCAAGCTATCAGAAGAGCAGAGTAGTGAAAAATACAGAGACAGAATATGTAGAAGAGACTTATACAATTACTTATCCTTATTCCACAAAGCCCCAAAAAGGAGATTTTCTCACAGGTTATTTTTCCATGATATCTGAAACACAGGCAGGAGATTTGACAAATGGCGAGGACATTCTGCCTTATTTAAATATCAACACAGTGGTGGAAAACAATATGTTAACTCAGGTTTTTGACCAGATGAATTATTTTGGGACAGAAACATACAGCGAAACAAGCAGAAAGGAATTGATTGGTTATGAGCAGAAAAAAGTAATGGAGCAGGTAATGACAGGATATCAGAGTATCACAGAGAGCCGTTCTGTGTCAGCGAACAGTGCTATTTACGATTATGGTACAGCGGCAGGAAATGGCAGCATTTATCTGGGAGTGGATATGACAGAATCTTATGAAAGTTATATTCAGCTTTCGGATGAGCAGCTTTCACAAAAAAGAATGTACTGTTATCTATATACAACATCGAATAATAAAATACCTTTAGGGTGTGAACTGTCCTTGGATGTTACATATAAAAATAACAGAAATCAAGATGTGCCAGTCACATTAAAAATGCAGGTAGTGGGAATTGATACATCGGGAGAGAATCTGTATCGCAACTCTCCGCATATCAAACTTTTTAACCAAACACTTGCAAACCTTGAAGGACCGGAACTCTTACAGGCATACAAAGTGCTTGTTTACAGAAGGACAAAAGGAATTGACAGATTTGGAAATTTCAAATCATTGACTGCTTATACTTATGAAACAACGAGGCAGATTCCAGTGTATGAAACAAGAGAAAGGTATGTGGATGATATGGAAAAACCTATTTATAAGACTTATACCTACAAAAAATACAGTAAGCCTGTGTACTATCTTTCCGCCAGAGTATGGTATTCCAGATATTCTTCGTCACTTTCTGAAAAACAGAAGGAGACTTATCGGGAATGTGTGGAGCTGTATCACAACAAAACATACTAAAAATAAAATACATAAATTAACTTGTCGTGCTGGTTGATAAAGCAATTTACATTTCAATTAGCACAACGGGTTAATTTAATTAAAATATAGTTTGTAAAAATCAGCAACGGTAATAATACAGTCTTCTTTTGGGAAATGTTTTGTGTTGCCTGTAATTAGCAAGGTATGGCAGAATTTTGCAACCTCATAGAATTTTCTATCTGCTTCATCAGTAAATGGGACTTCTGGTAATGGGTCAGGGACAATAGAAATTCCATTTAAAGTTATATTTCCAAGAAGATTCTGAATCTCCCATAGAGCAAAATTAAATTTAGGGCGTTTTAAAACATTATAATATTCATCTAATATACGGTAATCATAACAGACTGTAAATTTTTGTGCCAGAACTGCATTGACGATAATAGCAGGTTTGCTGTTTGCTGACCATAATGCGGAAACTAAGACATTAGTATCTAAAACGATATTCATATAATTAGCCTTCCTTTCTGGCAGCTTCTATTTCAGCATTAATTTCTTCGTCGGTCATAAATCCGTTTGCAGCGGCTCGGCTGCGCATATTATTAAATGTAATCATAGCTTTTGCTTGACGGACAGCCTGCATCATAATTTCAAAATTATCCTCGGATATATCAATCATGAGAGCTGTAGGTTTTCCATTATTTGTAATAATAGCTTCACCATTTCTATGAAGATTTTCCCATATACTCTTGGAATCAGTTCTTAAATCTCGTACAGAATAAAAATTCATGAAATCACCTCCTTGGATATATTGTATACTTTTGGTATTAAATTGTCAACGATTTGTGATTGTATCTTTTGGTAGAAAATAAAATTTTATTATAATAAAAAAATTTGCTCAAAAAAGGGTATTTTTACCAATTATAATTGGATGCGGAAAAATTAGAAAGGATTTAAAATAGTGTTATCAACAGAATAATTTTATCAGTGGCATTCCATACCACTGAAAAGCTGCTCTGTTGAAACAAAAATAAAAACAGGAGGTATCACTAATGTACAAAGTAGAAGTAACACCCAAAGGAACAGGAAACATCTGTTTTGATGAAAATGTAAAGATTACAGGATTGAAAATTCTGGAAAAGAAGGCAGGCGGGTTGTATGTCAGTATGCCGGCATACAAAACAAAGGAAAAAGACGAAGAGGGACGTCCGGTTTACGCCAGTATCTGCGCACCAAGAAACAGGGAGTTTGCAGCAGAATTGACAGAAAATTTCTTAAAAACTTATGAGGAAGCGCTGAAAAAGGGGGAAAAAGCAGAGCTTATTATAGAAGGTGCAGAACGGGAACTAAATGCAAGAGTAACACCATTTGAACAACAGGGTTCAAACATTCTTGGTCTAGATCGGAAGAGCACACGTCTGAACTCCAGTCACTCCGGAGAATC
>CAJUDQ010000066.1 GCA_910585215.1 uncultured Lachnospiraceae bacterium | reverse complement strand
CTGGTCGGTTTTACAAAATTATCTGCATTGACAAGCTTTATATAAATATGCTTGTCATCTTTTGTCACAGAATTAAATACATCTTTATTGTATGCTTCCAGTTTATAGTCTAGTACTTTGGAAGAAGTTTCTCCATCTGTATAGTAGCAGAGCAGAGATTTTCCTGTTCCCAGAGGTCCACCGTAATTTACTGTAATTGTATAGTCTTTGTCACATGCAATCTCTTCATAACATGCTGCTCTCAGATTTCCTGCACAGGTGCCGCAAGAGAAGTCACCAAGACGATAACCTTCGATACCTTCTTTAAACACCTTTATGCCTGTAGCTACACCGTCATAGCCAATCGCATATTCAATCGCATTTTTTGTGTCAATTTCAACATTTGTCACTCCAACGCCCACATAGAAACCGTCTCTTCCGGAAAGCTTTTTCGCTTCTACAATTACTGTATAATTCGTCCAGTCAGGACGAATACAATAGATGCCGCTTAATGCTTCATATGCTTGGATTATCATTCCGTCTTTTTCAAAGCTTACAATATGAGAGTTTGGAAGTGTATCAAAGCCTTCAGGCATACCTTCTGAAAAATCTGTTTCGAATAAAACTTCCTGAGTGACATTAGAAGTTACCTTGACATGTTTTACCAGAATTTTTGCATCTGCAGCTGCTATTTCAATACCTCCTTTTGGAATCAATGCTGATACACATCCGTTTTCATAAGTCTCAAAGCTGGTAGAAAGTCCCTTTGTACCAATATATTTTGCAAATAACTGCTGTACATAATAGGTAGGAGTATACCAGACAGTTTCATTGTCAAACCAGATGCAGTCAGGAGTCCAGCGGTAAGTATTGTCTGTAAGGATTTTGTTAAACAAAGGGGCAGTAGCGGCAAGCCTTACTACATCCGAGTTGTTTTCAAAGCCTGTCATAACGGCAGCTTCTGCAACTGCTCCGGCAAGCGTATTTTTATCAGAGGATGCATATTCGCCGACAAATACCTTTGAGCTTAATGCTTCATTTATGGAGCCATTTTCATTATAGGCACGATAATAATAATTATATCTGTCCACATTATTTAAGAGATAGTGATTTGAACGGTAATAATGTTCATCTGCAATTGTATCCATGTAGTGTTTTTTATACTTGTACCATGATACTGTTTCTTCTGTGCTGGTCTCTCCGTCAGTGAAAGCAACTGTTTCTGTTCCTTCATTACAGCCGGCAAGGAATTTCCATCCAAGCTCATAAGCTTCGTCATCTGCCTGAGCACCCACAGTAGAAAGAATGGTAAGGTCATAACCTGGATAGGTTTTGGCTACATATTTTGTAATTCTATCATAAAAGATTTCAAAGTTTGCCATAAACTCAGGTCCCCAGTTTTCATTGCCAACACCCAGATAGTGCAAATCAAACGGAGCTTCATGTCCCATTTCCTTACGGAGCTTTGCCCATTCATTGTTTTCAAAATCCATACTGATTGCAAAATCAATCAAATCAGTAAAGTTTTTGATATATTTTTCACGCAATGCACCGCCTGCAGGATTGGCATAATCCGAGCGTGCCTGGCAAAGTACGCCACAGGCCATAACCGGAAGAGGAGTAGCACCGAGGTCTTCAGACAACTGGAAATATTCCATATAGCCAAGTCCCATAGTCATCATATAACCCCATACATTGTAATTTTCGCGTCTTGTCTCTACAGGGCCTACAGAATCCTTCCAGTCATACACATTTTCCCAGATATAGGAACCTTCGGAAATACATCCACCCGGGAACCGCAGGAAAGTCGGGTGCAGTTCGACAAGAGCTTTTACAAGGTCTGGTCTTAGTCTGTAGTTTGAATTGTTCTGATAATTTGCATGAGCAGTGGAAGATTGTTCTTCTTCGCCGGCGCCCCATACATTTTCAGGGAAAAGGGATACCATGTCAATAGAAATGGTTCCATGAAATATCATTTTCAACTGTCCAAGAGCAGAATCCGAGGCAGTAAAAATAATTTTTTTCTCTTTGCCATATTTTGTCCATACATCGTGATTGATAACAACTGTATTTGTATCTGACAGAGGAGTATCGTTTTCATCTACAATTGTGAGTTCAATTGAGCCGTTTCCCTTTGCCCAGATGGTAAAATCATATTTTTCACCCTGAACCATCTTCATGGCACAGGAAAAATGCTTGTCGCAAAAGCCTTTATTGTAAATTATTGCTCCATCAGAAACCTCTGCATAATAATTATTGGTATCCGGTTTTGTAATACCAAAAAATTCATTTAAACCACCTTCGCATTTCGGAGTCATCTTATCAATATCACCAAACCAGAATTCAAGTGGTCTGCGGTTTCGTCCAGTAGATGCGCCGTCTTTGCCGGAGTGTGAATCATAGGTATCGAAAGTAAAGGATTCAAAAGAACGGTTTTGAATCATCTCTGCATAAATACCACCATCGGCTGCATTGTTAATATCCTCATAGAAAAGTCCCCACAGGGTTTTGCTGATATCAATTACCTCATCCTTTCCATTTATAGTAAGGGTATAAGGTGCCGTGCCTTTTGGAAGGGCGGTTAAAGAATAGGATTTGGAAACAGAAGCGCTTCCCTTTGTCAGGGTTGCAGTCAGGGTGACAGCAGCAGGAGCAGTGATATCCAGAAGCTTTCCATCATCTGTAATAGCCGAGGTGTTATCAGAGGTCCATTTTACCTGAACCTTTTCACCTACCAGAGAGGTTGGAAGGAAATAGTCTCCAATAGCAATTTTTACAGGAGTTTCCAAAAACTTTTCCTTTGCAAGATTTACAATTGCTTCATCTGTCAGACAGTCGCACATAATTTCCAGAATATCATACTCGGACAGTGCATCGGAAAAGATTCTCACATCCGTGATGCATCCGACAAAATCATCATCTGACTTATACTGAGACCTTCCGATATAATTATGACTGTAGTTCTGTTTGTCCTCGAAAGTGGCAAACCATTTGCGGAGCTTCGCGTAAGTACCACTCGAAGTCTGGCTGATAGAGCCGTCAGCAGCTATCTCTCCGTTGATATATACGATAGGGCCAGCACTGCTTAATGTACCATCCTTTGTACCGGAAACAACGACTGCCACATGAGTCCACTGATTCATCGGAAGAGCCATAACAGGGTCAGCCAGAAGGTCTCCGTCATTATAACAGACAGAACGCAGATTTCTGGTGACAAAAAAGTTTGGTTTTTCAGGAGCTTCGCCAAAATCAAAAAGACGCTCCCACACATTTGTTCCATGTTCCGGATATATCCATGCGGACAAGGTCACGCCGCCTAAGTCGCTGACATTTTCAAGGATATTTTCTGGCAGTTCCAGATAGCAGGTCCCATTTTTGCCGCCGGTCATTTTCAGAGCATTTCTGCCGTCCACCATTTCCGTAAATGGAAGAGAACGGCCTTTAGCCTGCGCATTCATGCCATTACCGGAGATATCCTTTCCAATTTCGGAGGAATCATCAAAAGTGTAGTGAGCAATCAAGCTGTTTTTTAAAATTTCGTTCATTCTTAAAATTCTCCTTTATATCGTGCACAGATTGAAATATATTTGTGGTATTTTCTTCCTATGCTGTTATTTTTCATTTTACTATAAATAATTGGTTCATGCAACCTTAAAAAGGAAAATATCAGAAAATTGAGCGAAAAAATTGTAATTAACACTGTTTGGAAAAATCATTAATGGAAGAAAATTACAAAACAAACTCAGGCAGAGTCCTATACCGGCTCTGCCTGCTGCCTTAAATAATAATACAGATAACCCCTCCCTTGCTGTCGTTTGTAATTTTTTGCAATGTATCCTGCATTTTGCTCTGGGTTTCGTCTGAAAGTTTATCAATTTTTGCACGTATTCCCTCATTGACAATCTGTTCAATCGTTTTGCCGAAAATATTTGTTTCCCAAATGCCGTCGCTGTTGTCTTTGCCATTTTCCTTGATAAACTGAATCAAATCCTGTGCCTGTTCCTCCGAGCCGACAATTGGAGAAATCTCTGTATAAATATTTGATTTGATAAAATGGATAGAAGGCGCGGAAGCTTTGATTTTTACACCAAACTTGGTTCCGTTTTTAATAATCTCTGGTTCATCCAATGTGATTTCTTCCCTTGCCGGAAGCACTACACCATATCCTTTCTGTTTGACAGAATCCACTGCATTGTTCACTTTTGAAAAGTCGTCTTTCATTCGTGATAGTTCCTTAATTGTATAAATTAGTTCATATTCATTTGTAATATCCGCACCGGTCAGTTCACTTAATACGTTATAATAATAGGCGTCGTCAATTTGAACATTCAGATTAATAATTCCCCGCGACATATCCTTATTGCTGATTTTAATATCTGTGATATATGGACACTCAGTCTGAAATGTAGCATTGTTAATATTTCGCATAACTCGAAGTCCGGAAATTGCAGTTTTGATACTTGTGAGGATATCAGCTTTCAAAGGATGGGCTATGTCAAGCATCTCTATCCACTTTGGCATGTAAAAATTCATTTCAGAAATTGGAAATTCCATCAGTACATTCAAAAGAATGTTATGTATATCTTCTTTTTTCAACTGCTCACAGTTTACACACATAACAGAAACATCATATTTTGCAGCGAGCTCTTCTGATTGACGTTTACATTCCTCGGAGTATGGTTTGCTGGAATTAAGCAATACAATAAACGGTTTGCCAAGTGCTTTCAGTTCTTTGATTGTCTGTTCTTCAGGAGCAGCATAATCTTCTCTTGAAAATTCTCCAAAAGAACCGTCTCCTGTAATTACAATACCAATGGTGGAATGGTCGGAAATAACCTTTCTGGTTCCGATTTCCGCAGCTTTGGTAAACGGAATTTCATAATCAAACCATGGAGTTTTAACCATGCGTTCTTTGTCGTTTTCAATATGTCCGACTGCTCCCTTTACCATATATCCCACGCAGTCAATCAGCCTTACTTTTACCCCTGTTTCCTCGTCAAGCTGAATGGAAGCCGCCTCTTTTGGAATAAATTTCGGTTCCGTAGTCATAATGGTTTTTCCGTCTGAGGACTGTGGCAGTTCATCTTTTGCCCTTGCAATTTTATTTTCATCTTTCATAGTAGGGATTACGAGCGTTTCCATAAAACGCTTGATAAATGTAGATTTTCCACATCTGACGGGCCCCACGACACCTATGTAAATCTCTCCGTCCGTACGGTCTTTGATATCCTTGTATAAATTAAAATGGTCCATTTTTTCCCTCCGTTTCTGCGCTTGATACGCATGATTTTGCTGCCTTTATGTGATTGCCAAAGTGTGATTCAAAACATTTGGCGATTGCTTGATAAGCAAATTTTGACAGATAATATGCTATGGCAGTAAAATATCTATATAATATAGATATATGCTGAAACGGCAAATAAATTCAAAATTTTTTCATGGAGATGAGACATTGCAAAATATATCCATGACTTTTGTTTTACTTTTCCATTTATTTATGCTATACTGTACCACAGAAGAAATGAAAAACAAAAAAGGAAGGTAAAATGAAGACTTATTTAATACTATTTGTTATACTGCTTATTATCTTTGCAGTTCAGTCAGTCAGCATGAAAAAGGCAGCGGCACAGAAGCTTCGAAAAGAACTGGACAAAAGATGGGGAAAACGGCCGGACAGAGCATACACCCATGAAGAATATGAGAGAATTTCTCATTATTATCAGCATGCAAAAAAACCAGAGGATATCTGTATTGATGATATTACATGGAACGATATTTCCATGGATGATGTTTTTAAAGAGATAAATCATACCCTGTCATCTGTAGGAGAAGAAAGTCTGTACAGAAGGCTGCGTACTCTCAGGCAAAGCGGACAGGACCTTGAAAAATTCGGAAAAATGACGGCATGCTTTGAGGAACATCCTGCTGTATCAAAAAAATTACAAAGTGTATATGCTTCCATTGGGAGAACAAAATCTGTTTCTTTTTATGACTTTATTGTAAAGGCTTCGAAACTGAAAGCAAAATCAAGCTGGAAGCATTATCTTGGTATCCTTTTGATTCTTGCGAGTATCGCCGGATTTTTTATTGTTCCGGTTTATGCAGTGATTGCCTTTTTATTTATATTATCCTGCAACATTTATTTTTATTATAAAGAAAAAAATGATGTCAACAATTATTTTGTCTGTTTCGAATATATTATTCGTCTGATTCGTTATGGAGGACAGATTTCGGAAATTCTGAAGGAATTGAAAAATAATGTTTTTCAGAAGGATATTATGGAGATTGAAACTCTTCTGGAAAAAACAAAAGGCCTGAAAAAAGGGATTTTTTTGATTTCCTCGCAGAGTGTAAATGATTCCATTGTTGAAATGGTTATGCAGTATATTCGCATGATTTTTCATGTGGATTTAATCAAGTTTAATTCTATGGTAAAGAAAACTTCCGAAAATATAGAGAATATCCATCAGCTCTATGAAAGAATCGGAGATATCGAAGCAGCTCTGGCAGCAGCGTCATTTCGTACCTGTCTGAAAGAGGAGTATGGATTTTATTGTATTCCGGATTTCAGTCAAAGGCAGGGTATTTGTTTTGAAAATATCTATCATCCGCTTATTAAACATGCGGTGACAAATTCCATGCGAAAAGAAAAAAATATTCTGCTTACTGGTTCCAATGCCTCTGGAAAATCAACGTTTTTAAAAACGGTAGCAATTAATGCCATTTTATCGCAGACTGTTTATACTGCCGCCGCCAAAAGCTATGTCATGCCATATACTATGGTATGTTCTTCCATGGCACTGAGAGATGACCTTTCGAGAAATGACAGTTATTATATGGCAGAAATCAAAGCATTAAAGCGGATTATGGATAAAACAGGTGGAACTAGAAATGTTTTGTGCTTTATTGATGAGGTTTTAAGAGGAACCAATACAATAGAAAGAATCGCGGCCTCCTCAGAAATATTAAAGTATTTCAGGCAAAGCAATGTTATCTGTTTTGCAGCGACACATGATATTGAGCTTACCTATATTCTGGAAGACTGCTATGCCAATTATCACTTTGAGGAGGAGGTAAGCGGGGATGACGTAAAGTTTAATTATCGTCTGAACAGAGGACGGACCGTTACAAGAAATGCCATCCGGCTGTTAAAGCTTCTTGGATATCCAAGGAATCTTGTGGATAACGCAGAAGACAGGGTATCAGAGTTTACAAAGACCGGAAAATGGAAAAACAGTTAAAAATATATATTCAGAAAATTTACAGAAAAAAGACAAGGAGATAAGGCGATGGTAAAGACAAAGAAGATATGGGGAATTGCGCTGCTTGTTATTGGTATTATATCAGTAATGACAGGTGTTTTAAGAATTATGGGGGTTGGATTGTCGGATATTGCAACAGGATTGTGCGTTGTAATTGATGTAGCAGTAGTGATATTATTTATTTATTCAATTGTAAGAAAACGGAAAGAGTAAATGAAAAGACAGGAGATAATATTTATTGTGCAAAATAACAATATTTTGGAAAAATGTTTGTGCAAATTGACGAAATATGTGAAAAAATGAAATGTTCACAATTTCCTGACAACTTTTCGATGTTCTTTGTGTATAATGGAATGTATACAAGTTTCATGTGGGTTTTGTAAAGGTATGGAAAGGAGTTTTGTATGAAAGACAGGGAAAGAGAAAGGGAGGTCGATAATACGGCCAGAGACAGGATTCATACAGCAATGGCTTTTGTTGTAGTAACGATGGTAACGATACTTGTGGGAGTAGTTGCTGCGCTGGCTATATTGAAATATGATTTTGAAAAGGCGGAAACCGAGTTTTTTGAAGGGTTTGATTTTTCGTTTTCGCCGGAATTGTGGGAGAGAGTGCCGGATTTGTATATTTATCCTTGGAGCGAATACCGCAAGTATAGTACGAGAGAATTGTCACAGGAGCAGGAAGAGTTTTTGCGGGGGAAAAGAGTAGCAGAATGTATGGTGGATATGGTGAATTATGACGGAATGCTGATTAGTGACAGAGAAAGTGCAGTGACGATGCTGTATGAAGAGGCTCGAAAGTTGCTGACCGAGGATGATAAAGAGTATTACGTGTGGAATGAAATTCAGGTTGAAGGGGTTTATTTGTTTGGAATGGTAAATATGAACGGGGAGATTTTTTCATTTCATTATGTGACAGATATGGAATGGGAAGGGGATGAGGCGATTCAATATGTGGAGGATAGCTTTAAAGATGATGATAATTACTATCCATTAGATTATCAGTTTAGTGATTTTTCGAATAATAGAACATTATTTATTAAAAATATAATCGAAAAATTAACAGAGTATGAAAATTTAGATGCATCAATATTTTATCAGAATATAGATTTAAAAAAGAAACCCACTATTAATGAGGAGAATGGAAGTGCCATATTAATTTATTTATCCAAAACAAAAACAGATTATTTTGTTTTTCTCTATTTAGATTGTAAAACTAAAAAAATAAGTGGATATCATTTGATGCTATATTAATCTAAAAATATTAAAAGTTCATACTATTGAATGTTATATCATACATAATGCAAAAAGGAGATTATACCTTTCTTTCAGATATCGTTCTTGCTCCTGTTCTATGTCATCAGGTTAAAGCCTGACGACCTGAGACATAATGGTATTAAATTGCAGTATTTCTTTTAATCGAAGTGCTGTTTATTCAATATCCATGTTTTCATATAGTCTGGAAGAAAGGTATAGTCTCCTTTTTTGCTATTTTTGCTGTAATTCGATAAATTAATAAATATATTATAGGATGAATTTTTTAAATGGATATTATCATTGATTTAAACTTTGACACTCCCCATGCCTAAAGGGTAGGGGATTCTAGCTACCTGCCGAAGTGTA
>CAJUDQ010000065.1 GCA_910585215.1 uncultured Lachnospiraceae bacterium | reverse complement strand
TTTTATAATGTTTTTTGTTTTACAGTAACATCCTCCTTTCCTGTTTTTTTCATATTTTCTTGATACGCAGCGCTGTAACCTACGTTTTCTTTTTTCTAATTTCTTTATTTTCTGTGTTTTGTTGATATTTTCGTATTTCTTTTTATCAAAACATACTGCCAGGTCCTTAATTCCCAAATCAATGCCGATTCCTTCATTATATGGTATGGTACTGGATTCTCTGCATTCTACTCCAACAGTAATCCACCAATGAACACCATCATATTTTATTCTTGGATTTGTGTATTTACAATCTGTTGGGATACGGTTATGTTCTGCAAGACGAATCCAATTCCGTTTCTGCTTATTCTTCTTTTTGGAACACGCAAACCCTTCCACCTTGACATGTGTTTCTGTGAACTGTATTTTTATATTATCTTGATAAAAAGATGGTGGTGAGTGTTTCCTGCTTTTGAAACGGGGGAATTTTGCAATCCCTTTAAAAAATCGTCTGTGTGCGTCACATGCGTCTTTGACTGCCTGTTTTGTAACGTTATTTGATACATTATTCAGCCACGCATATTCAGGATTTTTCTTTAACTGCGTAAATTCTTTCCGCAAATCCGCATCTAACAGGAATCTGCCCCCGTTTTTATAGTTTTCCTGTTCCCTGTCCAATGCCCAGTTGTAAGCAAATCTGGCTGTGCCAGCGTATTGAAATAATTTGGTTTTCTGTTTATTATTTGGAAGCAGCATTACCCTGATTGTTTTTATCATTCTCTTCACCACCTTCTTCTATAAGCTCTTCTACAAGTTTTCTTGCTTTCTTCGCACGTTTTCCCTGTGCAGTAAGATATAACTTCATATTTTCTATTTGACGTTCCAAATCATCTTTTTGCTTATTGCCTGATACTCTGCAGTAACCAATCACGATTCTATCTAAATTTGGTTTTCTATTCATAACTTGATTTAGCTGTTCATGCGAATAATATCTGTATCCATTACCGGAAGTGTGGTGGGGATGAATTTTCCCATTTTTATCCTAATTACGCAATGTCTGCGCAGACACACCTAAAATTTTTGAAAATTCATTGATAGAATAATATTTGCTCATAACCAAATCCCTTTCCAATATTTACATTATTTATTTTCATTATTCTATCAAATTAAATTGTAAAATATATTTATAATTTTTCATTCACTGTTGTTACCCCTCTTTCATATATTTTTTCTTATTGTAACACAAAAGCCTCTGGTCCGCAAGACCTATTCACATAGTACTTTCAATCTCTTTTATTCCTGCGTGAAATACCTGATAAAATAATTCATTCCCTGACAGACTGTGTCCTCCATGAACTTTCCATACCTTTGCAGCCTTTATTATCTGCTCTGTATAAGCAGGTGATAGTACATGATCTTCCATACCAAGAATCATATAAACAGACTGAACATTATCAGCATATTCAGACATCAAAAAAGCAAGCTCATTCACAAATTCGTAGTCTTCTACAAGAAATGGAATATACCGTTCGGGAGGTATGCACGGATTTACAAGCAGACATGGAATTTGATAGATATTGCTTAAAATATAAGCAAAAAATCCCCCAAACGAATTTCCTACAACATAATTGATATTTCTATATGCTTTCAGGCTGTCTAAAATTTTTATGGGAGAAGTTTTTACATAATCAATCTGAGGAGAAAAAATAATATCTTCGGAATATAATTTTAAAAGTAATTTGTAATTCGTGTTATGTGCACTTCCATTAAGTCCATGTAAATTTAATATCATAAATCTCTCCTTTCAAATATGTTTCTTATTTTTTAAATTGTTTAATGCATCAAATACTTTATGATAAACCATTTGATTTGGATAATAACGATAATCTGCAAATATGGAAATACCATTATGGTAAAAATATTCTGATATTGCCGCAGCACAAGCGGCGCTTCTGCTTTGTCCATATTCGCACTGGCATATCACATCCAATCCTTCGTAATAAGCGGCATAAATAAATTCTGCCAGTCTGTCAGCCTCTGGAAAATATGTGTCATATGTCAAGCCATAGTCTGAAAGAATTTCAATATCAATATCGTGTATCGCAACGGAAAAGACTCGATTTGTCTTTTTCGAGTAATCAACAGGCTCGTCTTTTTCACCTGTCCTTGGATTTACAGGGTCGTAAAAACTTATTACTGCTGTATTTTCTGGAAACTTATTTTCCAATAATTTTTCACCGGCTTCTCTTGAATAGATTTCAATCTTCATTTTATTCTCCACTAGACACACTTCTCAATTATCAATATAGTTGTCCTCAAATATCATTGTCTTCCTTTGCCCAGCCATACGCATATTTTACAGCTCTGTTCCAGCCTCTTATCTTTTTCTGCCTGTCTGCATTTTCAATCAAAGGTTTAAAAGTACAATCACTTGCCCAGTTTTTCAAAACCTCTTCCTTATCTGCCCAATATCCCACTGCAAGCCCTGCCAGATAAGCAGCTCCCATCGCAGTCGTCTCTACACAGTTCGGCCGGATTACGGGAACATTTACAATATCTGCCTGTGTCTGCATAAGAAAATTGTTTGCGCTTGCGCCGCCGTCAACCTTTAGCGATGCTATTTTCATCTGTGAATCTGCCTCCATTGCCATCAGAACATCATTTACCTGATATGCGATTGACTCTAATGTAGCACGGATAATATGATATTTATTTACGCCTCTTGTAATCCCGACAATCGTTCCTCTTGCATACTGGTCCCAATGTGGTGCTCCAAGACCTGTAAATGCCGGAACAACATAACAGCCATTTGTATCCTGTGCCTTTTTTGCCATGTATTCAGAATCTTCTGCCGAATCAATGATTTTTAATTCGTCACGCAGCCATTGTATTGCAGCGCCTGCTACAAAAATAGAACCCTCCAGAGCATAATTCACCTTCCCGTCAAGTCCCCACGCAATCGTTGTCACCAGACCATGTTTTGAAAATACCGGTCTTTCTCCTGTATTCATAAGCAGAAAACATCCAGTCCCATATGTATTTTTTACCTCACCTGCAGTAAAGCAGGTTTGTCCAAACAACGCTGCCTGCTGGTCTCCCGCTGCCCCTGCAATCAATATCGGACCGCCAAAAAAGGCGGCATCTGTTTTTCCATAAATACAGCTTGAGGGCATTACTTTTGGAAGCATACATTTTGGTATATCAAGTCTGGCAAGAATTTCATCGTCCCATTCCAGTGTATTAATATTAAACAGCATGGTACGGGAGGCATTTGAATAATCCGTAATATGTACCCTTCCCTTTGTCAGCTTCCAGATAAGCCATGTTTCAACTGTACCAAATAACAGCTCACCGTTTTCTGCCCTCTGTCTTGCATTTTCCACATTATCCAATATCCATTTTACCTTTGTTGCTGAAAAATATGCATCCAATACAAGACCTGTCTTTTCCCGAAAACATTCGGTAAGACCTTCTTCTTTCAAATCATCACATTCCTTTGATGTCCGCCTGCACTGCCATACAATTGCATGGTACACAGGCGCCCCTGTATGCTTGTCCCATACAATCACAGTTTCTCTCTGATTTGTAATACCAATCGCGGCGATATCTTCTGCGGCAGCTCCTATTATATTCATTGCCTCCACAGCAACTCCCAGCTGACTTGCCCAGATTTCATCCGCATCATGCTCTACCCATCCGGGCTGCGGGAAATATTGGGTAAATTCCCTCTGTGCAGTGCTGCATGCCTCCCCTTTTTCATTAAATAAAATACATCGGTTGCTCGTTGTACCTGCATCCAATGCCATAATATATTTTGCCATTTATAACTCCTATCTTATTTAATCTTTGCTATTTTTTACATCATATTTTAATTTCCAATCTTTTCTTAATTATATATTATACTAAAATCAAATATATTTGCAAGATAAATGTGTTTGTGATAAAATCAGATTATAAAACAATTTTAAAGAGAAGATTAAAAATTATTTTACTATAAAAATACAATTAACGGGAGGTGAATACAAATCATTTGCACAGATTTATAAAAATCAGAAAGGAAAAAATAAAATGAAAGTAATTGTTGCTGTTGATTCATTTAAAGGCAGTCTTTCTTCTTTGGAAGCTGGAGCTATCATAAAACAGGGAATTAAAAAAGCAATACCCGATGCAAAGGTTTGGGTCCGCCCCCTTGCAGACGGAGGTGAAGGCACAGTGGAAGCATTGACGCTTGGAATGGGCGGAAAACTGGAACATATCACAGTAACCGGACCATTGGGAAAATCTGTGCAATGTGTATATGGAGTAATAGAAGAAACAAAAACTGCCATTATTGAAATGTCGAGTGCGGCAGGAATTACCCTTATTGCAGAAAGCGACAGAAACCCTCTCAATACTACTACTTATGGCGTGGGCCAGATAATAAAAGAGGCTGTGTTCAGAGGATGTAGGCATTTTATTATCGGCATAGGAGGAAGCGCTACAAATGACGGAGGAATCGGAATGCTTCAGGCATTGGGTTATGGCATGCTTGACAAAAACCAGAATCAGATTCCGTTTGGCGCGAAAGGATTAAAAGAGCTGGTCAGAATTACAGATGAAAATGTATTTCCAAAACTTCGGGAATGTACCTTCCAAATCGCATGTGACGTAACAAATGTTTTATGCGGAGAGCAGGGATGCAGTGCTGTTTTTGGACCACAAAAAGGCGCAACCCCTGATATGATTAAACAGATGGATAAATGGCTTGCCCGCTATGCAGAACTTACCACCCAGAAATATCCTCATGCAAATGCAAACAGGGCCGGAACAGGAGCCGCCGGAGGTCTGGGCTTTGCCTTTCTCTCTTATACAAATGCGGTATTGGAATCCGGAATAAAAATTGTTTTGGAGGAAATCAAACTGGAACAGGATATAAAATCGGCAGATATTGTAGTCACTGGCGAAGGCCGTCTTGACAGACAAACAGCATTTGGGAAAGCACCAATCGGCGTGGCGGAAATTGCCAAAAAATATAATAAAACAGTTCTTGCATTTTCGGGCTGTGTTACAGAGGATGCAGTGATATGCAATCAATATGGCATTGACGCTTTTTTTCCGATTCTTCGAACGATACAAACTCTGGAAGAAGCAATGGATTCAAAAAACGCGGAAAAAAATTTACTTTTCACAGCAGAGCAGGTGTTTCGACTGATAAAAAAGATTTAAAATTTCCAGAATATAAAAGTTTTATTATTATTTTCTTTTGTTTTTAAAAAACTTTCTTCTCGAAAAAAGCCTGTAACTATTTAAAATATATGATTGATCCAAAAAGTCAATTTTGATATAATTTATCTGAAAAACGCACATATTCAATTAAAGGAGACAGACAAAATGCGGCGCAGGTTTAATATAACAGGTTCGTGCAATCCACAAAAACATTATATGGTAAAACTTAATACAAGATTAAAAAAAATAAAAGAAGATTATATAGATAATGAAAGTTATTTTATTATCAACAGAGGACGACAATATGGAAAAACTACCACATTAAACGCATTGGAACAATACTTAAAAGATGAGTATATTGTCTTATCTCTGGATTTTCAGTTAATGGGAACAGAAGATTTTTCAAATGAAAAAATATTTTCCCGTTCTTTTATAAATGATATATCCAAGGCATTAAAAAATACAGACGATTTAACGCCATATGTACAAAAATTTACATCTCATGTTTCCAGTTATGGATTAAAAGAGCTGTTTTCAGATTTAAGCATCATGTGTGAAAACAGTCCGCGTCCAATTATATTAATGATTGACGAAGTAGACAGTGCAAGTAATAATCAGGTGTTTATTGATTTCTTAGCACAACTTAGAGGATACTATTTAAGACGACATAAAATGCCTATCTTTCATTCTGTAATTCTTGCAGGTGTTTATGATATTAAAAATTTAAAATTAAAACTGCGCCCTGATGAGGAACATCAATATAACAGTCCTTGGAATATTGCTGCAAAATTTAAAATAAATATGAGCTTTTCTACAAGTCAGATTGCAGATATGCTTGAAGAATACGAATCTGATTATCATACAGGAATGAATATCCAGTCAATCGCCAGCGAAATATATGAGTACACATCAGGATATCCTGTTCTGGTTTCATCTATCTGTAAATATATTGACGAAGAACTTCCAGAAAATAAAAATTTTGGAACTTTAAGTAAAGCATGGTCAAAACAAGGAATAATGGAAGCAGTAAAAAATATGTTAAAAGAAAGCACTCCATTATTTGAAAGCATGACAAAACAATTAGATATCTATAAAAATCTGCGCTCTATGATAGAAAGTATTTTATATCAGGGACGAAATATACCATTCAGCCCTGACGAAAAAGCTGTCAGTATTGGTTTAATGTTTGGCTTTTTAACTGAAAAAAATGGTCATGTTGCCATAGCAAACCGTATATTTGAAATGTATCTTCTCAATCTTTTTATGACAGAGGAAGCAGTGAAAAGTGATATGTTTTCTAAAGGTGAAAGTGATAAAATCCAGTTTATTAAAAATAACAGGTTGAATATGGAGTTGGTTTTAAAAAAGTTTGTTGAATATTTTAATGAAATTTATGGAGACAGCAATGATAAATTTATTGAAGCCTATGGACGTAAATTTTTCCTGCTATATTTAAAGCCCATTATTAATGGAACTGGAAATTACTATCTTGAAGCTCAGACACGAGATGCAAGACGTACAGATGTTATTGTAGATTATCTTGGAGAGCAGTTTATTATTGAGCTGAAAATCTGGCATGGCAGCGAATATAATGAGAGGGGCTGGGCACAGTTAGCAGATTATCTGGATTACTATCAGAAAGACAAAGGATATATGCTTAGTTTTAATTTTAATAAAAATAAAAAAACCGGCGTAAATGAAATTATTTTTGGAAATAAAACAATTGTGGAAGCAGTTGTGTAAAACTTAGTATATTAAAAAATGTTTTCTTAATTGGAATAAAGATTAAATTCAAATACAAGGAGGATTTTTCATTGGAACAGATAATAGATTTTTCTGCCATAACTGCCTGCGGCGAATCTTGTACTGCCTGTAAAAAAAGAACTGACGGTATATGTAAAGGGTGTATTGAATTGGATGGCTATGTTCCAGAATGGGCAGGTTCCGGCAGATGCAAAGTGCATACATGCGCAAGAAATCATCATGTACAGTTTTGCGGCATATGCAGCGATTTTCCTTGTAAACAGCTAACTTCTTATATAAGCTGGAATAAAAATATTGTAGAACATTTAACTTCACTTGCTTGTCAATATTATAATCAAAATTTGAAAGGAGAAAAAATTATGAAAATTACAGAACAATTTGAAAAAAAAATCGCACCATTTACATGGTCAGAATATAAGGAAACTGCATCCGTCTGTTTGGATGCAGGCATGTATTTACAGGAGGTATTTGACAGTCGTGCTGACGAAGGCTTTGAAGGCAGTGGTTATGACTGGGAAAGTCTGGCAAAAGTTTTTCTTGATGAAAAATGCCCTGAATTAATTTCAGAAATCAATTTTGATTCAGAAGCCGGAATGTTCTGTGTCTACTCCAAAAATATGGAAGCCTTGCAGAAATTTATCCTGAATTTTAAAAACGCCTGTATGGATAAAACATTGATTCTGGATTTATTCAGCCGTGCAGAATTAGATTAATACAATCATTTCTCTCAGACAATAAGAGGTGCTTTATATGTTGTATTTTTGGAAAACACTGCCAGAAAATACTATCAATACAGATAACTGGAAACCCTTCTAATTTTGAGAAATAAAAAATGTATAAATTAAAATGTAAGGAGAAAAAATGTATATTGAAGATAAATACTGGAATAATTATATCGGCGGAACTGACGACAGTCTGACGCTTGTGGAATATCTGGCAAGAAAACAAAAAGAAGAAATTTCTGTTGGGGAAATATTTGAGGATTTTGAACTGGACACATTAAACAATAATTTTAAAAATCAGGAAACTTCTTTGTTGTTTGTAATTTCCACGGAATATATGGAGATTTGTTATGCGATTGACCTGATTACGGACCTTGCCGCTTTGCTGTTAGAATGTAAAATAAACAGGACTGTCAATTTATGTGAATTATATGGAGGCGATTTCGAAGAATGTTATATTCCTGATATTTGTATTACAGCTACCCCAAAGGAACATGAGCTGATAAATAAGGTCCTTATGGATTTTGCCTCTGCACCCCTTACTTATGATTTAAATGAAATGGTTCCAGAGAAAGATATGTTGGAAATGGCTGTAGTTTGTGAAAACCTAAGAAAAGAATTATATGAATAATATAAATTATGCAGGTGATACACACGCTGATTTTCAAATCACGATGGAGCTGTATGAAACAGATAGACATACATTACAAGAATTTATTAAAAATCAGGAGAAAAGCAGAGAATTTTCTGAAAAATATCTGATTTTATATAATTTTGCCACAGACTGTACATATTCAGACCATATTCAGCCGGAATTAATTCGATATTTACTGCCATTTTATTTAAAGTCTATGGAACAGGCTGTTTTATCCAAAAATTATGATTACCTGAAAAAAATAGCGATAGAAATTTATTTTGAATTTAATGACGCAATGTTTTTTAATCAAAAAAATTTTAAATATGCTGTTGGTGAAAAGAATTATCAATATATTATGGAATATTATATTTTGCAGACATTAAGGAAAATGGAACTGCAAAATTGTCATATGCTTGAATGGATTTCTCTGTTCAATACTACTGCTGCTCTTGACAATAATAATATTCACCTTCTATTTCAAGAAATTTTTAAAAGCTCGATAAAAATAAAATATTCATTTTTTCAATATCTCTCTGTTCTTCTTTTTAAAGAAAGCGACAATTTATTTGCAGTAAATGAATCAAATCCATTTTGGTCAGGCAAGATATGGAATTTCGATGAAGGCTGTGTGACACATCATATGTTCTGGAAAAATGAAATTATTAAATATGTTGACAAAGAAATAAACAAAGAGAGAATAAATGGGGCTGTCGCACTAAATAATTAGTGCACGGCTCTTTTTTTATGCAAAAAAAT
>CAJUDQ010000064.1 GCA_910585215.1 uncultured Lachnospiraceae bacterium | reverse complement strand
CACCCTCTTCCGGAGCCTTTTCCGGTGTAGTGCCAAGTACTAATAAATGGTCAAAATTCGGCTCGTTGGCAGGGTCTTCAAGCTCAAGTCCCTCATGACTGATATGCCATAAATTGCGGTCGCGGCTGTAGCTGGAATCTGCTGCAAAAGGCAGGTCAATGCCATGAGCCTTGCAGTATTCAATCTCTGCTTCCCTGGAATCCATTTTCCATGTTTCGTTGCATCTCCATGGAGCAATAATCTGCAAGTCAGGAGCAAGTGCTTTAATGGTAAGTTCAAAACGTACCTGGTCGTTTCCTTTTCCGGTAGCTCCGTGACAGATAGCAACAGCGCCTTCTTTTCTTGCGATTTCCACCAGACGCTTTGCGATTACCGGTCGCGCCATGGAAGTACCGAGCAGATATTTATTTTCATATACGGCATCTGCCTCTACGCAAGGCATGATATAGTCATCTACAAACTCATCTGTCAAATCTTCTATGTACAGTTTTGCGGCTCCGGAAAGCTTTGCTCTTTCTTCCAGCCCGTCAATTTCATTTCCCTGTCCCACATCTGCACATACGCAGATAACGTCGTAATCGTAGTTTTCCTTTAACCATGGAATAATAGCAGTGGTATCAAGACCGCCTGAGTAAGCTAAAACAACTTTGTCTTTCATTGGGTATTCCTCCATAATATATTATTTATCGCCCTTCTGCATAGAATGTCGTTAAACAAAGTTTGATGACCTGTACATGCATCAGCGTGCTTCCTTAATGAAATTAAAAAAGCAGTTTTTAAAGGGACTTTTGTCTGTGATTTTAATAAAAATCAGTTTACCAGTGAGAAGTATACAACAGATAATAAGAAAATGCAATAGGAAAATAGAAAAAAATATGAATATTTATAGAAACAAAAATAGGAGTTAAAATAAAAAAATATTGTAAAATAGTATTGAGATGTAAATTGGGGAAACGGAAAAATGTATAATATACAGCAAACGTGAATAATTATAAAATCAAGATGAAAAAGTTTTTAAATAATTAAAAAGTGAAAACACCAAAAAACATTGTAGAAAAAACGCTATATAAATGAAAATATACAGCAGATTTCTTTTTTATATTTTTATTTTGTCCTGCACTTGCGCACAATTTTCGCATCGCCCTAGTTTATCTAATTGCATTTTGCATAGTATCTTTGTAAGCTCTTTGTAAATGACTTTGTTTTCAAGATTTCTACAAAATTTGATATCTTCTATTACAGGACTATATCCCTTATGTCCACATATTGCACAAGTATTTATATATTTTTTTGCAGAAGAATTCCACTTTTCGATATACAGCGAATAGCCGCGTTTTGTATGTTTGCTGTGAGACATGTTCCCTCCATATAATACTTGTACAAATAGAAACTTAGTAATTATTTCTATATGCTTTTCATATATAAAGTATAACCGACTGGGTCAAATTCATCACCATAACCTTTATCGATTGCTTCTGTAAATTCCAATCTAATGAAATCTTATTACAAAATTCTATAATTTCATCTTTTCTTTATTCCACTGCATTTTTATATTCCACTGAACATAAACCTAATCTATCACAACATTCAATCTCTAAATGCCCGTAAAAATGTTCAATGCTTTCAAAAATACGCTGACATTCTCTCATGCTTGTTCCTGTTCTTAATGTCACCACATAGCTTTTCTTTCCAACGCTTAAAGCTGCATGTGGCTCATGGGGATTACACCAAGGTGTACATACTGTCTGGGGTTTCTGCCATTGTTCCATTTTTAACAAGGACTGCAATTCATCACTAAAATTTTTATTTCGTTCCTCCTCCACAATTTCGATTTTTCTTTATATGCAATCTCCCGACAAATTAGGAAATTATCTGTGAATATACATTCTTGACATTTTAGGTTCATCATTTCCTTGAACCATACACAAAAATTCCCAACCATATTTCTCATAAAAGCCTATATGGTTGGTAAGTAAATAAACTGGGGTTATAGCTTTAGACTTCAAATCATCTACAACCATATTAAGTAAGCGTCCTGCGATTCCTTTACATCGGTATTCTTCTTCTGTGTATACCGCACAAACATTAGGGGTAAGGTCTTTCCTATCATGAAAATCATTTTCAATTACTCCTAATCCGCCGATAATTTTGTTCCCGTCTAAGCAAAGATACCATCCATATTCAGTTTCATTATTAAGATAGCTTTCCATACATTTAAGATAAGCTTCTTGTGGAACTCCCCATTTAGAATGAAACCATTCAGCGGCTTTATTCTTTAATTGTTTCCTTTCTCTTAAGGTAACATATCTATAATTACTCATATTTTCTACTTCTCAATTCCTATTTATTCAGTTCTATAAACGATAATCTATCTATTCTGTAAAAATGTGTTATCAGTAAAAAGTATACAATAGATAGTAAGAAAGTACAATAGGAAACAAGAAAAATATTATGAATATTTAAGAAGAAAAGCATATCATAAAAAACATGGTGAATATAGTAAAAAATCGCAAAAATATAAAAATGACCAATATATAATGTTCAATCACATGTGAATAATTATGCAAAAAAGTGTATAAGAAAAAATCATGACGATTTAATAATAATCTGATTATATTTTGAAAAAAACAAAAAAATTTATAAAAACAGCTTGCATAATATTCAATATAAGTGTATAATCATAAAATCTTCTTTGAAAAATTGAGTGGTTTTTTGAAAGAAGTTCTTAAAAATTGAATAAAAACTGTAAATAAAAATCATTTATAAAAATTACAAGATATAGGAATGGTGCAAAAATATATTTACATTAGTAAAAAAATAAGATACACTATAACATTAGCTGCAATCATATAGGATTGGAAGAGCAGCAAAAGCAGAGAGACAGGAAAAGGAAAGGAAGTAGAAAAATGATAAAAGCTGGTATTATTGGTTCCACAGGTTACGCAGGAGCAGAGCTTGTAAGACTTCTTATGCAGCATAAGCATGCTGAAATTAAATGGTATGGCTCCAGAAGCTATATTGATAAAAAATACTATGAAGTATTTCAAAATATGTTTGAGATTGTGGAAGATAAATGTCTTGATGATAATATGGAAGAATTGAGCAGCGCTGTAGATGTGATTTTTACTGCTACTCCGCAGGGATTATGTGCATCGCTTGTCAATGAAGAAGTGTTAAGCAAAGTAAAAATTATTGATTTAAGTGCCGATTTCAGAATAAAGGATGTCAATATTTATGAAAAATGGTATGGGATTGAACATAAAAGTCCCCAGTTTATTGATGAGGCAGTTTATGGTCTCTGCGAGATAAACCGTGAAAAAATTAAGGGTGCAAGATTAATTGCAAATCCAGGCTGTTACCCGACCTGTTCTATTTTATCCATCTATCCGATGGCGAAGGAGGGTATTATTGATACAGATACCATTATTATCGATGCCAAGTCAGGAACTTCCGGTGCCGGACGTGGTGCAAAAGTAAATAATTTATATTGTGAGGTCAATGAAAACATCAAAGCATATGGTGTCACAACGCACAGGCATACACCGGAAATAGAGGAACAGCTTTCTTATGCGTCTGGCAGAGAAGTAATATTAAACTTTACGCCTCATCTTGTGCCAATGAACAGAGGAATTTTGGTTACTGCATATGCATCTCTCAAAAAATCAGTTTCTTATGAAGAAATAAAATCAATTTATGATAGGTATTATAAAGAAGAAAAATTTGTCCGTGTTCTGGATAAGGGTGTATGTCCGGAGACCAGATGGGTAGAAGGCAGCAATTATGTGGATGTGAATTTCCAGATAGATGAGCGCACAAACAGAATTATTATGATGGGAGCAATGGATAATCTTGTAAAGGGGGCCGCAGGACAGGCAGTTCAGAATATGAATTTAATGTTTGGATTGGAGGAAACAGAAGGTCTGCTTCAAGTTCCAATGTTCCCATAAAAGAAAGGGAATAAGGAAAACTTTTACAAATAAAAATGATATTATATAGAAATAGAAAGGAAGAAAAACATGAAACAGATAGAAGGCGGCGTAACAGCCGCAAAGGGATTTCAGGCAGCAGGCGTTGAAGTCGGAATTAAAGCAGGTCATGCCGGAAAAAAAGATATGGCTATGATATACAGTGAGACTTGCTGCAAGACAGCAGGAACTTTTACCAGCAATATTGTAAAGGCAGCGCCTGTCAAATACGATATGGATATTGTGAAAAACAGTGCCGGTGTTCATGCAGTTGTAGTAAACAGCGGGATTGCAAATGCATGTACCGGCGAGGAAGGTATGAAAAACTGTAAGACAATCGCAGAGGAGACAGCAGGAGTTTTAAATATCCCTGCAGATTCCGTTTTAATCGGTTCCACAGGCGTTATTGGTGCACAGCTTCCAATGGATACCATAAAAAAAGGAATCCATTTGCTAGCCAAAGAGCTTGGAGGAAATCCGAAATATGCATTATCTGCTGCACAGGCGATTATGACAACAGATACTATACCAAAACAGATTGCATATGAAACAGTGATTGGTGGACAAACTGTAACCGTTGGCGGAATGTGCAAAGGCTCCGGTATGATTCATCCGAATATGTGTACTATGCTGGCCTTTATTACTACAGATATCAATATTTCAAAAGAAATGCTGACAGAAATTGTGAAAGAAGATGTCAAAGATACCTTTAATATGATTTCCGTAGACGGCGACACCTCGACAAATGATACTATGCTGGTTCTTGCGAACGGTCTGGCTGGTAATTCTGAAATCACGGAAAAAAATGAAGATTACTATAAATTTGCAAAAGTATTAAAGCAAGTAAATACCTATCTGGCAAAGAAAATGGCAGGAGACGGAGAGGGTGCAACTGCACTTTTTGAGGTTCATGTAGTTCATGCAGATACAAAGGAAAATGCGGTTACTCTGGCAAAATCAGTTGTTGCCTCGAGCCTTGTAAAATGTGCTGTCTGTGGTCATGATGCAAACTGGGGAAGAATTTTATGTGCAATGGGTTATTCCGGTGTGCAGTTTGACCCTGAAAAGGTGGATTTGTATTTTGAGAGCAGTGCAGGAAAAATTCAAATAACCAAAAACAGTGTATCTACCGGCTACAGTGAGGAAGAGGCTACAAAAATTCTTTCCTGTGAGGAAGTAACTGCGCTTATTGATGTAAAAATGGGGGAAGCAGAAGCTGTGGCATGGGGGTGTGATTTAACGCATGAATATGTAAGCATTAATGCAGATTATAGAAGCTGATGAATAGATTGTGAAAATATTTGAAAAACGAATAGAAAAGGGAGGTTAAGAGATGGAGCCAAAGCAGATAAATAGTTTATGGGGAGTCAGCTTGTTTATCATAGGTATTATGACAATAATATTCGCAGGTTCTAATATTATTGGAATAAAGCTGCCTGATATTATAACAAGAATATTGGGTGTTATGGATTGCATTGCGCTTGTTGTTTTTATCTTTTTTACTGTAAAAAAGATGAAAAACAAAGTATAAAGTTTAAGGATATTATAATAGGGGGAAATTCAAGACAGAAAAGATAGAAAGGATATAAGCCGCGGATTTATAGAGAGCATAGCAAAGTGATATGATAAAATCTGCAGCATGGTAAAAAAATGTCAGTAGAAGCATTACAGGAAAAGGCAAATGTGCTGATTGAAGCACTTCCTTATATACAGAGATTTAACCGGAAAATTATCGTTGTCAAATACGGCGGAAGTGCCATGACAGATGAAAAACTGAAAATAAATGTGATTAAAGATGTCACTCTTTTAAAGCTGGTTGGATTTAAGCCGATTATTGTACACGGCGGAGGCAAGGAAATCAGCAGATGGGTGGAAATGTCAGGAAAACAGCCAAGATTTGTAAATGGACTTCGTGTCACAGATGCGGACACGATGGAGATTGCGGAAATGGTTCTTGGAAAGGTTGGAAAACAGCTTGTCCGGCATGTGGAAGAGCTTGGTGTACGAGCAGTAAGCATAAGCGGCAAGGACGGTATGCTGATTAAATGCAAAAAAAGATACAGCGGCGGAGAGGATATCGGCTTTGTAGGAGAAATTACAAAAGTGAATCCAAAGATTCTTTATGATTTAATAGAAAAGGATTATCTTCCGATTGTCAGCCCAATTGGTATGGACGAGGAATTTAATTCTTATAATATCAATGCGGATGATGCCGCCTGTGCAATTGCAAGAGAAGTAAAGGCGGAAAAGCTTGCCTTTCTTACCGATGTGGAAGGAGTTTACAGAAATCCTTCCGATAAAAGTTCTCTTATTTCAGAGCTTCGCGTCAAAGAGGCTAAAGAACTGATAGGAGAGGGCAATATTGGAGGCGGTATGCTGCCAAAGCTGAATAACTGTATTGATGCGATTGACAATGGAGTTTCCAGAGTACATATTTTAGACGGAAGAATTTTACACTGTCTTTTGCTGGAAATATTTACAAATAAAGGAATTGGAACAGCGATTATTAATGATACAGATGATAGGTTTTATCACGAATCATGCAACTAATTATGCAGCCAGCACCGACGCTGACTGCATAATAAAGAACAGGTTTCTAGGCTTTCCTGTGAATAACCTAAATATATGATATAAGGAGCAAACCTCAGATTTTGGGCCGTCGTATTTCTTTTGCGGAAAGTGACTTTATATACCAAAAATCTGCGGCGTGGAACAAAATGGAAAATAAATATATCGAAGAGGCAGAACAGGTGCTTCTCCATACCTATAACAGATTTCAAATCGTTCTTGACAAAGGCGAAGGAGTATATCTATATGATGTGAACGGAAAAAAATATCTTGATTTTGCGGCGGGAATCGCGGTGTTTGCGTTAGGCTATCACAATGAAAAATATAACAATGCCTTAAAGCAGCAGATTGATAAAGTGATTCATACCTCAAATCTGTATTACAATGTGCCTGCGGTAGATGCGGCGAAAAAAATTACAAAAGCTTCAGGTATGGACAGAGTATTTTTTACCAACAGTGGAACAGAAGCAATTGAGGGAGCATTGAAGCTTGCGAAAAAATATGCATATAACAGAGACGGGGTGGCAGACCATGAAATAATTGCCATGAAACATTCTTTTCATGGAAGAAGCATCGGTGCTTTGTCTGTAACCGGAAACGCACATTATCAAATTCCATTTCAACCGTTAATATCGGGAATACAATTTGCGGAATACAATAATCTTGAAAGTGTGAAGGCACTTGTCAATAAAAAGACCTGTGCGATTATTATGGAGACTGTACAGGGAGAAGGGGGGATTTATCCTGCAAAGCCCGAATTTATTGAAGGAGTAAGAAAAATTTGTGATGAAAATGACATTCTTTTGATTCTTGACGAAATTCAGTGTGGAATGGGCAGAACAGGAACCATGTTTGCTTATGAGGGATACAAAATAGAGCCAGATATCGTAACTCTTGCAAAGGCTCTTGGATGCGGGATTCCAATAGGTGCATTTGCAGCGAAGGAAAGAGTAGCAGACGCAATGGTTCCTGGAGACCATGGAACCACCTATGGCGGAAATCCTCTGGCATGTGCAGCGGCAAATAAGGTATTTGAGCTGTTTGAGGAAGAACATATTCTTGAACATGTAAATAAGGTATCGACATACCTTGAAAGCAGGCTGGATAAGCTTGTGGAAAAATATGAGTTTATAACAGAAAGACGTGGAAAAGGGCTTATGCAGGGGCTTGTTGTGACAAAGCCGGTATCTCAGATAATAAATCGTGCGATTGAAAATGGACTGCTTGTGATATCGGCAGGGACAGATGTATTACGACTTGTGCCGCCGCTTATTATTACAGAGGAACATATAGATGAGATGATAGAGATTTTGGAGAAATCTTTTATCCTGTGACATATGAAAAGTTAATTCTTAATAGTTCCTAAATTTATGAAATTTTGTTGTAAGGTCGGTTGCAAAAAGATATGGAATGTATAAAAAATCAAATATGGAAGATATAAAAGGACAAGGCTGGAAGCTGTTACGGTTTCCGGCCTTGCCATATAAAGCTATTTTTCATCTAAGTTGAGAAATTCAGCCGGTGTAATGATTACTGGATTTTTCAAACCTGATTCCAGAAAATCTTTGTCACCAGTAAGCAGAACATCTGCTTTTGACTCTATCGCTGATCTTAAAATAGGACGGTCATTTACATTTTGTTCACAGATTAATTCATGATTAGGATAAGAAGCTGCTTTTACATAAGCCTGATAGGAGAGTCTATTTGCGCTCAATGCTGCGGATATGAGGACATTTGTATCAATCAAAACCCTCATATGTTTTCATCCTCATTTCTCAATTCCCTTATAAGCGCCATAACATCATCATCAGATGTAAGGCCGGCCTGTTTCGCTTCGCCTGCCATTTCTTTTTGAAGCATCTGCATGGCATAGACAGCTGAATTAACGATACGGACAGTACTGCCTTCAACAATAAAAGAAATACGGTCTCCGCTTGCCACGCCAAGTACTTCACGAACATCTTTTGGGATTGTGACTTGTCCTTTTGCCATCACCTTTGCATTATCAACAAAAGTGTTTGTTAACATATTTTTCACCTCCTAAAATATTAAAAGTAGGGATTTTCCTACTTATATTATATGCGACTTTCAGAAAAAAATCAAATGAAATTTATGAAATGGATTTATTGGATGTTTAAGAATGAGAGTTTTTTGTGAAATTTGCAGTGGCTTTTCGAGCATATTGACCTGAATTTTTTATTCTCTCAAAATTTTTTCAGTTCTTATTAACATTAAATTGAGATTATTGGCTTTTTGGCTGGATATCCCGCAGTTACTTTGTTCTTGTAAAATATTGTCAGAATGTTATAATATAGTTACCGGAAAATATTTTTAAATTATAAGAAAGGAAACGAAATTTATGGGAATGACAGGTTATTATTTCAGAGCAGATGAGGATATGATGAAAAACATCAGGGAGCAGAGCGTCTCCGATGTTGTTTTTGATGAAACCAATAGTAAATATTTACTGGACATAGATAAAACATGGCATGCGATTCATTATACTTTAACAGGAACACAGTATGAAATAGAGGACGACGAGGATGTGAGTCATCTTATACTAGGCGGCGTACCGGTCAGTGAGGAAGATATGGGATATGGTCCTGCCAGACTTTTTACAAAAGAACAGGTTGCGTTATTAAACAATGCCTTAAAGGAATGGGACGAGACATGTTTTCGGCAGAATTTTAATATGGAAGGCATGTTTGAGGAAGAAATTTATCCATTGATAGAAGGACAGGATACTGAAGAAGAATTTTTTTCCTATGTATGGCCTTATTTCATGTGGATTAAGGAATTTTTTCAGGAGGCGGCTGAGGAAGAACAGTAACAAAAACTTTATAAACTTATTATTAAAGAATAATAAATTTATAAAGTATACTGCGTAGATAGGGAAACCTGT
>CAJUDQ010000063.1 GCA_910585215.1 uncultured Lachnospiraceae bacterium | reverse complement strand
GCTGTATCTGGGTGCTCTTTCCCCAATACTTTCTCGCTTATTTTTAATGCCCTGTCACACCATTCCAGGGCTTTTCCATACTCTCCCTGAGCACTATATATGTTTGCAGTATTATGAAGTAATCTACCATAATTTTCACTTTCAATATCAATATACTTTACAATCGCTTCAGCATGTGGAATTTTATCTAACTTCTCAACAAATATTTCTCTTTCTCCTATATCTAAATCACCTGCTATCTGTCCAATCAATACTTCAGCTAAATCATTATCAGGCATTGCAACATAACGTACTACAGATGATACCACCGGATGCATAATAACAGAACAAACTCCCTGATAATCAGAACGAGCCAGCCAGCCTTTTCGTATAATGGAATTTATATCATTCAGATGGTTCAATTCAAACCATTTTTTTATTGTTTTCACAGGAACTGCTGTACTTGGCGCCAATAATGAAAATAATTGTAATATTCTAAGTTCTTCTGGAATTTCTCTTAATTCTGAAATGTCAAAAATTTTAGCCATATGTTCTATAAAACGCTTTTCCCATATCTCATTTTTCTTCTTCTCCGGATTATGAATATAAGTAATTTCTTCTAAAATTTCTGAAAGATTAAAACCTGTTTTCTGTAAAGACTCAAGCATTTCTTTTGCAGAAATTGCAGCATTGTATTGTGTTTTTGCCAAAAGTTCAACTGATAACGTATGTCTTGCTGCAAGATTAATGATTTTATGAATATCCTCTTCTGAATCTGTCTCATTTTTACTATGAAACCTGTAAAGTTTACAACAATCTTCCTTTGACATCTGCTCTACTTCTATATTTTCCACCCTGTCTCTTTTTCCTCTGGAAGTAAGAATCACTTTACAGCCTAATCCAGATAATATAGAAATCTCCTGCTCAGTAATTTCATTTGCATTATCTACAATCAATAATAAATCTGCACCCTGACTGTTGATATATTGTCTGGTTCTTGTCCAGTAAGTTTCTATATCATCTGCCTGAATCTCAGAAAACTGCTCATAAACTGAATTCTTCAGAGTATCCTGATAAGTAATCCATCCTATGTTTTTCACTATATTTGTACCTGTAAACACAGTATAATTTTCTACCAACTGCCGGCACAATTCTGTTTTTCCAATTCCCCCAATTCCATACAATAAAACGATTCTTGATTTCCTGGTCATCGCCTGTTCAATATCATAAAGTTCTGTCTTTCTTCCTAAAAAATGTGCAGAGGGTGATACCGGATGTTCCTTCGTTATCACCCCTGCCAAGGGAAACTTTGAAGAAGGAGTTCTTAACTGCCATTTTCTTAATCTTCTATTAAACTGAGAATATTCTCCCCACTCATGTTCTCTTGCATCCCACTCATGGGCCTCTATGGAATATTTTTCTCCATTCAGTTCCCCAACTGAAAAGACTGTTCGTATATCATTCCCCTGTGTAAGACACCCCATCGTTATTTCCATACAATTATTTACCTGTCTCTTCCACGATTCATGTGCATCGCCGCAAAGATACAGTTTAACAGGATATTCTTCTAAAAAATTTTCTATCACCTTTTTTTCATCATCACGAAAATTATCTATTCCATGATGAGCCAATATAAGAATTGGCTTCTCTGGATTCTCCGTTTCAACTTTTTTCAATATTTGATATAAGTCATAATTGCCTATCACTAATGTTCCACGTTCTTCTTTGGAATTACAGACAATACTTGTATTCAAATACAGCAAACTAAAATCAGGATAACAATGATAAGTATGTAACGGAATTAACGTATCTGCAAATGGTAATACATGGATTCCCTGATTGATAAATTCCTGATTCAACTTTCTAAAAAAGTCAAACCGTTCTGTTAAGAACATCAAATCTTCCTCTGAAAATCTCCCATTATTCACGTCATAATTCTTTTTAATTTTATTAAGTTTTCCTGTTTCTTCTGACCTTGTTAAATCATGATTTCCTGGTATCAGATGAATATTGTCAAACGGAATACTTGCAGCTCTGGCTATATCAAGAATAAATCCCACTACCTCTTGTATCAGTTTTTCTTCCTTATTCTTTTCTTTATCTGCCGCATAACGGTAATCACCAGTGAAAAACAAATGGTCTGCCTGAATCCCTTCTTCCTTTAAATATTTTAATAATTTTTCTCTTAACTGTTCTGTACTTCTCCCATCTCTATAAGGATTGTAATGAATATCTGATAAATGCAGCCACTTCATAAGCAAAACCTCCATATTCTCTAAAGTTTTATTCTATTGATTTACTTTTATATTTAAATAATTTTATATCATATAATCAATAAAAGAAATATGGCCACACCATACTTTGTTGATTTTTTTGTATCCTTATTTTTCTGCTTTGTGTATTATGCGACTTTGTTTTTCATTACTTCTATATATAAAGGTAAATAAATCAACCTTATTTCCAAAAATGACCCTGCACATAAATGTGCAAGGCCATTTTTTCAATATTCATCCACCTTTACAACTTTTACATTCCCAGTCGCCATCATTTCATAAAAAGCAGATTCATCTTGTTTATCAATACTGATATTAAAATTCGTCGCAATACTTGTCTTATCCCCTGCTCCAATTAAAATTCCGGAAGAATCAAACGCCTCCTCAATAATTACCGGATACCCTGTTAAAGAAGAAATTTCCCCAGTCTGCGCATGGACTACATAGATATTCACCACATCTCCCATCCGCAGCGTGCCGGAAAGCGAATCCGCCAGAGAACCAACTCCAAAGGAAACCAGTACTTTCTCTTTAATCGCCTCATTTTTAAAATCCGAATCAGACAAATCATATGTATGTATAATCGTATCGCCATAAATCTGCCTGTTTAGATATTTTCCTTCCAGCTCGCCAAGTTCTTTGATGTTATACTGCGTATTCAGGGATGCGTCGCACTTTCTCATTTCAAAATATTCCCCTACATTTTCTTCTGTAAGTTTTGTCCCTTTTGGAACTTCTTTCACTGCCACCGCCATCTCCACTCTCTCGTATTTACTGACTGCATTACTTTCTATTGCAACCAAAATCCCAAAAATTGCGGCAGCGATTACAATTACAATCACAATTCCTTTTACTTTTTTCAAATTTCCTGTCTGCCTCCTATAATAAAGTTCCCTATTCCCAATGATAACTGTATACATACTCCTGAACTGGTATCTCATATTGCTTTCCAAACACTTCTACTGTAAATACAATGTCCACATAAACCGATGTCTGAAGCACTTCCATATCCATTCCTTTTGTATTGATTGTTACATTACTGCCATGAAAAAATCCATCCTGATATCCTGATGAGGTATAGGTACAGGAATAGATTCCCTCCTTCACCACATTGTAAACGGTAAATTCCTTTACTGATACCGACTTTAAATAATTTTCTGCCGATACCGGCGTTAAGGAGCTGTCCAGCCCAAGCGCTGCTGACAGGCTCTCCAGAAAACGGCCATACGCCACTTTACACGCTTCTTTCGTTGCTTCTAATGGCTGGTCATACAGTCCATTTGAGTATGCATCCCCTGTACAGTCCAGTACATTTTCTTCAGTTGTTGCGTACTGGTATAAATCTGTTACCAGCGTGGAAGTCGCCGCCGCAATGACAGCGTTATCCACCATATACTTTTCATTTTTTGCAACTCGAAGCTGAAGACTGTAAACGGTAATACCAACCAGACACAGAAGCAGCACGGAACACAAAATAACTGCCTCTACCGCGCCCTCCTGCTTCCTCAATAACATGTTTCTTCTTTTTTTCAATCCGCCCTGCATAATCCTCCTTTTGCCAACAGCCTAAAAACCTAATTATGAAAGAAAACAGAAGATGGACAGGTCAGGAAAATGAAATTCCGGAACGCAGAATATCCACTTCGATATAAGAATCCTGATGAAAACGGATATCATTATCTTCAATAACCAAATCTGGTACTTCTGACAAGTGCACTCTTCCCCTGACACGAAGTGTTACCTTGCTGCCATAAGGTACATGCGCAAGCGTTGTCCCTTCCAGATTGATATTTTCCATTCCATATCTCTCCAGTTCATTCACAAGCTGTTCCTTCTGCTCCTCTGTCAGACAGCCGGAAGATTCAATCGATTTTAAATAGGTCCCTATTGTCAAATAGATACTGTCCTGAGCCGCCAGCCGGCCATGCCATGAAGCATATGCCATAATCAATATCAGCGCCATCATTAAAGTAAGAATCATAACCAGCATGGAGCCTATTCCCATATCTCCCTGATGTTTTACAGGTGTTCTTCTGCTTTGTATCCTTCTGTCTGCTGGCGGCTTTTTTCTGCCTGGCATTAAGATACACCACCGGAAGTTCCGCTGAACAGTGCTGAGATTTTTGACTGTACAGTATTTAATGCGGAAGACAGTACATCCATAATGGTATTCCTGAAAAAGATTCCAATTCCAACTGCAATTACAATCAGGATTAATGCTACGATAATACCGTCAATTCCTTCATGTTTCTGCAGAAACTTCCAGGCAAATCTGTCCTTCATTTGCCTCTTTTTGATTTTTGCCTGAATAAACAGACCGTTCATTTTGTTTGTGACTGCTGTTACTACTGTTGCCATTTTTTGACCTCCTTAAATTAAAATAGCTGGCTCATACTGTCGCCAAAGGTAGATAAGGTAATATAAAGACATGTTGCAATAATCCCTATATACAGCATAACTTCCACCTTCAGCCCTTCACCGTCGAGCTTTTTTTGTTTCTTTATATTAAGCGCCCTTGAGACATCGGTCATATAACTGGACATGTCCGAAAGCATTTCAACGGACATTCCTGAATCTCTGGACTGCTTTAATATCACACATAAGTTGTTGATATATTTATTGCTGAATTTTAATTCAAACTTACTTACTGACTCCTCAAAGTCATTCGTTGCTATCAGCTCGCTGTTCAGCTCCAGCAGGGCTTTTTTCAGTCTCCTGTTTTCTACATGCCTATAACTGTCTGCAACTGCCTCTGTCAAAAACACTCCTGCCTCCAGATTGACAAGCATGGTATCAAAAATACTTTTGATATCCGGCAGCATTTTTTCATTATCTTTTTCATTCAAATATTGAAACAACAACTGTGGAAGAAAATACCCCAAAATACCTGTCGCTATCCCCAACACTCCAAAGGAAAAAATACCAATAAAGAGAAAGAAGGCTGCGCCTGCAAGCTGTATCATTAAATATTCTGAGGGAGTAATTATCCTGCCCATATGGTAATTCACTCCCATACGGGACAAAGCAAGCGCTTTATACTCATAGGAAGATTCTTTTTTAAAGATTTTAAAGAATAACTTCTTATATTGTTCTTCCTTTGCTTCCTGTTCTCTTTTCTGGAGGATTTTTTTTGCTTCCAGAAGGTCCTCGTCTTTGATTTTGTTTTTTGACAAAAATACAAACAATAAGGCTCCTAAAAGAGCAATAACCAGGCTAAGTATGATAACAATCATATGTATTATCTGCATATCTACTCCTTCTGCCCCATAGAGAGCATTTTCCAAAGAGAATACAAAACAGTAAGAAACAGATAAAATAAAATTATCTGGCCGATGATAGACTGTTGCATAAAACGAAGGATTCCCTCTTCTTTTAAGTCATTTAACATATAAAAACAGAGGATTCCTATGCCAATCATCATTAAAATTGTTTTTCTGGCATTTCCCACCATTCTTTTATTTTCCTCCCTGACTGCTACATAATCTTTAAGCTGCTTCATAGACCTGTCTATAACTTCACTGTAGTTGGCTTTTCTTCTGGAACAGATTTCCAGATTCGCCACAATCTTCTTAAATTCCTTATGTTCCACCTTGATAGACATACGTATCATAGCCGCGGATAAATCCCCGGTTGCCGCTGCTTCCGCGCAACATTCATTGACTGCGCTTTTCAGCGGTTCTTCCAGATACAGTGATACGTTTTTAAAAATTGTCAAAATGTCATCTGACGTTCTGGAATAGTTTTTCAGCATATCCACAAAATTTACTATCTGTTTCTCTGTTTTCTTATAGTTTGCTGCCATTAACAGATAAACAATGGCATAATAAACAAATCCGGAGAGAAATGCTGCTGTCATTCCTGCAAACAGAGAGTACCGGA
Organism: uncultured Lachnospiraceae bacterium; assembly: GCA_910585215.1. Classification (GTDB taxonomy): domain Bacteria; phylum Bacillota; class Clostridia; order Lachnospirales; family Lachnospiraceae; genus CAG-303. The sequence continues at coordinate 3,844 of CAJUDQ010000063.1, read as the reverse complement.
TTCCAATTATAAAAGCGATTGCAATACTGACAATTACAATACCTAAAAACAGCTCTGTATTCAAAAATGGAAACTTTTTTGTAAGTCCACTTTGCGCAAGACTGACATCTATCCGATAAAACAAAGATGCCTTTTCCTGGCTTCCATCCTCAATCCGGAGAGTTTCCTCTTTCTGTTTTCTTTTATCCGCCGCTTTCCCTGCTTTTTGAAGGTTCTTTTTCAGTCCTTCATTTACTTTTTCCAGTGCTTTATTTCTGTTTACTGCCCGTACAATTAGTATCGCTGATAAAATACTGATAATTGCAAGCAGAATATTGAAAAAAATTAATCTGCTCATATCATTTCCTCCATTTCAAACTTATTTACTTATCTCCAGCCTTCTACGGCGAGAAGAAAATCCGAAAGATTTCCTTTCATAATGTCTGCCGGTTCAATTAAAAGTCGTTCATTTTTATAGTCCCAACCCTTGATTTCCGCAATTCCTGCAAGTTTTCTCTTTTTCATAAAGACAATGGTTTCAAAGGTCCTTAAAAGTTTCAGCGCTTCTGCATACCGGTAACCGGTTCCCTGACAGACATAATCCGCCATTTTTTCAATTCCTGCAAATTCATCCGGTCCATGTAATGTTGTAACTGCCTGTGCTCCAGTAAATGAAGCATTTAACAGTTTTGACGCCGACAGGTTATCTTTTACTTCCCCAATAATAAACATGTTAAAATCACTGACAAGCCCTTTTTCTATCAAATCACCCAGAAGATAATTCACTCCGCCTTCGCCTCGATTTTGAATAAGATGCTGAAATAAAATATCTGGATGACCTCCATTCTTTGAATCTGTAAACAATTCCCCGTCTGATTCCTGTGTTACAAGAATTTTTTTATTGTGGTCTGCCTTGTCAAGCAGTGCATTTAATAATGTAGATTTTCCGGAATTTCCTTCCCCTACAATTAACATGCCGGTTCCTTCATTAAATCTTTTAATAATATAGTCCATTTCCGCTTCTGACATTGTACCCATATACACCAAATCTTCCGTCTGGTATTTCTGTTTTGGGTTTTTTCGGATGTGCATGTAAGGGCTTCCAGAACAATTAATCAGCTCTGTGGAAATATCAATTCTCATTTTATATTTTTCATTGCTGGTGGCGTCGACAAACACCTGTTGTGCATTGATATTAGACAGGTTTACTTCATTTTTCAGTGCTGTTACTCTTATAAACCGCAGATAATCACTCCTGTCGTGAAATTTCACATCTGTCACATAACGCTTATTATCCCCAGTCAATACTGTCACATGTTCTTCATTATACAAGTTAATATCTGTGATATTGTCATCATTGATAAGAGGCTCTATCACATAGTAACGCCACATATATTCCTCAAACATATGGATATATAGTTCCATTTGTTCTGCTGGCACTTTTCTTAAAGAAAATTCCCGTCTGGCTGCTTTTAGTATTTCCTGCTTGGTTGCTTCGTTTTCATAATCTGTATGGAGCTTCACCATCAGTTTCGAGTCCTTCGAATCATTAATAAAGTGGTCCTGCACTTCATAGATGAGCTTCATCATTTTTTCTTTTTCTTGATTTTCCTGAACTTCCTTCATAATCACTTCCTAAACTTTCTACTACAATATGAAAAAAACCACGATAAGAACTACCACAACAAGGATACAGATTCCAAAAACAATACCTGCCAGTTTCATGCGCCTAAGCAGATGTTCAAACTCTGCATTTTCATCTGTTTCCTTCACTTCTTGACGCTGCGCCTGATAACTCGCCTTACATTCCGTGGAAACATAGCTTAATGGTCTGGAAAGTTTCTTGTTCCGTTTCCTTCGAAAACGCTGCCAAAAACTCATTCCATCTTTTTGAAAGAACCCTGTCAAAATAAACGGCACAGCTACAGGGCTTGCGATATAAATACTCAATGTCAGTGGGATATGTATAAGCATAGTCAAAATCAATATTGCCGCCGCTACTGATACAACTCCCAGTCCAGCCCACAACGTTTCCTTCAGGTTTAACCCTGCAATAATACTTTCCTTGTAGTCGTCAATATCGCTGTTTGTGTCAATAGACAGCATTTCAGACCTCCTTCACATAAGAATCCTCTATTTTTGATATAGGGGCGTATCCCTTCTGCAAAAAAGCATTCATTTTCTCATTTATCTGCTCTGCTCTTGTGCTGTCTATTTCTGCTGGAACAATATCGCCTTCCTCAAACGCATACACAAGGATATATTTACTCTTGTGCATCGTATTCGCAGCATCGTAGTAGCGATAATTGCACAGCTTCCCATACACAGATACACGTGTTATCTGTTTCTGCGCTGCAAGCCCCGCAAGCCAAAAAGCAGGCCCGTCTATAGCAAAACATTCATATTTTTCGTTTTTCCCATCCATAAGAGAAAATTTTACAGTTGCAAAATTTTCTGTAAACTTCACTTCCGGCTTCTTCCAGAGAAGCCCTGATAAAAAAATCTTATTCACTTTTTTATTACCTCCTATCCTACAATTCTTTGTGTAATCCCTTCCGCCTGTTTCATTCCAGTAGAAATGCAGCCCAACAGAACTGCTTTCAGGGCAAGAAATTCCATGATGTAGATTAAAATAGAGCCTGCCCCGGAAGAAGCAGAAGGCGGCGTGCCTGTCATGCTTTCCAGAATCTCTGTGTTTGTCAAAAGCGCAGAACCAACTGACAGCATAAGAATCATAGTAACGACCTCCAAAGCCGAAGCAATGGCATAGCGGTAAAAACCTTCCGCTGTTCTCTGTATTGTATGGTTTCCAGCCAACGTGCTTGCTGCAAGACTTCCATAAGGAATCAATACCAGTATCTTTAAAAATCTTTTGACTGCCGCCATAAAGATAGAAACTCCTACCGCCGCTAACAGAAACGCAAAGATAAAGGCAAGAATAAGAAGAACCAGATTGTTTGCAATTAAAGTAAGCCCTTTGACATTTGGGTTTGTTTCAGAGTTCAGTAATTCTAGTATTGGACGAATATCCTCTGCATAATTGACTCCAATCTGGATATCTGCGCCCATTACTGCATGGCATATGGCAGTTGCACTGGAGAAAAACCAGCAGACAATATCCAGAGAGTGACAGACAAAAAACTCCGCCACCAACAGCTTGATAAAAATTTTTACAAGCTGTTCCAGCCTCAAATCCTGTTTGATATCCGTTGTTTCACTTAAAAACCCAATCAGCCAGAATACACACATAAGGGAAACTGCAATACTGACAAAAACTGTGTTGCATGTCATAATGAGGTTCCAGGTCTTAGAGCCTTCTCCTCCTGCAAACTCCCAAGGCGTCTGTGTAAAAAACTCACACGCTTTTTCCACAAGTGCATTAAAAATGGAACAAACTCCTTTGATGATAGACCTTGCAACATAATTAATGGCATCGCCAAAGGAAGTGCAAACCGGTTCTAAAATATCTCCTATTATATTCACTGCCTGTCCTCCTTATCCTACTACTCCAAGAAGCGTAACAATACCGCCGGCAAGTGACATAACCAGCCCGCCGGCAATCTTATAGCCAGCGCTTTTCATGCTGCTGGAATCTCTGTCGGATAACGCGGTGGCAAAATCAGAAATTCCGAAACCTAAATAAATCACACCAACAATGCCGATAATTCCAAACACAAGTGATTTTAAATTCGCTAAACCACTTAAAACTCCTGTTGCATCCCCTGTTGCTAATATTCCCATTTCTTTTTCCTCCTTTCGCTTTGATAGGATAATCATAATCCAAAAAAATCTTTTTCGCATCCAACTGCAGTTGAGAAAATTAGATCGGAAGAGCACACGTCTGAACTCCAGTCACTCCGGAGAA
>CAJUDQ010000062.1 GCA_910585215.1 uncultured Lachnospiraceae bacterium | reverse complement strand
TGAAAACTTTCAAAATCTCGATATGGGTATATTTGTCCATATTTTGAGTAGCAGGACAGAGTCTATGAGTATTGTTTATACAAAAAATTTGAAAAAAATATATCAGATGGGAGAACATACAGTTTATGCACTTGCAGGTATTGATTTTTCAGCAGAACAGGGTGAATTTGTGGCTGTTGTAGGGCCTTCTGGTGGAGGCAAATCTACACTGCTCAATCTGCTTGGTGCACTGGATAAACCGACAGAGGGGGAAGTAGTGATTCGAGACTGTAAGGTATCGGAAATGTCACAGGATAAACAGACAATCTTTCGAAGAAGAAATATTGGATTTGTGTTTCAAAATTTTAATCTTATACCTGTATTAAATGTATATGAAAATATTGTTTTGCCATTGAAACTGGATGGATTAAAACTGGACAGAGAGTTTACAGAACTTTTGATTCAGTCCTTGGGATTGGAGGACAAAAAATTTCAAATGCCAAATACACTTTCCGGTGGACAACAGCAAAGGGTGGCAGTGGCCAGAGCCCTGATTACAAGACCTGCTGTAGTATTGGCAGACGAACCGACAGGCAGCCTTGATTCCTGTACGGGAATGGAAGTCATTTCTCTGATGAGGCTTCTTTCAGAAAAATTTTATCAGACTTTAATTGTTGTCACTCACAATGAAGAAATTGCACAGATGTCAGACCATATTGTGCGAATTGAAAATGGAAAAATCTGTAATAAGGAGTGACATAACATGAGTATACATAACAATAATCAAAAAATAAAAAAAGAGCTGGCACAGGCTTATTACAGAGCAAACCGACAAAAAAACAAACTATTGATTGCAGCTATTTCCATGTCCGTATTTTTGCTTTATTCTGCATTTTCAATTGCATATGGAAAAATATATTCCGGCTATCTTGCGGATATACGGGGAATGGGAACTCTGGCAACTGTATCATTGGAAAATGGAAGTGAAAGACAATATCAAAGATTGCAGGAGCTTTCCTATCTGACAGATGTAGGAATAAAAAAGATTACAGGAACAGCGTCTTATGGCAAAAAATGGAGTGGAAATCTGGTTTATCTGGACGATGTGGCATATAAAAAATTAATAAAACCAGCCTATACAGATATTATGGGAGATTATCCCGAAAAAAAGAATGAAATTATGCTTCCAGTCAGAATACTTGAATGGATGGGAATAAATGAACCTGAAGCTGGAATAGAGCTGGATTTCCAAATTATACTTCCAGATGGAACAAAGTATACAGACACCTTTCTGCTGTCGGGATATTATACAGATTATATAGATTCTACAGTAAATATAGATGAAATGTATGTATCAAAAGAATTTCTGATAAAAAATAATATGGATATTTTTCCGGCAGATAAACTTATGGCTGTACATACAGATAAAAACAGTGGTATTTCAATTGAACAAAAAATATCATGGGATATAGAAATGGAATATGATGCACAGATGGTATCAGGAGAAAATCCTATGATACTTCAAAATATAGAAGGAATGTTTGGAGGTTTGTCTATTGCGGTTGTATGTGCGCTTATGGTAATTTTAAGCGCCTATCTGCTGATTTATAATGTAGTTTCTATTTTGATAGGCAGGGATATCCGTCAATATGGAATGTTAAAAGTAATTGGAACTTCAAATCAGCAATTAAAAGGTATGATATATCGACAGAATATGAAAAATATAGGAACAGGGCTGTGTATTGGAGGGATTGCAGGAATTATTCTGGTCTGGCTTTTTTTACCCGTAACATTACAAAAGTTATTTTTAAATGAGCTTGGAGAAGCTGATGTCAGTGGTTTTTATCCTTTGTATCTGTTCTTGGCTTTTTTGATTGTATTTTTTACTTCATTTTTTGCAACAGGAATGGCAATGAGAAAAGTTATGAAATGGAATGCCATAGATTCTGTAAAATATACAGATGTCAGTATTACTTATAAAAAGAAAAAAATAAAATCAGAAGAAACTATTTCTCTTCCAAAATTTGCGTGGAGAAATATTACAAGGTTAAAAGGAAGATTTTTTATCAGTATTTTTTCACTTCTGTTTGGCTGTATTACTGCTTTGGCTGCGGTTGTCATTACAAAGGGAACAGATATTATAAATCAAATTGAAGAATATCCTGATTTTCAGATGGGAATTTTATCAAATATTTCCCGTTTTCCTGATTTGGTGCCTGAAACAGTTCATGATAATACATCTGTGATGCCGCAGGAAATGGTAAAAACGATTTTAAATCTTGAGGGGATAAAAAAAGATACCATCAACCTGACAACAGGCAGCTATGCAGTAATTCATTATGCAAAAGATGCCGCTTTACAGCCAAGAAAAGAATCCGTATCTGAGTATACAAACGAAGATATTGTATTTGCAACTTTGCAGATTGTAGATTCAGATTATTTAAAGGACCTGTCAGACTACGTAAATAAAAATAATCTTTCTGTAGATATGGAAAAAGTTTTAAATGGGACTGGCTGTATTATATTGCATCATCATGAATTATCACAGATTTTACAGGAAAAAGCGGCAGATACAATTGGTTTGCCGATTCAGTTTTATTCATTAAGTGCATATGACAAAACAGAAATTGATTCTTATAAAAAAGGTGAATTGCAGTGCGCGGGTTATATGGATATGACTGAAAAATATTTTCCCAAGCTTCATATGACTTCTATAGGAAATGCAGTCAATTATTTTATTATGACAAAAGAAGCATTTGAAAAACTTGGTTTTTCGGAAAAATACTTTGATATTTCGTTTGATGTATCAGAGAAAAATGAGACGGCAATTCAACAGTCCTTAATACGTTTGATACAAAAGGAAAACATGGAAAATAAAAACAGACTTTCCGAAGGGTATGGAGATTCTTTTTATATGACAGCAAACTCTGCCATTTTAAAAACAAAACAGAATGAAATCCAAATGACGAGACTTATTTTGGGGTGTATCTGTCTGATTATTATGATAATTGGTGTTTTAAATTATATAAATACACTTATAACAGGAGCCTCAATAAGAACAAGAGAATTTGCAATTATGGAAAGTATGGGGCTTACAAGAATACAATTATGGAAAATGCTTTTTATGGAAGGGATATATTACTGGCTTATTATAATAAATGGTTTATTGACACTGGGTACAGGCAGTGTATGGATTTTGGGAAAAATAATAAAAAGGAAGCTGTTGTATTTTAAATTTATATATCCGTGGGAATTTATTATCAGCTTTGCAGTGATAGTATTTGTATTATGTTTTGTGATATCCGCAGTGATATATCGAAAAGACCAAAAACAGGGGCTGGCGGATAAATTAAGGTCTTATGCGGATTAAAACCTCCGGTTTGTAAAAATAAACTGTAAGTCCTTTGAAATTGTCTGAATCGTCAGATATAATTACTATATAAGTGAATTGATTCTGCATTTGCTGTTTATGCAAAAGCAGAAGATTCCTTTGCACAGAAAATAAAAAATAATTTATGTACAAAGACTTTGTACAGGAATGGAGGACTTTATGGCTAAAACAAGTGAAATTATTTATGAACAGAGAAAACAGAAGTATCTGACACAGGAACAGTTAGCGCAGGAAATAGGTGTAAGTTCTGTCGCCGTTTCAAAATGGGAACGGGGAATTTCCATACCAGACCAGGATATTTTGTGCAGACTGGCAGATTATTTCAGTATAACAGTAGATGCACTTTTGGGGCGAAAGGAAGGAGCAGTAGAAGAAAACGATGTATATACCAAAGAAGCCATGAAAAGACTTCATATCGGACAAATCTTGTTAAATTGTGCCAGAATAAGCAGGGAAAAAGGATTGCTGGCTATGGAATCCTGTCTGGAACAGGAGGAAACAGAAAGCTTTTTAAAATTTGCAGTAAATTTTGTGCTGGATGGTTTTCAGAAGGGACAAAAACCGGAATTTTTATTTGAGCTGCTCGGAAGATATGCAGAAAATGAGGAAGATAGAAAAGCGGCTTCTATGACTGCAGATGTGCTTCAGTATATAATATCAGGAGAATCCGAGGGAATCATCAGAGAGGCAATCGCATCGCATATGGGAAGAAACTATAGAAACCATTTTGTAAATATAACAGAAGAGAAAAAGAAATTACGTAAAGAGATACTGGCATTTTACAAAGAAAAAGAACAGAAACCGGAAACGGTTTGTCTGCTGAAAGAATTTTTGGACTGTTCAGATGAAAAAATACAATATATTATTAAAAGTATAGATAATCATACATTTGTTGCCGCTTTATCCGGCGCATCCAATCAGGTATGTGTCAAATTTTTATCCAACCTGTCAGACAGGCTTCTTTCCTGTATTGATGAAGATATCCGGCAGTATCGGGGTACAAAAGAAGAAATAGCAGAAGCGCAGAAAAAAATATTAAAGGCATCTGAAAATTTTTTGCAAAAATAAAGTAATGTTTGCATTTCGGACTATTTTTAACTTCTCCTTGACATTTTTATCTTCCTATAGTATAGTATCCTATGTTTGAACTGACACTCGGTTTTTGGACACTCCGACCATTGCTGAAGTGTTTAGTGATTCAATAATTATAATTAAATGATATGGAGGATACTACAACATGATTTCAAAGGAAAAGAAAGCAGAGCTTATCAAAACTTATGGAAGAAAGGAAGGCGATACCGGTTCACCGGAAGTACAGATTGCCATTCTTACAGAGAGAATTAACGAGCTGACAGAGCATTTGAAGGAAAATAAGAAGGACCATCATTCAAGAAGAGGTCTGCTTAAAATGGTTGGTAAAAGAAGAGGTCTGCTTGACTATTTAAAGAAAAATGACCTTGAAGGATATCGTGACTTAATCGCAAAATTGGGAATAAGAAAATAGTGCTTATCTGCGTGCAGATACGCGGTTATATAGACAGGGCGAGAGCCTTGTCTATTCTTATGCAATATGAAATGAGGTAAAAATGGAAAAGAATTATAAAAGCTTCCGTATGGAGCTTGCAGGAAGAACTTTGACAGTAGATGTGGGAAGAGTGGCAAAGCAGGCAAATGGAGCTGCATTTATGCATTATGGTGATACCACTGTTCTGTCTACAGCTACCGCTTCAGAAAAGCCGAGAGAAGGTATTGACTTCTTTCCACTGAGTGTAGAATATGAAGAAAAATTATATGCAGTAGGAAAAATTCCGGGTGGCTTTAACAAAAGAGAGGGAAAGCCGACAGAAAATGCAATCCTTACTTCCAGAGTAATTGACCGCCCGATGAGGCCGTTATTTCCAAAGGATTACAGAAATGATGTAACCTTAAATAATATGGTAATGTCTGTAGACCCTGAATGCAGCCCTGAACTGACTGCCATGCTTGGTTCCGCCATTGCAGTTGCTGTTTCGGATATTCCGTTTGACGGTCCATGTGCAACTACACAGGTTGGCCTGATTGACGGAGAATTTATTATCAATCCAAATGATACACAAAATGCCGTATCTGATTTAAAGCTTACCGTTGCATCTACAAGAGAAAAAGTGATTATGATAGAGGCCGGCGCCAATGAAATACCGGAGGAAACAATGATAGAGGCGATTTACAAGGCTCATGAGGTAAATCAGCAGGTCATTGCCTTTATAGATACGATTGTAGCTGAATGTGGAAAGGAAAAGCATACCTATGAAAGTTGTGCGATTCCACAGGAGCTGTTTGATGCAATTAAAGAAATTGTTCCTCCTGATGAAATGGAAGTGATTATGTTTGCAGAGGAGAAGCAGATTCGTGAAGAGAGAATCAGTGCTTTGAAGGACAGGCTTGCAGAATGCTTTGCAGATAACCAAGAGTGGCTTTCCTTAATTGGAGATGCTGTTTATCAATATGAAAAAAAGACAGTCAGAAAAATGATTTTAAAAGACCATAAGAGACCTGATGGACGTGAAATCACACAGATTCGCCCATTGGCTGCCGAAATAGATATTATTCCAAGAGTGCATGGCTCCGCAATGTTTACAAGAGGGCAGACACAGATTTGCAATGTATGTACACTTGCTCCATTGTCTGAGGCACAAAGACTGGATGGATTAAATGAGACAGAAACGTCAAAAAGATATATGCATCATTACAATTTCCCTTCTTATTCCGTAGGTGAAACAAAAGTTTCAAGAGGACCGGGCCGCCGTGAAATCGGGCATGGTGCTCTGGCAGAACGCGCACTGCTTCCGGTACTGCCTTCTGAAGAAGAGTTTCCATATGCAATCCGGACAGTTTCTGAAACTTTTGAATCAAATGGGTCTACCTCCATGGCATCTACCTGTTCTTCCTGTATGTCATTAATGGCTGCCGGAGTACCGATTAAAAAAATGGTTGCCGGTATTTCCTGTGGTCTTGTAACCGGAGAAACAGATGATGACTATGTGCTTTTGACAGATATTCAGGGACTTGAAGATTTCTTTGGAGATATGGACTTCAAGGTAACAGGTACCGATGCAGGTATTACTGCGATTCAGATGGATATTAAAATTCACGGACTTACAAGACAAATCGTGGAAGGTGCAATTGCACGATGCCGTGAAGCAAGAATGTTTATTATGGATACCTGTATGAAACCGGCGATTTCAGAGCCTAGACCAGATGTTGCACCACTCGCGCCAAAAATCAGGCAGATTATGATTGACCCTGCAAAGATTGGTGATGTGGTAGGACAGAAAGGCAAGACAATTAATGCGATTATTGAGGAGACAGGCGTTCGGATTGATATTACGGACGAGGGCGCTGTGTCTGTATCTGGAATTGACAGGGACAAGATTGATGAAGCGATAAAGTTAATTGAGATTATTGTAACTGATTTTGAAGAAGGCCAGATTTTTGAAGGTACTGTTGTTAGTATTAAAGAATTTGGTGCATTTTTGGAGTTTGCTCCAGGCAAAGAAGGCATGGTGCATATTTCCAAGATATCAAAGCAGCGGATTAACCGTGTGGAAGATGTTCTGACACTTGGGGATAAGGTAAAGGTAGTATGTCTTGGAAAAGACAAAATGGGCAGAATCAGTTTCAGCATGAAGGATGTTCAGTAGTTTATGATAAAAATATACGAACTTTCAAATGGAATAAAAGTTGTAATGGAAAGCTGTGATTTTTTTCACTCTGTATCTTTTGGAGTGTGGGTGAAAGCAGGGTCACGCAATGAGACAAAAGAGAATAATGGAATTGCCCATATGACAGAGCATATGCTCTTTAAGGGAACACAGACAAAAACCGCCGGGGAGATTGCGAGAATTACCGCAAAGCTCGGCGGCAATTTAAATGCATATACCAGTAAGGAATGTACTTCTTATTATTGCAAAACTCTGCCCGCGCTTTTGGAGCCTGCGATTGAGGTAATTGCGGATATGGTCTGTCATTCTGCAATCAGAGAAGAAGACTTGGAAAATGAAAAAGCTGTGGTATGTGATGAAATTGATATGTATAAGGATTCGGCAGAAGATTATGTGCATGAAGTTCTGCAAAAAAAGGTATATAAACGAAATTCACTCGGATTTTTGATTTCCGGAAAGAAAAAGAATGTCAAAGGATTTTCATCAGAAGATATCAGGATATTTATGGATAAATATTATACTGGAAAAAATATGGTGATTTCAGTGGCAGGATGTTTTGAACCGGAAAAGACATTAAAGCTTATCAAAGAATACTTTGGAGAATTGAAACCAGGACAGCAAAATGCAGAATCTGATACACCAAAGTATTATAAAACGGAGTTTGTAAAATATAAGGATATTGAGCAGCTTCATATGAATCTGGTTTTTCCGGCTGTATCATTTTTGGATAAGGACAGATATGCGATTACGCTGCTAAATAATATTCTTGGTGGAGACGTCAGTTCAAGGCTCTTTCAGGAACTTCGTGAAAAAAGAGGTCTGACCTATAATATCTGTTCTTATGGAAGCTCGTTTTATGATACGGGCCTGTTACATATCTATGCCGCCATGAATCCTTCACAGCAGGATTTCATATTAGACCTGATTCAGCAGATTATAGAAGATATGGGGACTTTTGGAGTTCGAATGGAAGAGCTTCAAGATGCCATTCAGCAGACGGTTGTGGAAATGACGCTCGGACAGGATAACAGCGCAGGACGGATGAGCAGCAACGCGAGAATGTTGATGTTTGAAAAAAAGATGACTTCTTTTGAGGAGGCAATCAGAAAAATAAAATCAGTAAGTCTTGAAGAGATAAATTCAGTGGCAAAGAAATATTTGCAGATAGAAAAAATGAGTATGGGAATTGTAAAAACAGAAACAAACAGAGAAACTTGACATTTTAGAGCACTTGTGATAGTATACGGAAAGAATAAATATTTTCAGGGCGGGGTGAACTTCCCCACCGGTGGTACAGCCCACGAGCCATAAGGCATGATTTGGTGAAATTCCAAAGCCGACAGTATAGTCTGGATGAAAGAAAATTCTTGTGAGAAAATTCTTATATTTTTATAATAAAAAGTTTGACCCTGAAGCACTATATACTTCAGGGTTTATTTTTTGTTTTATGGAGGTTTTCATGTCAGATGAAGAATATATGAAACTTGCTTTAGAGCTTGCCAAAAAAGGAGCAGGCTATGTCAGTCCAAATCCGATGGTAGGAGCAGTTATTGTAAAAGACGGCAGGATGATTGGAAAAGGATATCATAAAAAATATGGAGAACTCCATGCAGAACGCAACGCGATTGCAAATCTTACAGAATCTGCCGAAAATGCAACGATTTATGTTACCTTGGAACCCTGCTGCCACTATGGAAAAACACCTCCATGCACCGAAGCAATTATAGAAAATAAAATCAGCAGAGTGGTAATCGGCTCAAAAGACCCAAATCCATTGGTCGCCGGAAAGGGCGCCCAAATTTTAAGACAGCATGGAATCAGTGTGACAGAAAATGTACTAAAAAACGAATGTGATTCTTTGAATCAGGTATTTTTTTATTATATTCAGAATAAACTGCCATATGTTATTATGAAATATGCCATGACAGCAGACGGAAAAACAGCATGTTATACTGGCGAATCAAAATGGATATCCGGTGAAGCTTCCAGAGCATTTGTACAAAAACTGCGTCATCAATATACAGGAATTATGGTGGGAGTGGATACTGTAATAAAGGACAATCCTATGTTGACCTGCCGTATGGAAGGTGGAAAAAATCCGGTACGTATTATCTGTGATTCGTCTTTAAGAACTCCAAAAAACAGCAATATTGTAAAGACAGCAAAAGATATAAGAACCATACTTGCAACGACATGTACTGATAAAAAAAGACAGCAGGAATATCTGGCATATGGTTGCGAAATCGTTGCTGTAAAGGAAAAAAATCAACATGTAGATTTAAAGGAGCTTATGATTCATCTGGGCGAAATGCAGATAGATAGTATTCTTTTGGAAGGGGGAGGAACTTTAAACTGGTCCGCGTTAAAGGAAGGTATTGTAAATAAAGTCCTGCTGTTTCTTGCTCCGAAAATTTTTGGCGGAGCAGCTGCAAAATCTCCAGTCGCAGGAACTGGAACAGCCCATCCGTCAGATGCGTTTTTTCTTGAAAATATAAAATATCAGACGATAGGGGAAGATTTGCTGATGGAAGCTGATATTAAGATTGGAGGCTGATAATAGTATGTTTACCGGAATTATCGAAGAAATCGGAACAATACTTGCAATCAAAAAGGGAACACGGTCTGCAGTGCTTACTGTAAAAGCCGAAAAAATCATGAAGGATATGCACGTTGGAGACAGCATCGCAGTCAATGGAGTCTGTCTTACCGTAATATCCTTTGAAAACGGACAGTTTGATGCAGATGTAATGCCGGAAACACTGAATCGCTCTTCACTCGGCCGGCTGAAATCAGGCAGCCATATAAATCTTGAGCGTGCTATGGCGGCGGATGGAAGATTTGGAGGACATATTGTAGCGGGGCATATTGACGGAACCGGTACAATACACGAAATCAAAAGAGATGATAATGCTGTGTGGTATACAATCAATGCAGAAGACAAGATTATGCGCTATATCGTAGAAAAAGGGTCTGTTGCAATTGACGGAATCAGCCTTACTGTAGCACAGACAGAAAAAAATCGCTTTAAAGTATCTATTATTCCCCATACCATGCAGAAAACAGTATTAGAGGAAAAGAAAAAAGGGGATATTGTAAATCTCGAAAATGATTGTGTTGGAAAATATGTAGAACATCTGCTTGGTCTGGAGAAAAAAACGGATGGAATTACAATGGATTTTTTAAGAGAGAATGGATTTTAAAGAAAAGAGGGAATCGCATGTTTGAATTTGATACCGTAGAACAGGCATTAAAAGATTTAAAAAATGGAAAAATCATTCTGGTAACAGATGACGAAAACAGAGAAAATGAGGGTGATTTTATCTGTGCGGCTGAATATGCTACGACACAGAATATTAATTTTATGGCAATCCACGGCAAAGGATTAATCTGTATGCCAATGAGTGAAGACTATTGCAGCAGGTTACGCCTTCCACAGATGGTAAATGAAAATACGGACAATCACAATACGGCATTTACAGTTTCCATAGACCATATAAGTACTACCACCGGAATTTCTGCGGCTGAAAGAAGCATTACCGCCATGAAATGTGTAGAAGAAGGGGTAAAACCTGAAGATTTCAGACGCCCTGGACATATGTTTCCGCTGCTTGCCAAAAAAAACGGAGTTCTGGAAAGAAACGGACATACAGAGGCAACTGTTGATTTGATGCGTCTTGCAGGGTTAAAGGAATGCGGCCTGTGCTGTGAAATTATGAGAGAAGACGGAACCATGATGCGTACTCAGGAGCTTTCAGAGCTTGCAAAAAAGTGGAATCTTACTTTTATTACCATTAAATCTATTCAGGATTATCGAAAGAAAAACGAAAAGCTGGTAGAGTGTGAAGCCATTACCCGAATGCCTACCAAATATGGAGAATTTCAGGCATATGGATATGTAAATAAATTAAACGGTGAACATCATGTCGCACTGGTAAAAGGTGAAATCGGCGATGGGAAAAATCTGCTCTGCAGAGTCCATTCAGAATG
>CAJUDQ010000061.1 GCA_910585215.1 uncultured Lachnospiraceae bacterium | reverse complement strand
GGAAGCCATCAGCCCGGAACAGGTCAGCCAGATTTCCGGCTACCTCGACACTTGGGACAGCGTATCCTTTGACGACAAGCGGCGGGTGGTGGATTTGATGATTACCACCATAGCCGCCACAAGCGACAGCTTGAACATTACATGGAAAATCTGACGGGCGGCACACCTCCCGTCAGACCGTTACCCTGTGTAGTCCCTTGTAAACTGTACTTTTGTGTGTTATATAAAAAACGGGGGCTTACGTGAAAATCATTCTTAAGAAGCGCAGCGCAGTTTGATGACCTGCGCACGCATCGGCGTGCTTCCTTATGATATAATGTCATCAAATGAAGCGCAGCACAGTTTGATGACCTGCGCACGCATCGGCGTGCTTCCTTATGATATAATATCTATACATTTTACACTTATGAAATCAATTCAGTTTATAATTAATTTTTAAGAGGTACTATATGAAAATAGCTACTTACAATATTTGGAACAGCGAGGCGGGTATGCCTTTCCGCTTTTGGCAGATTATAAATGAAATCAAAAATATACAGGCGGACATTATCTGCCTGCAGGAAGTTGCAGACCAGAAACAGCATAATTCTCTTGCTGCTGTTTGCGGATATGCTTATTCTCATTATCAGATACAGACAGGACTCTCTATTTTAAGCAGGCTGCCAATTTATAAAACAGATGACTTTGATTTTGGAACAATGGCAGGTATAAAATCAGAAACAAAAACCATTCTTATTATCAATGTTCATCTGCCATGGGACAGCGCATATTCAAGAGAAAAGGCAATTGTAAATATCGTAAAAAAAGCAGAATTTGAAAAAGACGACTTCACTCTTTTACTGGGAGATTTTAACAGTTCAGCAGATTCATCTGTTCATCGGTTTTTGACGAATAATCAGTCACTTTTGGAAAGCGATGCCTATTTCTATGATTTGGCAGAAGCCTTTTCAGAAATAACAGAAACAAGTCCTCCCGCTACTTTGAATTTTCGTAAAAATCCGCGTTGGGGCGTAATACAGCCTGCAAATACAATTGAAATAAACCAGCGTTTTGACTGGATTATGCTGAAAAATCCTTATCCGCTTGAATTTCCTGTATTGAAAGAATGCAGATTATTTGGCACAGAAGTTTCAGAAAAAAACAAACTTTCAGCGAGTGACCATTATGGTGTATGGGCAGAAATAAACTTTTAGAAAAAATAATTTTTTTAAATACTATACATTATTTATTAGCAGAATAGAGGTTTATATTTGGAAAATAGGTTATAAAATTTGACAAATTTCATATGCTTAAAAAATTTGATACATTGTTTTTCATTCTTTAAGCTTTTTTCTTACGGTTTCTTTGAACAACCGCACTTGTGAACTACCCCCACTTAGCTTCGCTTTGAAGTGGGGGCTTCTTGCTTCAACCACTACTGCTTACCAATACCTTTTTGTACCAATAAGTCTTACACAATGTCCACAAGCGTTTGGTTTGACTGATTCCCCGCCTACCACTCTGTATTTATCATACAGCAGACGCAGGCGCCTGCTGCAGATTTAACTGTACATTTGCAAGAGCGAGGCTGTCCACTTCTTTTAAGTAAGGGTATGTTTGCTTATACATGGTAAAAACATGCGCTGCTGTTTCAAAAGATATTTTATGTTTTTTTGTTTATAGAATTTTTATCTTCATCCCATTCAAATTTCACTTTTCATATTTCTCCTTTATTTTTCTAAATAATAGTATAATACAAAATCCAAAACTCATCAGTCAAGATTTTTATACTATTTTTTATTGTGTGAAAACTTTATAATAATAGTTTTCGCGAAAAATAAAAATTTTAGAATTTTAAATTTTCCTGCTTCTTATTTCCTGTACAATATTCTTTTCATACCACTCTGCTGCCGGCCCTCCGGCAGAATAAGCTCTGTCAAACAACTTATAAACTTCTGCATACTCAATATGAAATCGAATCAGTTCCTTTAATTCTGACGTCTGCAGTGGCAATATTTTCATTCCCTGAATATAATCCGTTCCCGCTGAATTATAATATTCCATATACCGCCGCCCTCTGAAATCAGAAATCACATTTGGATGCAGACAGGGAGCAGAAAAAATACAATAAGCTTCCGTGTCAGGATTCGCAAGCCTGTAATCCCCCAGATGTCTTGATACCGGCTCCATCTCCATTCTTCTCTGATTTCCTTTATCTGCAAGCGTCGCTTCTATCAAAAGCGTATGTGCCGGATAATCGTCTGTCTTTTGATACTTCCACACAATATCCGCCTCTCCCCCTCCGGCATGCGTTTTCGGCAGCAAATCAGCTTCCAGTGAAAGATTCATATATTCCAGCACATCTCCCTTTCTGCCGCTTATAACATACCATGCAATTCCAAGCACATATTCAAAAATCGTAGGAATATCCGCATTATCTGTCACCAGCCTGCGAATTTCATCATCTACCCTCATTTCAAAACAAGTCAGCAGATAAATCAGTCTGTCGGTAGAAAATTTCTCGTCAATCAGCCTGTTCAGTCTTCTATATCTCTCATTCCATATAACCTGTCTGGCAGAACCTGTGTCTCTTACCTCTCTGCCGAATAATTCACCAAGCTTACAATACAATACATTTGCTTCCACATTTAAACAGGAATGTATTTGCTCCAGACTGACAGCCCGTTCCAGCAAATCAGTCTCCTCAAAAGCAAATCCGCCAAGCATATCCCTTATGCACTCTACATAACAATTTGGAAGCACATCCAGCTTTACCTTATCATCCTCAAATAAAACAGTATCCGTAATTTTAAAATAGCGTCTGTTTAAATCAAAATAGTCTGACAGCGTTGCTTTTGCTTTAAACAAATGCATGATTTTAAAAAATTCTTCGCGAAAAATTTTTTCATCCTGTGCCTGAAGTATTGGCACCTGATTTAATACCTCTCTTCCCTTTTTCTTCATTACACTTCTTGCTGTATTTTGAAAAAAATATTTGCGCCACGAACTTCCCACTTTACTGTTTGTAAGTTTATTTGTCGCATTATAAAATTCAATTACCAAATCGCTGTCTTGAAAAACAATTTTTCTTAGAATCGTATAAAGCACATAATACTGCTTGTCATAGTTTGCGCTTTTGCGGTTCATCCCTATATTGCAGATTAATTGTTCGGTAACAGGTTCCGTCTGCAGCAAATACAGCGCATATCTATAATTTGGCATATCCATAAGAACAGACAATATAATATCCTCATAACAAATCATACTGTTTCTTGAAGAAAGAATTTTATCTATAATTTTATCTGTCGTTTTTTTGTCAACACATAGCGGTAAAAGATAAGTAAATTCATTGTATGTAAGATAACCTGTCCTGCTTATCACATATAAAAATACCACAAAAGGTCTTACCTTTTTTCCGTCTACATCATTACAGGTCTTTATCATCTGCCGAAAATATACAAAACTGTCCCTTGGAATCTCCAGTAAATTATCCGTTGAAAAATCCCCCGCTTCTGCAATCGCAAGTAATTCTTCTCCCGCCTCTGTCAGATTTCTGTCATCATCAAGAAGACCAATATCTCTTAAACCGGAAGTCTTTTCCCTTGCATCTTTATCCGGTCTTGGCGCATCGCCCTTTACAAACCCTTTTGTCTTCAGAAAAAAATAATATTCTGCCTGAAATGCATTATTTCCAGTCCATACCTTTCCCGCATTTTCAGGCAGATTTCTAAATTCCTTCATATATTCAAGCTGTTTTTCGATATTCATATTAAATTTATCTGTTCGATAGCTGGTCGTACCCACCGACCAGCAGTAACTTTTAAAACCTGTTTCAATCGCCATAACTGCTCCTCACTCATAATTCACCACAAGAACCTCTTTTGTCACACTCTCCCGCTGCTTTGTATGATAATTGGAATTGGAATAGCTGTAATCCAGAGGAATCGCCTTAAATTTCTTATTTTTTTCTATCCATTCGCTTAAAATCTCATTCTTTTTTCCCTTGCTTTCCAAAACATTAGACAAAGCAAATCGTATTCCTTTTTTATCCAGTTTCTCCAGAAATTCCAGCAAATCTCTTTCGTCTTCTTCTGTCCACCCCGCCTGCTCATTGTATGTCGCACAGGTAATCAGATAGGGTGGGTCTGCATAAAAAAAGCTTTTCTCTGTAAAGTTTTCCAAATCAATCTCTCTGAAATCCAAGTTCGTAAACTGATAATCACCGCTTTTTATTCTGTCCAGAAATGCCTGCAGCTTGGCCTGCATTTTTACATTGAAATCTCTTTTTCCAACCGGCAGATTAAACTCTCCCTTCCGGTTAAATCTTATCTGATTATTAAATGAATATACAATTAAAAGATATAACATCAGATAATATTCATCATCTTTTTCCTCTTTTTTGTTAAAATCATCTCTCAGCCTGTTAAAACCTGCTTTGTTATACGAACCAAGCCCTGACGAACTCTCACAGTGATAATATTCATACCCGTTTTCGCTTACCAATGATAACCCATATTTTTCAATTGCCTGAAACACCCAGTTTAAAATTTCTTCCTTTGACAGTCTTTTCATCATTGCAAGCAATCCTATCAGACAGGAATTAGAATCATTAAACTGTACCCTGCTGCAATTCACATTAATACCTACATTACAGCCCCCACAAAACAAATCCACCACCTTGTCCGCATCCTTTGGAAACAACGGCAGTATCTGTGGAAGGAGCTTATATTTTCCTCCTGTATAATTTAATGCAGACGGAATCACTTCTTTTTCATTTTCATAACATTTACACAAAAATAACCTCTCCTGATTCTTTTTTATATCTGATTTTCCGGCAGAAAACACCTTATAATCCTCAGCAAACACTTTTACCTCTCCTTTTTTTTCCAAAATCCTCATAATATCCTCATCACTGATTTTGGCATTAGACCTGTCATTCCCTTTTTCTGCCATATTATTATAGGATAAAAGAATATATTTCGCATGAACAGACTCAATCAACTGCTCAAAAGCCTTTACTGCCCGCTGTGTGCAATATTTACTTTTCAGCTTTGTTCTGTCCATTTTTCTTGCAACTCCAAATACTTCCGGTTTTTCCCACCTGGCAATATTTTCCAGCAGATGATAGGCATCGCAATATTGTCTTGAATTATAGGGCGGGTCAATATATACCAAATCCGCTTCAATTTCCGGCATCAGCTCATTACTGTCTGCATTATAGCAGATATTATTTTCATTTAAATTCTGTTCTGGCGTAGGTACGGACATTTCCAGATGTTTCTCAAATACAATTCCCTGACGATAGGCATCATAATGTCCGCAGGTATTTGCAATCTTATCCATCGCATATAATAGAGAGGTAATTAACAGAGCCCTTTCTCGTGCGTTAATCTGTTTTTTTCGATATCTCTGTTCAATATCTTCTCTGATATATCCTATTTTCCGACAGTCTTCCAGTGAAAAATAAGTATCCGCAAAGCAGGTACTCATATAATTGTCTTCTTCTACTGTTATCTGATTATATTTCATAATAAGTTCCACAATTTTCTGTTCTGAATATGGTTCGCTGTCAAACCATGCTACATGACAGATATAATTGCTGTACATCAGGTCATTTGTAATAATTTTTTTATCAATAAACGCGGAAGCAACTGCCCCCGTTCCTGCAAAAACATCCGCAATTGTATTGATATTCTCGCATTCCTCCTTCACTACCCTTGTGATAAAAGGAAGCAGCTTATATTTGCTGCCCAGATATCGTCTGTTATTAATTTTTGTCGTTTTATACAATGGCTGAATATTGTCTGTTTCCTCTGTACGGTGATTTTTTTTAATATATTCAAATAACTGGTGGTAAACAGATTCTGTCCATATTGGTTTTCCGTTTTCATTTTTTTCTATTTCCACCACACCGGCTTCTTTCAGATAATACAGATAAGACCTTGATATGTCTAATTTTCTGGCCATTTCCGTTGCCGTATACCTCATAGTTGTTCTCTCCATTTTATGCAACATTTTTCTTTATCTATTGGACACTTTCCTGTTAATTATACCATTTTTTTTGTTATTTTCAATAGAAATCTGGAAATTTACAACAAAAAATGGATGCAGTATTCTACTTTTATAGTATAATTATCTGCATCCATTTTTAGAATATATATTCGCTTTTTCAGTCAGCCAAACCCTTTGTTTCTGCACGTTTTCATTTCTTGGAATCTCTTTTTAAAACCTTCTTTATATTATTCCATGAAATATTATTTTCTTTTTATATGTAATTAGAAAGGTATATCCTGAATAAATTAATATAAAAATTTTTTCTATTTCTGTATATTCTTATTCCAAAACCAGTGCTTTTTTTGGACAAAAATTAGAACATTTTCCACATTTAATGCATATGTTCTCATCAACAACCGGAGCATGAAAACCCTCCTGTGTCAAAGCGCCTACAGGACAGATTTTTACTGACGGGCAGGCATGATTTTGTGGACAATTGCTGATAATTACCTTTAATCTTTTTTCCATTTATTATTTCTCCTATTCATTCTTTTATTTTGGAAACTTATATTATATTTATCATTTACCCTTTCGAAGATAAGCAAAACCGTTTTCCTGTTGAATTAAGTGGACTCTCTTTTGTAATTTTGTGCAATTCATTACAGATAATCTGAGGAACCCCCTGTTCAAATTGTATCAAACTCAGTTCATGATGTCCCTTCATAGCTGACTCGGTTGGCCGTGTATGAAAAGCATTAAAAAAACATAAAATTCTTGCATGACATTTCTGTATAAAAATCTCCGGCAGATTATAATCCTCAATAAATAAAAGTTCTTCATATTCCTGTCCAATCGGAATATCACTTTCTGCATACCCGTGATGAAAATATATGCTGTTGTCTGCAAATTTATTCTTTTGAAAGATTTCATAAGCAGTCTGCGAGAGTATCCCATATTGTCTGCAATTCTCTTCTATCTCAGGTATCAGCCAGTCAGTCACAAATTCGGAAGAATACCACCCCCATAAATAAAGCTTTCCCATAATTTCACCTCACATCACACCAACTGCTTCTGTCTGGCTTGGCCTCTTTGCTTCTTTCCAAATATTTATCATAAAGATTATCATAAATTCCATAAAAATATAATTTAAGAAAACTTTCAAAATCCGGCAGCAATTTTTCTCCAGTAACTACTCCATTTTCATCAATATACCCTGCATCTTCCCAGTCAAATTCTTCATGGTCAAACCAGCATATCTGCCATGTATCAGAATCCTTCCAATCCAAATTTTCTTCCTTCCTGCTCATATCAAAACATAAAGCGCCTGCTCCTTCCCAGTCTGCAAAAGGTACAAACTGTTTTATATCTTCAAGAGTTACTCCATTATCTTCCAGATAATCAACAATTTCTCGAAATCCTTCCATACTATCCCTGTAATATCTTAACGGGTCCTCTTTTGGTATTGGAAATATTCCACACCACCATGCTCCCAGATATGGCTCTTTTTCCTCCTCAATGTCTCCTATTTCCTGCGCAGACATTGACTGTATCTGGCGCATAACATTGTTGTATGATGAAGCTAAATCATCCATCGGAATCGGTGCTCGAAGCGAACAAATATTATGGCAGTAAGTTTTTAAATAAGTACACAAAATAGACGGAAGTTCTACATCAAATTCCTGTTCAAATTCTTTCAGCATTTCATCCGTAACAGTAGATGGCGATAACATATCTTCTGTTATCACTCCTCGTTCAATCAATGCCTGATATGCTGATTTAATAAAATTCTCTTCTTCTATATGCGTCATAGCAGTTATCTCCTCTATTTTTTCTAAATTCCTTTTGTTCTTTTTTTATTTTCATATTCATTTATAATTTTCATTTTATAACAGGCATACCCATTTTTGAACATCTATTTTTTTCTCAATCTTCCTGTCCGCCCATAAATACAATTCTCCATTTTTCCACTTTCCAAAATCAATATCATCATACAGTTCATACTCAGGGTCCACTATTTCGTGCATACTAACAAGTTCCGGCGAAAAGTTCATAGGCTCTGTAAAATCTCCCGCCATTACATCATTTGTTCCACCCCAATAACAGCCCTCATATGCAATTTTATTTGTTTCTGAATCATAATGAATATCTGTGATAATAAAAGATTCTCCCAAAATATGCTGATAATGATGCCATAATCCTTCCGGTATGTAATAAAATACACTCTTATCTTCCATATTATATACATTTAACCCATATAAGTCGGATTTAAACAAAAAATATTTCTGCCCATTTTGATGATGAATAATTTCTGCCGTAATACGGGGCATCCGATAGATAGATTCATACTCAAATATTGTTTTATTTTGATACATCAGGCAACATTTTTGAATAAATATTCTTTCATATGTTGCATTATTTTCCACATAGCCTTTTGTTCCATAAGAATCTGCTTTTACAATATATCCATCTCCCAAATCCTTATATTCTGTTTCTAAAAAATTGTGTTTCTTATATGCGCTGCGCATTTTTTGAAAACTCAACTGATACTGTGAATCATAATACACATTTTGGTAAGACATGCCTTTATACTTATACAAATCACAGGAAATATTTGTACAGTAAAACTCTATTGCCGCAAACTCACCAAACTCTATATCAATCATTATTTCCACATGATATTCCGATTCAAAAGGAATTATTTTTATTTCTATTATACTGCTTTCCCTATAATCCTTCTCTTCTATGGACAAATTTTTTACTCCTGAAAACCAAAAACAATAATACAAACATCCACTGTTTTCTGTACGCTCCCACTCTGGAAATTCTCCCTTTAAATTAAAAAACTGCGTATTTAAATCCCAATTTACAGTTTCTATGATTGAATCATGAAATTCATGCCTTTTTAAAATATCTACATCAAACATTTTTCCTCCTTTATATAGCACTATAATAACATATTCCAAATTTATAGTACAGTGCTTTTTTTGATATCTGATATCCCAAAGCACAGAAATCATAAATTTATTATACAAGGAAGCACGCGGATGCGTGCGCAGGTCATCAAACTACGCTTTGCTTCATTTGATGACATTACACTACAAGGAAGCACGCAAATCATCAAATGCTTTATTTCATCTCAATCATTCTGTTACTTACATTTCTGCCAAACCTTCCATCATGTTCTACAAAAACAATCGTTGGCTTATACTTTAATATCGCTTTTTCCAACTGTTCCCTAAAAAACACATCCATATAATTTAATGGTTCATCTAAAAAAATCACATCATGCTCTTCGGAAAAGGCCCTCGCAATATCTACTTTTTTCAATTCTCCACTGCTGTAAGTTTCGAGAGGTCTTTCGAGAAATCCTTCCGGTAAATCAAACATATCACAAAAAGAAAGTAATTGCTCCAACATTGCTGTCTGTTCTGGCAATTTATAGTTTTCTTTTATCAATCCTTTGTTCCATAACGGTTCTTGGAATGATACTGAAATTTTAAGTGCCTCTGCATATTCTATCTGTGGTCCGGTATCCATTTGTCCTGCCAGAACCTTCAATAATGTACTTTTTCCAGCACCATTTTTTCCCTTTATCCATATTCTGTCTCCCTGATATATCTTCAAATTAAAATCATGTATAATATCAGCCTTTTCAGAATATGCAAAAGAAAGCTTTTCTGCTTTTATTAAAAAATCGATTCTCTCATTGGTTGTCTGTCTGAGTTCCAGTTCCTTAGGTTCTTCATAATTAAGAAGCAGCTTTCTCTTTTCTTGCATATTGTCAAGTATCTGTTCTTCTGAACGCTTGGCTTGACGCATATAGGAACGTGTTCCATTTGTTCTGGCATTTGTTATAAATTTGTACTTCTGTGTATTTGCCACTTCTGCCCAATTACGTGCTTTTTCCGAATGTCTTTCAAGCTGTTTGATTTCCTGTTCTAGTTTATCACGAGTTCTAAATTCATATTCTTCTACTCTTTCCATATTGTTTTTCCACGATGAATAATTTCCTTTTTCTACCTTAATATCTGCTTTATTAATCGACATAATATGGTCTGTAACCTTATCAAGAAAATCTCTGTCATGTGAAACAACGATAAATCCATTCTTTTTTGCAAGATAGTTCGCTATTATCTCTTTTCCTTTCATATCTAAATGATTGGTAGGTTCATCTAGCAACACAAAACTGTTTTTCCTTAAAAATAATACAATAATCATCATTCTTGTTCTTTCACCGCCAGATAAAGTGGAGAAATCCCTATATACAAGCTCTTTTTCAAGTCCCATATCCGCCATTTCTTTAAAAATTCTACCTTCCATCTCATACCCTTTCAATTCAGAATATTTGAACTGAACTTCACTGTACTCATCATATCTGTTTTCTTCCATATTAGAAATAATTTGCTCCATTGTATCTTCCATTGTTTTCAATCCGCCAATACTTTCTTTTATAATATCCATTGTAATATGATATTTGTCATTTATTTCATATGGAAAATACTCCATATTTACAGACATGCTGATATTGCCCTTTACCGGCTTTAACTTTCCTGTAAGAAGATTTAAAAACGTAGATTTTCCTCTGCCATTACGCCCTATCAGTCCAAGTCTCCAATCTGTATCAAGTACAAGATTTATATTGTTAAATACAGGGTTATAATAATCTGAATAATAAAAATTCAACTGATGAATTGATATTTTTGACATCTTCTACCTCCATAATAATTTCTTATTAAGTCCTATCAACAAAAGTTTATATATTGTTGTCTAACCAAAAATAGATGCAGAAAAAATCACTTCTGCATCCATTTATATATCTTCCATATATCAATTCATTCAATTTTTACTGGCAATATTTTATGGTTGCTTTAATTCATCCATAAAAATAAAAACATATTACTTTTTAAAATAAAATTATTATGATAAAAAGTATGCCAATCTATAAATAAAAGGGTGCATCTATATTATTTTCTGCTAATTATGTGCTATATATCATTAATATATTATCTTATATTTCCACACGAAATATATCCTTTCTGTCAATACAGAAAAGTCTCGATTAAATATATAATTAATTTGTATAATTAGAAGAAAATAATCATTATTGAACCGTTACTGAAAACTTATAAAAAGCTATAAACTTTTATGTTCCATTCCTACTTCT
>CAJUDQ010000060.1 GCA_910585215.1 uncultured Lachnospiraceae bacterium | reverse complement strand
TGCATGTAATATTTTCTAGCTTTTGTGCAGTTTCACAAATGTGGGTCAAGTTAAGAGCTAAAGCTAGGGGCTTTACGGCACATTCTGGTAATTTGATTTATTTTATGAAAAGGAGGTGGGCTGTAGTAGAAGAGATAAATTTTTTAAATATTAGGTTTAATGTATGAAATATAGGTATAATTTGAGGACAGGAAAATTATATAAATTCAAATAAGAAAGGATGGATTTTAATTATGAACAAAAAAATATTAGTTATTACCTTTTCTATTATCATTTCTCAAATACTGTTTCAAAGTAGGTCTTTTGATAGACAATTAGATGTAAAAAAATATAATAATTATAATACGTATTTTTATGATAAAAATGAAGAAAAAATAGAAATTTTATCAAGTCAAAAAGATATATGTTTATATGAATTATCTCCATTAAATGAAGAATGGTCAGAATTAACATATTCAGAGCAGCTTGAAGTATGTAATATGTCTGAAGAGTTTTTGAGTACATGTTCTACAGAAGATTTGTCAGAATATGTTCTTGAATATCCTTTTTTGTTAGATATTTATGGATTTGATTCAACAGGGCAAGGAATTAATCACTTAATTAATACTTCAAATGTATGCAAAGAGTTTTTTCAAGAGACGATGCGAAAGAAGTTTTGTTAAAAAAGTATAATACTTTGATTGTTGATTATAATTTACTCAGTGAAAGACCAAATTGGGCAAGTAACCTATTAATTCAAAGCGGATATGCTAAGGAACTTTTTTTGCAAAGTTATTTTGGCAATAATATTGATAATTTAAATATGGATGAAAAAAAAAAAAAAAAAAATATTATTAGTGAAAAATATGAGCAGAAAAAGGGAAAATGTGATAAATTTGCTACTTCTTTATTAATTTATGACGAGATACAACAAGTGAAAGGTAGTATACCAAGTGAAATAGTACCAAATAATATTACTAATGATTCATTAATAACATATAGCAATGAAGGATTTAATGAATTTGGTCCAGAACTCCATAATATAAATGGAACTCTTTGTAAAGTTGGAATGTACAACAAATATGGTACTTCTGCTGGTTGTTATAAATATGTTTCAGGTGATTACACAAGTGATGAAATTGCTGAATTAGACCAATATATTCGTGCAACTCACCCTGCATGGGTTAAAATCTTTTCAGCAACAAAGGCTTATAATTGTCATTCATATGCATGGCTTGAATTAGTTGTGTTTAATAAATATTGGATTAATAATCCTGATTCTTATGCAAAAAGTGCTAGTTTTACTAAAATTGGAGTTAATCGTCCGGCCCAAAATAAAGATAAAATAATAATTGATGGATTAAGATTTCAAGCAGATGGATTTGGAAATACTACATATGCACTTCATTCGGTGATAGTATATTCTGGTGGAACAGGTGCATCTAATATACAAACACAATCTAAATTAGGAAAATATGGAGTATATAATGCAAGTCTTAATGATATGATTGATTTCTATGGAGGCGCTACATACAGAGTATATAGAAAAAATTAAAAAAGAAATGCACAATGTAATTTATTACTGAAATTTAAAGAAAACAAAAGGAGTGTGAATTAAAATGAAAAAAAATCATAAATTATATATTTTTTTCAGTGTGGGAGTTTTTGTTACAATTGTTTTTGTTTGTACCATATTATTTATACAAAAAAATGAATTTACAGGTGATAATAGTTCACAGAAAAAAATGATAGAAGAACAAAAAAATGATACTGTTGACATTATAAAAAATCAAAAAGAAACTGTTATTATAAAATCAGGTGAAAAACTGATATATGGCAAAGAACAGTGGAAGAACTTTCTGGATAATACAAATCAGGAACAGGAGTCTCATATAATGCTTTATTTTACGGAAGATGAGGTGAATATTCATAGTTATATGGATTTATTATATAATGGAAAATACTTTATTATTAGTAAAGAAAAAGCAGAAGAAACAAGACAATATAAATATATATATAATTTTGAATTTGGAGAAGAGACAGAATATGAAACATATATTTTAATGAATGAAGAAGAGATGACTTTTGATGAGTTTGTAAGAAAAAATGCTGATGCAATGTTACAGAATACTCCAGATTCGTATGTACTTTTTACAATAGAAAAATAGTATATTGTTATAAAAAATGTAGTTCATTAAAAAGGCTGCTGTATAAATCATTCAATTTATGCAGCAGCCTTTTTTAGAGAAATTAATAGTATTTACTTTTCAATGGTTCCATTATCAAAATAGGGATAATTTATTTTATTTGTTGTTCCAATCCCTCAGTATCCAGTACGTTAAATATTTTTACCGGAATACACAAAATATAAGAATCACTGCTTATATAATTTGAGATATAATTTTCTTCCTCTGTTCTGGCATAAATCAGAATATCTTCCTCGGGAATCATATGTGATACAGACTTTGAGTACTCTTTCAGCAGCGCAATGCTTTTCTTTAAATACGAGTTTTCTGATTCATATTCTGTCTGATTTTCTTTGACAGTAGAAAAGTAAATAGAATGTGAAATTTCGTTGATAGAATCATAGCCTGTAATATCTAAATTTATATTGTTATTACTTTCGTTATAAGAAGAATTTGCAAATGTTTCTTCGAAATTCTGTAAAGAATCCAAAAAATTTTCCAAGTCTTCGCCATGTGTTTCTGCATAATAATCCAGAAGCTTTTGATATGTTTTTGGTACAGTAAGATTGATCGGAACTCTCATCTCATAATAAACAGAATCTATATATTTACTGACAGTAATATATCCGATTCCATAATTGTCTACAATCTGTATCCACTTTTTGGGAGGAATCCCGCCTTCGGCAAGTTCTTCCTTTAAACATTTATAGAGTTCTTTTGCAAATGTTTCATCTGTGCTGATTTCTGTTGAATTGGAAAAATATATATTGTCTTTTTCCGTAAGTTCCGGCAGCTCCATATAGATATTATAAAATTCCTGATTGGAGTAGAGCAGTTTGTAAAACTGGTCTGCTGTCTTTGTATCCAATTTCAGATAAAAAGTATAATCTGACTTTCCATGAAATTCCACAGACAGTGAAAAATCCATATTGTAAAGCGTTTCTCTTTTTCCATCCATATAATCATTGTACATATCCGCATAATCGTTAAAGGCAGTACATAAAAGAGAAATTAATTCTTTTTCTGTGAAATCATATCTTGCCATCATTGCTTCAAAATAAGAAGTTGAATTATAATTGTAATTAGACGTATATCCCAAAGAAAGAATATTTATAGAATCAATTTTTTCCTCATCAAGTCTTAAATTTCTGTAATGTCCAAAAGAGCAGATAAGAAGAAGAAAAATCAAGGCGTTTAATCCTATAAGTAATGGAATGCTTTTTAATGAGCGCAACGCGTTTTTTATATTTTTTGTAGTGAGAAGTTCATATAGAAACATTCCCAGAATTACTGCAATGTAGGAAATTATGATATAAAATATCATCATGGCAATATTATCATAACGATATTGATAAAAAATAATATTTCTTTCTACATAATAATCAAATAAAATACTGATTGGAATCATGCACAGCAGCATGGTAAATATCGTTCGAAAAATAGCCTGCAGAGTTTTATTGTTCATCGAGTTTTCTGCTGACTCACTCTTTCTTTTTGAAAAGAAAATATATGCCATAATAAACAAAATCAGAGTCATTAGCAGAGTAAAAACAGTTGAAAAGTTAATGGAGGCTACTTCTGCATGGGTCAGCGAATTGGAATTTAAGGATTGCAGTATATTATAAAACAGGTTGTGTTTTGTGCTGAATATGGAGTTCATGCTGTTTGACAGATAGTCGAGCTGAGCTGTCATTAAAGTCTGATAAATTGAAATAAATATACGTGGAGTAAAAAATAAAATCAAAAATACAATAAATCCAGTGATTGTATTTCCCGACAGTGTGCAGGCAAGTAAAAGTGCGGATGCCACAAGAAGAGAGGTGACCAGTATATTTACTGCAAAGTAGAATAGGCGGAAACTCTCCATTACCAGATAATTGGAAAACACCTGGTATAATACGGCAGAAACTGCAGTGACCAGAAAAATCTGTACAGTCAGCCATGTGACAACTGCGGCAAAAAAGCTTAAGAATAAACATTGTCTGGTATGTGGAAGAGAATGATAAAAATCACAATCCTCTCTGCGGTTTAGAAATCTGAACAGAATAATAACCATCAGCGGAGCAAATACAAGGAAAAAAAGCAGATAGTAAATATGATAACTTACTGCATCTATCGCATATTTTGTAAATTGGTCAGCCATATTGCTGTTTATATAAGAACGATACTCTGCTTTTGCAGAAAGATAGCTCCCTATAGGAATTACCACCGCAATGATAAGATTTATAATTGTTCCCAGAATCCCAATGACTTTGAGTTGTCGAAGTCCTTCCATATAAAGGTTTTTACTAAAAAATCTTTTTTTATTTTTCATTCTGTTCCTCCAATACCTTGTCAAAATTATAGCCCAGAGTTTCCATCTCGTAGGTAAATACTTCTTCCAGAGTAAGTGGCAGGATATCCAAAAGTACTGGCGACATGGATTTTAACACAGCAATTGTAGATTCTCTGTCATTTTTTACAATCATGGAAGCTACAGAGCCGGATTTGCGAAAGTGAATATGAGGAATTTCTGAAAAACGGCTTTCATCATATTCCTCCCGAAAAGCGATTTGTACTTTAAACTGCTTTGTTTTCAGGTTTTCAATATCACTTTCCAGAACAAGTCCGCCCTTATGCAAAAGAGCAAGTTGGTCACAGATATCCTCCAGTTCTCTTAAAGAATGTGAGGTAATAATGGCTGTGCTTTCTTTTTCCAGAACATCTTTGCATATCAGGCTTTTGACAAGATTTCTCATCACAGGGTCCAACCCGTCAAAGGTTTCATCAAAAAATAAGTACTCCGGTCTGCATGAAAGAGACAATATAATCGCTGCCTGCCGTTTCATTCCTTTTGAAAAAGAATGAATATTTGCTTTTGGATTTAATTCAAAGGCTTTGGTCAATGTTTCAAAGCGGTGAAAATCAAATTTATCATAGGCCGCAGCATAGAGCTTTGCCATGCGGTTCATGCTGGCTCCCGGCAGAAAATACAGAGTGTCGGGAACATAAGATATGATTTCTTTTATTTTCGGATTTTCATACACGGGTTCTCCATTAATGGAGATACTGCCAGAATCAGGCGTGTATACACCATTAATTAATCGTAAAAAGGTTGATTTTCCAGCACCGTTTGAGCCAACCATTCCATAAATAGAGCCTTTGGAAATGGAGCAGGAAACATCTTTCAGTGCAGTAAAATCACCAAACTTTTTACTGAGATTTTCTGTCCTAATCATTTTTACCTCCATTTTATACAGTCAACAAGAGTTGTGGACTGCTTCTGTCCGTTCAAAATTAAGAAAACTCCTTCTTATTGTTCAAGTCGTCCATCTTCGATTATGGATAATATTCTGTAACCTTCGGCTGGAGACTCGGCTTATGTTATAACAATTTTTATTAATCCCTTATTTATTAATTCCCTATTTACTATCCCTTATTTCTGCAATCAGATTTTAGTCGGTTGCAGATTCTCGTATACTTCCTCAATACATGAAATAACTTCCTCTTTTCGGACCTCTGCCAGTGCCAGTTCATTTACCAATATTTTCAAATCGGCTAATTGTTCACGTTTCTTGGCACTTAAAATATCTTTGGCAGAATCTGTGACAAAGCATCCCCGTCCGGGCACGGACTGAATAATCCCTCTTTTATCCAGCTCAAAATATGCTTTTTGAATGGTGTTCGGATTGATAGACAGGTCTACGGACAGATTTCGCACAGAGGGAATCTGTTCCCCTTCTTTTAAGATTCC
Organism: uncultured Lachnospiraceae bacterium; assembly: GCA_910585215.1. GTDB lineage: Bacteria > Bacillota > Clostridia > Lachnospirales > Lachnospiraceae > CAG-303. The sequence goes on along the minus strand of CAJUDQ010000060.1, from coordinate 5,366 downwards.
ATTGAGCACGAAATATTCCAGTTGATTCACGACCTGCTCATAAATGGGCATTCGCGACATTGTGTCAATCTGAAACATGTTCCACCTCCTTGTTATTCTAAATCAATGGAAATACCTCCCTATTTCCATATATATTACCCCGAACCCCAAATTTTCCTAGGGGGGGGGTGGAGCCTTCTAACAAAATCAATGATGTGTAAGCAATACAGGTGTACTATTTATGTTAGTACAGTTACTATATCGTTAAATCAGGAGATTGTCAAGAGGATATGAATAAAAAATAATTTTTTGAATATATTGAAGCGTAGGTTCTTAAAAATAGTAGATAAAGAAGAAAATTTGAAAAAATATTGCTTCTCAGGATAAAAATGGTATAATAAAAGAGCTGATAGAACAAAGTGTTTGCAAGATGTGAAACTTAAAAGAGCCTTGCGCGCTTTGTTTCGTAACATCAGCTTTTTTGAGCAGCGTTATAGGAAATATGGGGTGATTTCCTGTAAAAAATCAGAGACATTATTTCTGAATAACACAAAAAGAAAGGGGATGACAGAAATAAAAGGGAAGAAATTTATTTGTCTCGGACTTGCGATTGTTCTGGCAGCAGGAAGCAGTATGGGATGTGCAAAGAAAAAAGAGGAAGAAAAAGATACTTCTGAATATACGACTGCACAAAAACCGGAAGAATCAAAGAAAGAGGAATCAGACAAAGAAACAACAGAACAGACAACAAAAGAGTCAACAGAGGAATCCACGAAAGAGAATACAGAAACAACGGTTAAAAATCCGGTTCCGCAGATAAGCAAAGAACAGATTGCTTCTTATTCAAATGATGTAGTAACATGGGGACCGGGAGTACAGATGGCAGACGACGGCAGACCGGTTGCCTGTGTAGCTTTTCAGGAGCAGTATTCTTCATTAGGAGCAGACTTTTTAAAAGAAAATGAAAAGGTCATTTATCTCACCTTTGATGAGGGATATGAAAATGGATATTCGGATAAGATTCTGGATGTATTGAAGGAAAAGGATGTTTCAGCAGTGTTTTTTGTCACTATGCCATATGTTCGAGAACAGGATGCCATAATGAAACGGCTTGTGGCGGAAGGGCACGTAATTGGAAGTCACAGTGTTACACATCCGTCAGGTGGAATGCCTTCATTGTCCATAGAGGAACAGATAGGTGAATATCAGGAGCTGCATGATTTTGTAAAAAATACATACCAATATGAAATGTATCTTTTCCGTCCACCGGCAGGCATTTTCAGTGAACAGTCGCTGGCTGTGGCATCTCACTGTGGTTATCGTTCTGTAATGTGGAGCTTTGCCTATGCTGACTGGGACCCTGATAAACAGCCTTCGCATGAAGAGGCATTAAATAAAATGAAAGGAAGGCTGCATAATGGTGCAATTTATCTGCTCCATGCAGTATCGGCCACCAATACGGCTGTTCTGGGAGAATTTATCGACTATGCCAGAAGTCAGGGATATGAATTTAAAAAATATGAAAAATAAAATTTTTGACAGATAGTACATTTGTATAGAAAGAAAAAAAGGTGCAATACTAATAAGGGATGATTCAGCAATTAGAATTTAATCAGTCAAAAGGCTGATTTCCCAATATTTTTTCCGTTACAGGCGGAGTAAAGGAGGATGATTATGCCTATATTGGATTGTACCGTAACAACATGTCATCATAATGTAGATGAAAGATGCAGCCTTGACAAAATCAAGGTGGAAGGCGATATGGCCAACACAACAGAAGGAACCTGCTGCAGCAGCTTTAAGCCAAGAAAAGAAAACAGATTTATGAATGTAACAGGAATGCCGGATGCAGAAAGCAGAGTAGAATGTGAAGCACATCACTGCAAGTATAATGAGGACTGTAAATGTCATGCTTCAAATATCGGTATTCGGGGAAGCAATGCTTGCAATTGCAGAGAAACAGAATGTGAGACATTTACCTGTTCCTGTTAATATTAAAAAAATCAAAAAACTTATTGACATATATAAACAGTTGTGCTATTATATCTGAGGTTAAAAATAAAGCAGAGATATCCACTCTCACCCAAAAGCGATTGAGCGTTTGGTGTTCATATAAATTGCAGATGAATATAAAATCACAGGTGATTTATATATGAAATTATGCGACCAACAGAGCCAGCTTCCGGCTGGTACTGGTTGCTTCGGTCAGGTGGATAGCTATGCTATCCACTTTTTTATATAGTTTATTTGGGAGGTGCCGACTATTAGCGATTTATTAATTAACGAACAGATTAGAGACAAAGAGATTCGTTTGATTGGAGAAAACGGAGAACAGCTTGGAATTATGAGTGCAAGAGATGCACTTAAGATTGCAAAAGATGCTGAACTGGATTTGGTAAAAATTGCTCCGACTGCAAAACCACCTGTATGCAAGGTTATTGATTACGGAAAATACCGTTATGAGCTTGCCCGCAGAGAAAAGGAAGCAAAAAAGAAGCAGAAGACTTTAGAGGTAAAAGAGGTTCGTCTTTCACCGAATATCGAAGCAAATGATTTGAATACCAAGATAAATATGGCAAGAAAATTTATTTCCAAAGGCAACAAGGTAAAGGTTACTTTAAAATTCAGGGGCCGGGAGATGGCGCATATGCAGAGTACCAAGCATGTGCTCGATGATTTTGCTGAAAAGCTTTTGGATATTGCAGTAATCGAAAAACCAGCTAAGTTAGAAGGCAAAAGTATTATGATGGTTTTAACTGAAAAAAAGTAGTTAAAATAGAGTAATTGTAAAATTTAAGGAGGAACAACAATGCCAAAGTTAAAGACGAAAAAAGCCGCTGCAAAGCGTTTTAAAAAGACAGGTACAGGACAGTTAAAAAGAATGAAAGCCTATAAGAGCCATATTCTTACAAAGAAGTCTGCCAAGAGAAAGAGAAACTTGAGAAAAGCAACCATGACAGATGCAACAAATGTAAAGACAATGAAGAAGATTTTACCATACTTATAGAATTCAGGTAGAGATTAGGAGGAAGCTGAGATGGCAAGAGTGAAGGGCGGTTTAAACGCCAAGAAGAAACATAACAGAGTGTTAAAGCTCGCAAAAGGATATAGAGGAGCAAGGTCAAAGCAGTACAGAGTGGCAAAGCAGTCTGTAATGAGAGCACTGGCAAGTTCTTATGCTGGAAGAAAAGAAAGAAAAAGACAGTTCAGAACTCTGTGGATTGCACGTATTAATGCCGCTGCCAGAATGAATGGAGTATCTTACAGCAAATTTATGTATGGTTTGAAGCAGGCTGGTATTGAAATGAACAGAAAAATGCTTGCAGAGATGGCTGTAAATGATGCGGAAGGCTTTGCAAAACTGGCTGAAACAGCAAAATCAAAATTAGTATAAAAAAGTGCTTGCAATTCTTTTAAGAGTATAGTATAATATGGAGAGTGTTGAGGCACTCTCTAAGGTAAGCAGTTGTGGCGGAATTGGCATACGCGCTAGATTCAGGTTCTAGTCCACAATACGTGGGTTCGGGTTCAAGTCCCGTCAACTGCATTTTATCTCTTTCGGTAAGAATGAGATAAAAAATAAATTGCGGAAATGCTGGAACTGGCAGACAGGCTAGACTAAGGATCTAGTGATGGCAACGTCGTGAGGGTTCAAGTCCCTTTTTCCGCACGAATAAAATAGCTGTCATACCATTTGGTATGACAGCATTTTTTATAGGAAACTGCTTTTTGCGCATTTCCTGTCTGCTGCTTCAAACAAGCAGCATAAATAGAAGCTTACAGATGCTTATTTACCAGCCATCTGTCTTTCCTGAGCCTCAATCATCTTCTTAACCATATAACCACCAACGCTTCCGTTCTGGGCAGAAGTTAAGTTTCCATTGTAGCCGTCAGATAAAGGCACACCGATTTCATTTGCCACTTCCATTTTAAACTTGTTCATAGCACTCTTTGCTTCTGGAATGTTTGTCTTGTTTGATGAATTAGACATTTTTAATTCCTCCTTAATTAGTCTTTTTTGCAGCACACCTCTGTGCTACACTACTAGTATGTTCATGGAAGAATAAAATACTCTGGTAATATTTTCCTTTTTACATTTTTTTGATTAACCCAAGCACATGAAGGGCATAATCTTTTAATCTTTTTTCGTCAGATAAAAATTCGGGGTCTGCTTCAAAGTATAAAATTTTATCATTGTACTCTGCTTTAAAGTATGGACAAATAATTTCCTCATATTCCGGCAGAAAACATCCACTTTTTTTACTGTAACAGGTAGCTGCTTTTGCCTGTGTCCGATAATCTTTGTCCACATAAAAAGATACACTTTTATGAATGGCAAAGTCTTCTTTTGGAAGATAATAATAATTTTTAAAGTCAGGATAAAAGAACTTTAATTCATCTGTGCGAACCAGTACTCTGATTTTGAAGCTTTTCCCGTTCATGCAAAAATAAAAAACATCATTTCCGCCGGAAATTTTTACAGGAACAGAATGAATCAAAGTAAAATTCATAAAAAGCTCTTTTTTTATATGATGGTCATATCCTTTAAATTCATTCATCACATAAGAATCAAATATAAAATTCCCCTCAAATGCATGGGAGTAGGAATAAATTCCCAAAAGAGAGAGCATGCCGCGTATATCCTGAAGATTATGAAGAAGCAAAAGTGCGGCAAGCTTTTCTTTTTTGCTTTCTGTCTGTTCTTCAAGAAATTCATAATACAGATTAATCAATTCCCTGCCGGAATACTTTTCTTCTCGAAAAATTCCAAAAAATTCCTCCAGTGTTTTTTGTTTTAGATTTTGTGTCTTAAAATAAGTTTTATATTTTTGAGCTTCTCTATATAAATCATATCCTGTAAAGCAGTCAAAATTGAAAAGCATATTATAAGACTGGCATTTTGTAAGAATATAGGGAATATCAAAACCATTTCCATTAAAATGAGCAATATTTTTAAAATTTTTTACAGTATCGAAGAAGTGAAAGAGAAGTAGAGCTTCTTCCTCTTCCTTTTCTGCAAAAAATTGTACGTATTCAAAATTTCCGTTTAAATCTGTTGCATATACAATTCCTATCAGGTAAAGTTTTGAGTTTTTTGCTGCAAAACCAGTTGTTTCAATATCAAAAAAAACAGTTTCCAAAAGAGAAAAGGGGATAGTCTCCACAGAGACTTTTGATTGAAATCTGCCCTTAAATTGTTTCATAGCAGAACCCTCCTGTGTCTATAATTTTTCTATTGTAATTTTTCTGTTGTAATCTTTCCATATATAATATTATTGTGATAGTTTGGTTACAGTATTTCCGATTGTCTTATCTGTACGGTAATATTCTGATTACAGAGTTCATATTATAGTATATATATGTGAATGCTTGTACTTTAATATCAA
>CAJUDQ010000059.1 GCA_910585215.1 uncultured Lachnospiraceae bacterium | reverse complement strand
ATTTTTTTGCATAAAAAAAGAGCCGTGCACTAATTATTTAGTGCGACAGCCCCTTGTCATAAAGAGTATGTGGAAAAAAAGCAATAAAAGAAAAACTGCAATAAAAAAATACAGGGATGAGACACAGTTCCCAAAAATTTTCCATATAAGTCTTTTTCTGAAATTTAAGGCATATGCTTCGTATTTTTACAAGCAGAACCAAAAGAGTGGCAAGGTGTACAATAAAACTTCCTGTCAGCGCAAGAATATTATTTTTGGTATAAATCTGTATAATACTTGAAGTAACACTTCCGCCAATTACATAGCTTGAAGCACTGAGTCCAACAAATAGAACCTGACTGTTTCGCTTTTGAGAAATAAAAATAGCGGTAGACTGTGTGATTAAAATTTGAACAATCGTTGTGATTACATAACATAAATCACTGTCTGGAAATATATTTAATTTACAACAGTCAAGTATATTTAGAGCAGAAAATGAAAAAAAGCATATCAGCATTGTAAGTATCTTCGAATAACGGGAAACGATAAATAAATACATAAACAACATTAAAAATAAATGGCTTATCATATAGGATATATTTGAAAAATAACTCATTTTTGCTCCTTATCTGTATTGTTGAGAAACAAATAAAAGATATTCCTTTTTTACATCCAGTGCGCTGCTTCTGCTGACAGGAATATTTCTGCCGTTTTCCATTATCATTATATTTTTGGTTAGCTTTTTTACATAGTTCAGATTAATTAAAAATGATTTATGAACGCGAAGAAAGCTTTTGTCGTCTTCAAGCTCTTTTATTTCCTTATCAAAAGATGTCCTTATGTAAATACTGGTTATAGTTTCACCGTTCGTCAGATGAATTTCAAGCTTTCTGGAGGAATTTTCTATATATTCTATTCCAGAGTATGGAACAGAGATGATTCCATTTTTGGTTTTTACCGGATAACAGGCACATTCTTTCATACCAGTGTAAGAAATGGCGAAGTCCAGCGCCTCAAAAAAATTATTTTCATAAATGGGTTTTAACAGATATCTTATTGCATGTATATCATAAGCATCCAGAGCGAAGTCATCGGATGAGGTAACATAAATAATCATACTTTTGCTGCCTGCTTTTCTGATTTGGCTTCCTAAATCAATCCCTGATATTCGAGACATAATAATGTCCAGAATATAAATATCTGCAGTTTCGCCTTTTTGTATTTTTTGCTGTAGAGCAGAAGCATCGGAAAATTTTTCAGTTTTAAAATTCAAGGCAGGATAACGGGCAGCATATTTTAATATCAGTTTTTCTATTGTCAGCAGGTCTTCAATGTTGTCATCACAAATTACAATATACATAGATGTCTCTTCTTTCAAGTTAAAAATAATTTCGCATTGTTTCTTAAAATCAAATATAAACGATAGTTTAATATAAAATACAGTTTTGTATAAGATGGAATTTCCTATAAAATATAACTCGGTATACATTCTGATTTATTATACACTATTTTAGGGAAATGTAAAATACTATTCTATTCTGATGATAAAAGATTTTTGAGAAAAAACAGGCAGAAAATGTGAAGAATAGGCACAGCAGGCATAACAGCAGTTTGATATAATAAAAATGGCGCTATTATTAAAGGGCCTGAACCGCTGGTCTTGTACTGACTGTTTGACTGATTTTTTTTGACAGCGGTTATGTCACAGGAAATAGTAAGCTTGCTGCTACTTGTCGATATTAAACTTGCATTATTTGCAGCTTTTATTTCCTGTGACACTGTTTTAGAAGGAAAATAACATGTGTAAAATTTTTTAATAGGCAGTACACAGGTATTTTATTATTGCAGCTGCTTTATTAATTGAAAATATATGAAGGAGAACAAATTATGAAACTGCGTACAAAGATTATGATGATTGCACTGCTTCCCGTCTTTATTTTGGGAATTGGTATATTTATCCTTGCGGCAGACCGAACGGCAAATGGTATTTATGATGAGGCATATGCCGGAATGCAGGCGGCATCGCTGGCAGTAAGAGATATTTTTGAAGTTGGTAATCATGGAAGCTATCATATGGACGAAAATGGAGATTTATGGAAAGGAGAAAGTTTAAATATCAGTGAGGCAGTAGAAATTGTAGACCATATTAAAAATAAAACTGGAATGGATGTAACTATATTCTGGAATGATACCCGTATTTTGACTTCTATTAAAAATGAAGCAGGAGAAAGGCAAATACATACCAAAGCATCCAATGCAGTGATAAATAAAGTATTGAAACAGGGAGAATATTATCTTGACCGCAATGTAGAAATTTTAGGAGCAGAATATATTGTATGCTATGCGCCGTTTTATCAGGAGATGGATACAAATAATCCTGTTGGTATGGTTTTTGTTGGAAAACCGCGTGCCCAGGTGGAAAAAATTATTAATGAAATTCGATTGCAGATGTTGATTGCTATTTTGGTGGTTCTTTTTGTAACAGCGATTCTTGTGACAGGGCTGGTAAAGCATATTGTAAGTGCACTTGAGAGAAGTATGGGACTTTTACAGAGAATTTCGGAAGGAGATTTATCCATAGAGCCGGACAGGATTCTTTTGAAACGTTCTGATGAGATTGGGATGCTGGGAAGAGGAATACTGGAGTTGCGCAACAAACTTCGGGAAATTGTGAATGTATTGAAAGAAAAAAGTACACAGCTTGACCTTGAGGCTGGTAGTCTGAGAAAACGAGCAGCAAATATTCTTCAGGTAATGAAGGGACTCGACCAGTCTGCACAGGAAATGTCAGCAAGCTGTATGAGTCAGGCGGAAGATGCAGGAGCTGCAGGAAATGACGTTACTCAGATAGGAGAAATGATTGGAAGTAATAATGCAGAGATGAAAAGAATGTATGAGATTTCCAGTCAGATTCAGAACATGTCCGAGCAAATGATGAAGGAAATGACGGAGTTAAATAGCGATATGAAGCAGGTGCGAAGTTCCGTAGATTATCTGGGGCAGCAAACTGGAAAAACAAAGGAATCTGTGGATAAAATAAGCTGTGCGACAGAGTTGATTGCCGCTGTTGCCTCTCAGACCAGTCTGCTGGCTCTGAATGCATCAATAGAGGCAGCGAGAGCAGGAGAGTTTGGAAGAGGTTTTGGAGTTGTTGCCTCTGAAATTCAGAGTTTATCTGTACAGGCAAATGATTCTGTGCAGGATATTCAAAATATGATAAAGGATTTGACAGAAAATTCAGGCAGTATGACACAGCGGATGGAAGAAACACAGAAAATGATTCAAAATCAGGAGAAAACAATTCAAAAAACAGGGGAAGTATTTGAAAATGTAAAGGAGGAGATAAAGGAATCCGTGATGCACATGGATGTGATGCTTGAAAAATCCGAGGAGATGGAACATGTGCGAACGGATATGGTGGCAGTTGTACAGAACTCTGCAGCGTTGTCACAGGAAAACGCAGCGAATGTAGAAGAGATGATGAGGGCTATAAATGGAGTATATGAGGAGCTTCAGAAGCTTTCGGGAAAGACTGAGGAGCTTTCGGAGGTATCGGAGGAGATGAAGGAGAGCGTTGGGGTGTTTAAGTAATATAATAATTGAAGGCAAAACCTTTTGGGAAGAGAAATTTTCCTGAAAGGTTTTTTATATGGGAAAGATAGTGTAAAAAAGTTTGTGTCTTTGGATAAAAATAGCTTCTTTTCGGTAAGAATCAAGATATGAATGCAATGCTTTGATACGAAGAGATGTAGAGAAGCGTATAGAGGAATTTTAACAAATTAAAATATAATATCTATAATTACATATTATTTATTGACAAAAAGAGAAAAAGATGGAATACTAATAAATAGCTAAGTTAGCTAATTATTATACAAGGAGGAAGTTTTTATGATACAGGTTAATATGTTTGAAGCTAAATCAGACCTTTCCAAGCTTGTAAAAATGCTTGAAACACAGGAGGAAGATGTTATCTATATCGCTCGTAATGGCATAAAAATAGCACAGCTTACGCTTATCCAAACACCTGATGTATCTAAACGCATAGGAATTGCAGAAGGGAAAATGATATTGTCTGATGATTTTGACAGAACATTTGACAATCTGGATAGAGAAATTGTGGATATGTTTGAAAGGGATATTGAATTATGAAGATTTTACTTGATACCCATATGGTAATATGGGCTTTAACTAATAGCCCTAAACTTCCGCAGAAAGCAAAAGAACTGTTATTACAGCCTGAAAATGATATTTATTTCAGCGTTATCAGCCTTTGGGAAATCGAAATAAAGCGTCTTATTAAAACCGACAGTTTACCGATAACAGCACAAGAAATTTCTGATTATTGTAAACAGGCAGGTTTTCAGCTGATTTCGTTGCAGGAAAATAGTATATATAAGCTGCAAGATTTATTTCGACCTGAAACTGAACCTGTGCACAAGGACCCTTTTGATCGTATATTGATATGTCAGGCTATTTCTCATGATATGAAATTTTTAACTCATGATTCGTTAATTAAAGGCTATAATTCTGAAAATATATTGTTTGTCTAGGATGTGTTTGAAAACCAAATATTGCACAAGATAAAATGATATTATCTGATGATCTTGACAGAGCATTTGATAATCTAGATAGAGAAATTACGGATATGTTTGAAAAGAATATTGAATTTGGAAAAAATGTTATAAAAATCAAATAAAATAAAGAAAAACCCCTGAAAGTATATCACTACTTTCAAGGGGTTTTTCTTTTTGTACCATAAGATTGTTTTATTATTTAAATTATAGATAAAGTATTATCGAATAACATGTAAAAATAAAAAATAGATACTTGTCATATATTGGAATATCTAAAAAGAATGGTACAGTTTCTAACAATAGTAATGAAGAAAGAGAAACAGAAGGAATTAAAATGGAGACAAAAAATTAACAACCACATTAACGGCTCTGACCCTAGCGGAAGGCAGTATCAGTTTTTCTGTAAATTTATACGCTGATTCGAAAGATACAGAGCAAGAAGATATGGAACAAGAAACAAAAATAAAACAGGAGAGTGAAGGGAATAACAAAAAACAGAAAAGTGATAAGCAGGAAACTTTTTTATTTTTCACCAGTTTTTAAAAATATTATTTAGAAATCATAAAAAACTCTTGACAAAGTAGCAAAAGTATACTATTATACAATATATAGTAAGTAGCAAATAAATACTAATATATTGCGAATTATCTATACATATCTGTAAACAATGAAAAGTATCCATAAACAAATATCACAAAACAAATTTAGGAGGGCAATATTATGAACACAACATACTCAGAAATCATCAATACAAATTACATCGGAACCACAGAAAACCCTATTTCTTTAAACGAAATCTTAAAAAAAGCCAATGAAGAACATCTCACTCCTGCATCTCAAAATCATGAAAAGGTATTATTTTTAGGCATTGATATCCAGCAGGATTTTATGGATAACGGTGCATTGGGGGTTCCAGGTGCAAAACAGGACGTACTGCGCATTACAAAATTTATTTACGACAATATGGATAAAATTTCAAATATTGCCGTTTCCTTAGATACTCACCTGCCTCATCAAATTTTTCATCCATGCTGGTGGATCGATGAAAACGGAAATCATCCGGCACCATATACGGTTATTACTCTGGCTGATTTGGATGCAGGCAGATGGAGAGCAGTCATTAATCCGCAGGCAAGCAGAGAATATGTAAAGCATCTGGAACAGGATGCCAAAAAAGCTCTTTGCATTTGGACTTATCACTGTCTTCAGGGGACCAGTGGAGCAGCACTGGAAAATCAATTTGCCAATATGGTTTATTTTCACTCTGTAGCAAAGAAGACAGTTGTGCAGCGGCTTGTCAAGGGTCAGGACCCATTGAGCGAAATGTATGGTATTGTCAAACCGGAATATGACACAAAAGGTTATATTAATCTTGATTTTCTGAATAAACTTGAAAGTTATGACAAAATATTGATTGCCGGTGAGGCAAAATCACATTGTGTTTTAGAGAGTATCCATCAAATTCTTGAATATTACGAAACAAGGCCGGAAATCACAAAAAAAGTCTATATTTTAGAAGACTGCATGTCATCCATTCCTGGATATGAGGATATGACAGAACAAACCTTTCAGACATTTAGAAACAAATATCAGGTAAATCTTGTAAAAAGTACGGATAGTCTTTTGCAGTAAAACAATATTTGAAATAATAATGGTATTTTGGTGTAACATGAGCCGCTTTGACCTTGTATGAAAACCAAATACAATGGCATCTAGCAAAAATAAAACCAAATTCGACATTTTTTGAAAAAGGAGGACTTTTCTTATGGAAAATATAGAATATGGAACTATTATTGACGGATTGGACGAAATTGAAATTGAAAACACCTCTGTTGATGAAATAGACAGCGAAAATATTAATCTTATCTTTCTTGGAATTGACCAGTCTGGTTCTATGTACAGCTACAATGATGATATGAAACATGCACTTTTGGAATTTAAAGATGCATTGATTCATTCAGAGGAAGCTGACGAAATCCTGGTAGCGCGGGCAAATTTTTCTTCGGATATTGAGATTGGTGGATATAAAAAAATAGAGGAATTTTATGCCGGATTTACCTCTAGAGGCAGTACTGCCATGTACGATGCAATTACCAAAGGAACAGAAAAGCTAAAAACTTACAGAGAATTTCTGAAAACAGAAGGGATGAGAGTCAAATCAGTATTTGCAGTTTTCAGCGATGGAGAAGACAATGATTCAAAAAGTTCCTTTCGCGATGCAAAAAAAGCAATTGAATTTTTAAACAGTGAAGAAATTACCACTGCATTTATCAGTTTTGGCGGAAAAGCTGTACAGACAGCAAAGGATTTGGGATTTCGAAATCTTCTGGATGTATCAAGTTCTGCTTCTGAACTAAGAAAGGCGTTTAACTGTCTGTCAAAGTCGGTAATTGAGAGTTCAAAAAGTGTGCTTGCGGATGAGGACGATTTTTTTCAGATATAGAATCGATACAAATGTAATGGAAGTTTACAAATAGATAGAATCATAAAGGAGACGGCATGTTTATCAATAAAATAGGATATGAGCATATTCAGCGAGGGCAAAACTGTCAGGATTTTGGAATTGTCAGTCACAAGCAAAAATTTGTGTGTGACGGCTGTTCTGAGGGCAGTCATACAGAGGTTGGTGCAAAAACCTTTTGCCATCTTATAAGCTGTGGATACAATATAAATCAGGCATTTGAAAAATTAATCGATATATTCGGACAAAATGCTTCTACAATAAAACAGTATCTCTGCTTTACGATTCTTATATTGTCTGAGCAGGAGGACAGATTTGAGTTGTCCTTCTGCGGAGACGGATATATTATTCTGGAAGACAGGCAGGGAAATATTACATTTTCCGAATTAACGGACGGTGAATATCCAAAATATTATGCCTATAATTATGTACCAGAAAATCTTTTAAGCCATTATAAAAAAGGAGTAAAGTTTACCCATGTAACTTTTCAAAAGACTGAATATTCAGAAATCGGTATAGCTTCAGATGGACTCAGATTTTTAATAAATGCTGAAAATGATTTGAAAACTGAATTTTTCTCTGCATTAAAATCCAAAAAGGAAGCCGCTATAAAAAGATTGATTAATAAAAACCAGACAGTATTTAAAGATGATATAACCATTGCTTTTTAGGAGGTGATTGAAATGATAATGCGGGATTTATCCAAATTGTTACCAATCGCGGAAGGCGGAGAAGGAATTATTTATGAATATGATAATGCAGTTGTGAAAATCTATAAGTCTTGTGTAAATCTTTCTTCCAAACAGAAAAAGGTACAACTTCTTATGCAAAAAGTATTGCCTCCTCAGGTAATTTGCCCTGTAGAAGAAGTGTTTGACAACAGAAAAAATTTTATCGGATATCTGATGAACAGAGCATGCGGCGAGGAGTTTCGAAAACTGTCAAATAAGAAATTTACAGTTTCTAGCCACATCAATACTCAGGATATTTTAAAGATGCTGGTAGAAATAAAGGATATTTTACAGAAACTTCACAGTCAAAATATTTATATTGGGGATTTGAATGACAGAAATATTTTATTTGACCAGTATTTTAACTTATATTTTATTGACTGTGACAGTTGGGCAATCGAATCAGAAAAATGTATGGTGGTGCAGGATTTGTTTTGTGACCCGCTGCTTCAGGAGAATTATTTTAATGAAGAAACAGATACCTATGCATATTGTGTATTGGCATGGAAGGCATTAACGCGCATACATCCATTTGGTGGAGTTCTTCCCGATGACATGAATATTACAGAAAGAATGAAAAAGGGAATTTCTGTGATAGATAATACTTCTGTAAAAATTCCTCGAACTGTAAAGGACTGGAAAAATCTTTCGCCTGCATTTCTTACAGTGATGAAAAATGTTTTTGAAAACAAAACACGCAAAATCGGAACAGAATTTGAGGATATGCTTGCAGATTTAAAATTCTGCAAAATACATTCGGAATATTATTATGGAGAATATATGAGCTGTCCTCTGTGCAATGCAAATGCAAAAATACTGATAAAACCTGTTTCGCAGGGAGTTATGGAGGGATTAAATCTGACTGCAGTACTAAAAGAACAGGATATTGAGGCTGTGTTGAATGAATTTAGTTATATTGATAAAAATCAATATGTGGTTGATTTAAGGAGTGGCAGAAAAGAGAGATTTGTATCGGGAAAAAGATATTATTTTACATCAAAAGGAATTCCAGTTATTGAGGAAGCAGAGAGGTTTATTCTCAAAAGCAGTTTATTGTCAGGCAAAGAAGATTTTGTTTTTGAAAAGAAATATAGAAGTATGATTATAGTGGAGCAGGATATGATTTATTACTTGAATAAACAGAACAGTCTGTGTGCAGTGACAGTTTTAGAGCAGGGAAACAGTGTGAAAAAAATCGAACAGTGCAGTAATACGGCATATTATCATATAGAGAGAAATCAGTATTGTGTGATAAATATTTACAGTGGAAAATGGATTCTTTCTTTTTATGGATACCATTATGAAATAGAATATAAAGATATTGTGATCAATTATGGGATTCACTATGACAGTGTTTCAGATGCGTGGTTAATTGTGACGGAAAATCAGACGAGTTGCTTTCGAACATTCGTAATAAATAAATCGGGGATTCTGCTTGACACTGATAAAATAAAATATCAATGTCCATTGAATCATCTTTGTATTTCAAATAATATTATTTTTATTCCAACCGATGGAAAAATCAGAGGATACGCATATAAAAAGGATAGGTTTAAGGATTTTGTATGTGATGTTGTTGATTCTGACAGCAAACTGATAAAAAAAGGAAAGCAGTTTGTAATTTTAAATAATGAAAATATTTATTATTTAAATTAACATTATCATAAAAATTTCATCTTCATTCCAGAACACACTGCAAAACATATATTTTGCAATGTCTATCATTCGTTATGTTTCATTTATACTTTGGATATTCTACATACAGAAGAAAGCTTGCTTTTTCTGTATGGGAGTGTTTTAAATATGATAAATTATAAAGTCTTAAGAAATCTTTGCCTAAATCCTTTATAGATGCCGATTAGTTGGAATTATTTTTTTCGTATATTGTGAATGCCGGAAAAATATGATAAAATAATTTTGAATAAAATGTTAGGAAGCCTTATTTACAGGCAAGTTTTTAGAGATAATCAAGAAAAAACGATTTAAAATTAAGGGTTTACTTTGGTATTCGGATTTTCGGAAAGGAAGAAACGAATGATATTTAAGTTAAATAAAGATAGTGTTATGTTTCCAAATCCTGAACTTGCAGATGATGATGGTCTGCTTGCATTTGGAGGGGATTTAAGTGTAGAACGTCTGCTTCAGGCTTATATAAATGGAATTTTTCCATGGTATAATCCAAAAGACCCCATTTTATGGTGGTGTCCAAAAGAACGATATGTGATTTTTCCAAATAAGATACATATTTCCAAGTCTATGAAAAAATATTTTAGAAAACATAAAACAGAGCTTTTATTAAACCGTGACTTTTGTGATACCATGCATCGCTGTCGGATGAAAAGAGAAGAAGAAGGGACATGGATTAGCGATGATATGGAGATTGCATATAAAGCTCTCCACCATGCGGGCTTTGCTGTCAGTGCAGAGGCTTATGAAGACGGGGAACTGGCAGGAGGCCTTTATGGAGTATCTCTTGGAAGATGTTTCTTTGGGGAAAGTATGTTTTCAGAAAAGAAAAATGGTTCTAAAACGGCATTGATTCTGTTTTCTAAAATTTTACAGGAACAACATTTTTTGTTTATCGACTGTCAGTTTTATACAGAACATCTTGAAAGTATGGGTGGACAGTATATAAGCTGGAAAGAGTATAAAGAACTATTGATAAAAGGGACAAGAAATTAATCTTTTGAATTACAGTTATTTTTTATGAATGTTTGTTGTATAAGACTTAGAGTAAATCAAAATCAGTATAAACAAAATTCAGTATAGATGAAAATAAAGGAGAGAAATAATATGAAAATAAACAATATTGATGAATTTCACTGTAAAATTAAGCGGATTATTCTTTCGGAGGAGGAAATTCAAAACGCTGTAAAACAGACAGCACACATGATTGATTCCCTCTATGATGGAACTCCAATACTTCTTGTAAGTATATTAAAGGGGTCCTTTGTATTTCTGGCAGATTTATGTAAACATATAACTGTGCCATGTGAGATTGGTTTTATGGCAGCGAAAAGTTATTATGAGGCTACGCAATCGTCAGGAGTTGTTAAAATAACCATGGATTTGCAGCAGGATATCAGCGGATACCATGTAATAATTGTCGAAGATATTATCGATACAGGCAGAACTTTGAATGATGTGGTTAGACTTTTAAAGGCTCGAAAACCGGTTTCATTGCGGGTAATTACACTGTTGGATAAACCAGACAGACGGATGGTGGATTTTCAGGCAGATTATGTACTTTTTACGATTCCGGATTTATTTGTTATTGGTTATGGGCTTGATTATGGGGAATACTATAGAAATCTTCCATATATAGCGGAATTTAGGCAGACAATGGAAGATTAAGTATACATTCTGGAGGAAGAAAAAATGGAAAAGATATTTAGGTTAAAGGAACATAACACGGATATTAAAACTGAGATTGTAGCAGGTATCACCACATTTATGACTATGGCATATATTTTGGCCATCAATCCGGCAATTCTGTCAGTTGCAGGCATGGACAGCACAGCAGTGCTTTTGGCTACATGTATGGCATCGTTTATCGGTACTGCCTGTATGGCGTTTATGGCAAATCTTCCATTTGCACTGTCGGCAGGAATGGGGCTGAATGCATTTATGGCATATACAGTGGTTCAGGGATACGGATATTCCTGGCAGGTTGCTTTGTTTGCAATATTTATTGAAGGAATTATTTTTATTGTTCTTTCTCTTACCAGCATAAGAGAAGCTATTTTTGACGCAATTCCACTGTCGCTAAAAAAAGCTGTCTCGGTAGGAATGGGATTATTTATTGCGTTTATCGGACTTCAAAATGCAGGACTTGCGGTTGCGGATTCTTCTACTTTGATTAAGATTGTTGATTTTACAGAGAATTTTAGAACATCTGGTATCTGTGCACTTCTGGCAGTGATTGGAGTGTTTGTTACTATCATTCTTTCGATAAAAAATGTAAAAGGTTCTATTCTAATAGGAATCCTTGGAACATGGGTATTGGGAATGCTCTGTGAGGTTGCTGGCATTTATACTCCAGATGCACAGGCAGGATATTATACATTGTTTCCGACTTTACGTCTGACGGATTTTTCCAGATTTGGAGAGACTTTTGGACAATGTTTTCATATAGATATGAGTAATGTGGGGATTTTGAATTTTATTGTCGTTATATTTTCTTTTCTTTTTGTCGATTTGTTTGATACACTTGGAACTCTTATTGGAGTAAGTACAAAAGCTGGTATGCTGGATGAAAATGGAAGACTGCCTAATATTAAGGCGGCTTTAATGGCAGATTCCATCGCGACTACTGCAGGAGCAGTACTTGGAACTTCGACTACTACGACATTTGTAGAATCCTCTGCGGGGGTTGCAGCCGGAGGCAGAACAGGTCTTACTGCAATTACTACCGCTGTGTTATTTTTGATATCTATGCTGTTTGCACCTGTGTTTACTGCCATACCATCTTTTGCTACTGCTCCGGCTCTTATTATGGTAGGTTTTCTGATGTTTAGCAGTATTACGGATATTCGCTTTACAGGCGATAATTATACAACTGCCATACCAGCATATCTGTGTATTTTGGCAATGCCTTTGTTTTACAGCATATCAGAGGGGATTTCGATAGGGATTATTTCCTATGTTTTGATTCATCTGATATGTGGAAAGAGAAAAGAGGTTAATTGGCTGATGACAGTACTTGCAATATTATTTATTCTGAAATATATTTTCCTGTAAACTGTGAATTATCTATTTTTGAGAAGAATGGACTTCTGGGGAGTATACTCTGTTTAAGAAGTGGGATATTTCATGCGCAAATCTAAAAAGCTGGTTGTGCAAAAGTCAATCTTTTCAATTTTTCATTATAGAAGGTTTTTGTTTTTTCAAAAGTTCTGATTTTTTAATTGGAGTATTTTTTAAGCTACACATATTTGAGCTTTGAACATAGCTTTCTATAAAAAATATTTTCTTTAATATTTTAGTTAAAATATCTGTTTTTGTAAAAAGTTGAAAAAAATTAAAAAAATTTGTTGACAGAGATAGAAAAAGGTAGTATTATATATAAGCTGTCGCTTGAAAGTATGACAGAAAAAAAGAAATAAAAAAGTTGTTGACAAAAGTATTTTGATGTGATAAACTGTACAAGCTGTCGCAAAGAAAAGGAACAGCAACAAACTGAACTTTGAAAACTGAATCATAAACCATCCCTGAAAATTT
>CAJUDQ010000058.1 GCA_910585215.1 uncultured Lachnospiraceae bacterium | reverse complement strand
GCCCCGGGACCTGCCAGTTTAATATTTTTTACGCCGTAATATTTCAATATATCCTTTAATTCATCCGGCAGAAAAGTATATGTGATGCACCACGGCGTACCTCCATTTTCATATTCGGCAATCTCACTCTCCCCTCCCATAAGTCCGTCCTTGTACAGTTTCATCACAGCATCCTTGCTGAAATGAAATGCTTTGATGGCATTTTCCTTATTACCAATGCACCATTTTACAAAAGGATCATCACAAGTTTCATCTAATATGAATTGATTCTTTTGAATGGGATTCGCTAAGTATGGAAGATACCCCAAACGACTTGATACACTTAGCATAATCCGTCTGCGGCATATGCGTACAAGTTCACCGATAACTTTTTTCTGATTGGGATAAGTATACGAAATAGGGGCATCAAAGGAAATCACCATATCAAAGGATTTATCTTTGAAACCCTTCAAATCTTCCAATGCGCCGTTCACAAAAGTTATTTTGTCAAGAACTCCTTCTTTTGCCGCCAATTCCTTTGCTTTATCTATCATGGGCTGCGAGATATCAAAATGTGTAACTGCACAGCCTTTTTTTGCAAGAAGAATGGAAAACCTTCCACAGCCTGCACCACCGTCAAACACCGTCTTTATTTCATCCAAATGTGAGAGCAATTCCTTTTCTATATGACTCTTTTGGATAATATCATCAATAAAGGTTTCCTCGCGGCGGCTTTCCAATTCACCTTTATCTGGCATATTCCACAAACGTTCCGATATTTTTCTGCTATAATCCATAATTCAGTCTCCCTCTATAACTTTACCATAATCAAACTGTCAGTTCCTTTATGGTATAGCGTAACATATTTTAATCCCGCCTTCCACCTCACTTATTTTTATAAAAAAATGTGAGCCACCAAGCAACTGCAATATTTTGTGATAGTTCCTTGGTATCAGCTCACATTTTCACAAACAACAGGCAGTCTGACTAAAAATATACCTATTGCCTGTCCATTGTTCAAGAATATTTTTGTTTTCTCAGGATACGCTGTATGCTTTTCTCTGACATTTCATTCATTCCATCTGCCATTTGAAAAGTTTTATCACTATCCTATTTTATTATTCCTTTGCTTCATCACTGACTTATATCTTATATCTTTTATTTTTAAATACAGAAAACCTATTCCGATAAAAATGAACAATAAAACAATTATCATATATGCAACTCCAATCCCCAGACTTTCCGAATTCAATTTACTTAAATCATACCCAAACCACCCTGTCGCTGCTCCAAAGTTCAAAAAATTATAGGGCGCATACATAGTACCATTCCACCGAACTCCGCTATATCCTGCAATTACAACATAGATTACATAAACAAGAGGCGGTATTGTAGCATATAAAGCATGCATCGGAGTGGACCGATACAGATAATCAAACAAAAAGAAATCCATAATCGCCAGAACAGGAGTAACAAAATGTACACAAAAGCTTCCTGCATAATTATCAAAATAGGAATGCAGTATTCCCGCTTCATTGGTAGGCGCCAGAAGAAACATATACACAAGAAAAGTAAGAGTAATAGAAATTGTAAGCATAAATTTAATTACATATAATATATTCGGTTTTGCTTTTATTTCTGTTCTGCCTGTCAATGCTCTGATATCCAGAACCAAAAATACAGACAGTATAATATCTACTGCTATATTTGACAAATTTGTAAAATATGTAAAGGTCATAATACCGCTTGTAGTCCGCATAATTCCATAGATAGAAGCTGTTATTGCCACTGCTTTGACAATAATGCCGCTAATAAGATGTTTTTTTATCATACTTTCCATTATAAATTCCTCTCTTTTATAAATTTTCGCTTTTACGCATGAAAAGATTCACATTGAACTATAGTATATCCGATAACTTTTATATTTGCAATAACAATCTATAAACAAAGTATCTGAAATATAATTATTTTACAAATTTTCTCTTTCCAATAGATAGTAGAAAAAATCGCAGTTATAATATATAATAATGTTATAATATAAAATATCAGCTTGTAAAATTTCGCAATTTTTATCAATCTTTCCAAAAAAGTTTATGCTAAAATAAGAACAAAGGCGGTAGTAAGAATGGATTACAAAAAACATATTGAAATTGCAATTAATTATATTGAAGAAAATCTGCAAAATAATATTAATATTGCAGACTGTGCCAAAACATGCGGCTACTCTGTATACCATTTTCTGCGTATATTTAAAGAAGTAACCGGACTTACTCCTGCCGATTATATCAGAAAACGCCGTCTTTCCGAAATTGCCAGACAAATGACAGATAAAAATGAATATATCTCCGAGATTGCTTTTCGCTATGGGTTTAATTCCAAAGAAAATTTTATAAGGGCTTTCAAAGCAGAGCATAACATACTGCCTACGGAATATAAATCTGCCGAAAACAGTCTGAAGTTGTACGATAAATTTACCTTTCAAATGAAATCATTTTTTATCAATCCAAAGATTGTTGAAATAAACCCCTTCTGTTTGACTGTTTATAAAAGTGATGAAAACCATATTCCCAAATTCTGGAACAAATACAATGCCAGAGGTTTATCACTCAAACTGTCTGGCGGAATTGTTACGAAAGATTATGGAGTAAGTATATGGGATTCAGACAACGCAGATGTTTGTCTCCCTAATTATGCTGCCAATACAAATGTTGGCCGACCTGAGCTTGGCTATTATATTGGTATAAAATCCGAATACGCCAAAGGAAATACTGACAATACCATACAGCTTAATATTTCAGGCGGGTTATATGCCATATTTTCAACACCGCTTACAAATCATGATGATTTTGTAAATAACATTCATAAAACATGGGATTATATCAATTATATCTGGCTGCCGGAAAGTAACTACAGACGTACCGGAAATTATGAATTTGAGTGTTATATTGAAAAAAGCAGAATGTTTTCTGAAGATATTTATATTCCAATTATAGAAAAGGAGGATTTCAAATGAAAAAATTAAATATTACATGGGAGGGCGTTTTTGACTCAACAGGTTATTTGTTTTCTTTTGCAAAATCACTTGCATGTGCAGTGAAAAACAGCCCTTACAGTGAGCTTTTCGAGGATATTGTTGCAACCAGCGGATTTGCATTTCGCATGTGGGTTTCACCTGACCTCTGTCCAAGCGCCACAAGCATATGGGCATTTCACGAACAAAAACGATGGGTTGAAAATGGAGGCCTTACCTGTAACTATATAGAGCGATTGTGGGACAGTGACGATATTGAAGAAGAACGCCGTCTTGCCGCCATTGAACTGATTAAGCAGAGCATAGACAATGGAACCGCTGCAATTAGCTGGGATATTGGCGTTACCGAATGGGGACTCATTATCGGTTATGATGATGAAACACAAAAATTTTCTACCTTATCTATTACTGGCGCTTCTGATGAAATGGATTATGCCCTTCTTGGAAAAAGAGAGCTTCCTATTTTAAATGTGCTTACGATTACAGGAAAATCAGAAAAAAGTGCTGAAAACATTATAACAGATACATTAAGACTGGCAAAGTCACATCTTACAGGTGAAGAATGGTGCGACAATGCCAATGGACTAAAAGCCTATCCCGCATTAATCAAGCATTTTGAAAGTGATAATTCAGATTTAGCACTTTCGTGGAATATGGAATACTTTCTCGGAACTTATACACCACTGAAATGGTATGCATGGAAATTTTTTGAAAAATATCAGCTTACAGAACTTGCAGCATATTATAAAAATGTTTACGAATACTGGCAGAAAGCTTTTGACCTGAAAAAATCAGCTGATTTATCAATGGCGGAAAACAGGATATCTATTGCCAAATTATTGAAACAGGCGGAAGAAGCGGAAAAAAATGCATTGACATTTATGAAATAATAAAATTAAAATATCATTCATCTAATACTTTATATCCCAATCATCACTTTTCCCTTTTGTTTTAATTCATTCAAAACAACAGCAGAGGTATGAAAACTCATATCCCTGCTGTTATCTTTATATTATCCCCATATAAGGGCTCTTGTCTGTGCAAGAACCTCCTCTGTAGAAACACCTGCAATCGTATCGCCCAGAATATGTTTAAAATCATTCCCGCTTATCAATCGTGCAAGCTGCGCTTTTACCGCCTCTGTCATATTCTGCTTTTTAAAATGTCTGGATACTTCCATATTATGTTCAATCTGTTCCTCCTGCCACTGTTTCAGAAAATACGCATGCCGGTTCAGCCTTATTTCCCAATAGTCAATTTCTTCTTCGGAACCACTTTTCGAATAAGTAATTCTGCCAGAACTGCAGGTCTGCACATTGACAATAGTTCCATCTTCCCCAATCGCAACGCTCTGTGATAATTCCATGGAACATCCCGGTATAATCGCTTCATTTCGAAGTAAATCAAATGTAAACCATGCATCGATACGTGCGGCGATTTCTTTTGCATATTCCGGTTCTTGCTCCATACGTGCCTGTACCTTTGGATGAATGACAACTGCTCTGCTTCCCGGAGGCACCTGACTCAGTGCGCGGATTTCCTTAGAAGCCATATACTCAGGATTTGCACCTTTTGGCTTCCAGTTCTCCAAAGCAGATATATCAGCATTTTTCTGATAAAGCATATAATGAGGATAATCATTTCTGGTTTTCCAAAAACTGCTGCTGGCATCAAATACATGATAGACAAGCCCTGGATATTTCTGTTTCAGCATTGCTTCTAATGAAACAGACTGTGTTCCTGAAACTTTTTCTGCCTGTAACGGTTCTGCTTCATGCACACCTCTTTTGTTATAAATAAAAGAAAGCAACTCTGGTGTATACACATTCTGTTCTGCTGTTTTCTCCATATCTGCCGGATTATTTTCACTCAAAACTACGGTATCAAAAAAATTTCCCTTTTGCCCTGCTTTCTGTTCCGTTTTATTTTTCTCACCAGAACCATAATATGCTCTCAATATAAAATCTGTATTAATCATTCCATTCATAAAGTGCTCCTTCCTCTGATTTTTTAACCAAGTTTTCTTTTCAACTGTTTTATCGGTTAATTATTACAAATCATAAGATATCATGTCATGAATCAGATTGGAAATGATATTAATTATTCAAATACTATATAAAAAATTTAATTTTTCTTTTAAATAAATGTTTTCCTATAAGCCATACTTATTTTCCTGAAAAATTCCACAAATCCATCTTCTACCGCCAGCTCATTCAACTCATTTTCTTCCAAATCATAATAATATTTTCCTGTCTTCATATGTATTGAAAGACTGTCCAATGGAAACCCTTTCTTAAATTTTCTACCATGAGGCCTATCTGTAATAATAAATGGTTCACTTTCCATATTTTTTTCCATCGCCTCATAAACATGCTCCAAATCCATTATCAGACAGATGGCATTTTTATATCTTGCGGTCAAATCACCATACTTTTTCGCCAATCCTGAATAATAAGCAGCCATTTCATCATCAGACAATCGTTTTCCATTTATCATTCGAACATGCACACCTGGCTGCAGGTCCTGTGGCAGTTCATCTATATATAACCCTGAATCACAGGAAAAAACCGGCATATGATATGCATGATAGTATCCAAGAGCTTTCTTTCTCGCATTTTCCAGCGGTGTTTTTCCGTCTTCCATAATATCTGGTATTTCCCGCTTTAAATCCCTCAGTCCTATCAATTCAATTCCCAATATTTTCAAGCGTTCTTTCATTGCTTCAAGCTTTGCCGGATTTCCTGTTCCGTACAGTAATTTCATATTCTTTTATTTCCTTTTCTGTGTTTTTAAAAAGTTTCCTGATTTATAGTTTTTCTCAACCATTTTACAGACTGTTTTAATGCATTGACAGTCTTTGTTTCCACTACACAACGACAGTTTTGCTTTTTTGCCACACCAAGCCTTTGCCTGAAATCTATTTCTCCTGTACCACAAATCAAATGGTCCTTTTTTCCAATCGCATCATGGATATGAAAATGATACAATTTATCCTCATGCTTCATGATAAACGGTTCATCGATATTTTCACATGCATGAGAATGGCCGATATCCCATGTCAGTGAAAACATACTGCTTTTTAACATATCCTCAATCGCTGCTTTTTCATATCTTTGAAATCCATTTGTATTTTCAATACATATATGTATATTCGTTCCCTCCGCCTGTTTTTCACAAAGTTCTATAAATTTATGAAACATTTCCATATAAATATCAAAATACTCTTCAAATAACTGAACCTTATGGTCCGGCAACGTAAAATGTATTCCATGATTCATATGCATATTTAATACAGGAACACAAAGCTTTTCTGCAATATCAATTGTTCTTTTTACTGTCTCCATATAAGCATCGGAAATCATGGAGTTAAAGTTTGCAATATCCAGATTTTCATCCAGATGAATCGTAAAATAAATCCCTGCCTGCTTTGCGATTCTTCTAAAATAAGCTGTATTTTCCAGCCTCTCAATCTGATATTGTGGAAGATTCATATTTAATTCTACAAATTGCAGTTCCAGCTCCCTGCATAAATCCACATTTTCTTCCAAACTTTTCATTTCAATTAATACTGGCATTCCAAAATCCATTTGAAATTCCTCCTGTTTTTCCTATTTTTTATTTCTCTCTTTTCTCCAAATTATCTTTGATTAAGAACTTTCCATATACTCTGTTCACAAAAATACTCTCTTATTATTATAATTCTATTTTGCTGAAAATCAAGCGAAATCACCCAATACATTCTCTCCTGCTCTATGGTATTATGCATGAACCTCTATTCCGTTTTCCCTGTAATACTGCGCCTGTGCCTCCCACATCTCATAATACTTTCCGTTCTTCTCCTTCACCAGCTCTTCATGGCTTCCTATCTGTATCAGTTTTCCTTTATGAAATACTGCAATTTTCTCGCAGAATTTGCACGAAGACAGTCTGTGTGAAATATAAATTGCCGTTTTACTTCCGATAATTTTATCAAAATTTGTATAAATCTCATACTCCGAAAGCGGGTCGAGTGCCGCTGTCGGCTCATCCAGCAGTACAAACGGCGAATCCTTGTAAACTGCTCTTGCAATTGCAATTTTCTGCGCCTCTCCTCCGGATACCTCCACTCCGTTATCATTATAACTCTTATAAATATACGTATCTATTCCCTGTTCCAGTTCAGAAAGCCTCTCTTCAAACCCTGAATCAGAAAGACTCTTTTTTACAGACGCGGCATCATATTTCGTATCTACTGCTACATTTTCGGCCAGTTTAAACGGCATAAGTGTATAATCCTGAAAGACAACAGAAAAAAGCCTGCTGTATTCCTCCTGTCTGAATTTTTTTATGTCTACTCCATTTAACAATATCTCGCCCTTTTCAGGGTCATACAGCCGGCATAAAAGCTTTATCATTGTTGTTTTTCCGGAACCGTTCATTCCTACTATGGCGAGCTTTTCCCCTATCTTTAATTTCATTGAAAAATCCTTGAGTGCATACTCCTTTGCTCCGGGATACTTGAAAAATACATGCCGAAATTCAATTTGATATTGATTGTCACTTCTTTTTTCCAAAGGCAGTTTTCCTTTATACATTTCATCGCTGATTTCCAGAAATTCAAAGGTGCTCATCTGCTTTCTTGCTGTCATGGCAAATTCTGCAACTGAATTAATCAAACTGATAATATCTGAAAAAATATTTTTTAAACATCCTGCCAGCTTCACCACACTTCCAACACTCATACTTCCTGCCAGCGCCAGTATGGCAACCAGCAAATAAGAAGAACCCTCCATCGCTCCTGTTATTATAGTACCAAAAAAACCTCCTCCGGCCTCACCTGCTACTCCATCCTTCAGCTCCTTACGAAATGGTTTTTGAAAAATCACATCCGTTGTCCATCTCTTCATCAAATTATAACCATTATAGATTCTGATATCTTTTCCATTTTTATAATCATACCCATCTCCCATTGAAAATGTCCATGCAAATGTTGTTTTCTCCTCCTTTTCTTTATCGGTATATTCCTTATACATAAATCTTTGAGATTTCTTCATAAAATACATTCTGCATTTTAAACAGACAGCAGAAAATATCAGCAATATCAGTAATATTACAAAAACCTCGCCCCTTTTTGTCTCTGCTATATAAAATAATACCGGCATACCTACCACGATTGCACCTATCAGATTGAAGAATACATAGATAAGTGTATCTGTCTGCCAGAAGGTACTGTACAACCCTGCTCCCCAGTTATTGTCACTTAATATACGATTTTTCAATTCTCTGACTTCAGGGCTGTCAATTCTGGAATAATCCATTTTCAGCATCTTTGTTTCTATCATACAGGAATATCGATAATACATATCATCCTGTTTTATTTTGCAAATTCTGTTCCATACTCTGCTGGTCAGACAGTGCAGGACGAAAATAACTGCTGTCACTGCTGCTATTACAGGCATAAGCTCCCCAATTCCTCTGCCCTGACTCACGCCGTCAAGAATATAGGCTGACAGAACAAGCTCTGTATATGGTACAATCACATTGATAACATGCACAAGACATACCATTGGAAAATATGTTTTTTCCATATCATGTACTGTCTTTAACAGCTTCTTTATATTTTTTATATGTTCTCTCACAGGAAGCTTACTGGTTAAATTTGAGTTCATAGCCATTTCTCCTTTTCATTTGATTTATTTTTTATACCCTGTTCAATTTCAAATCTCCACAATCCTTATTTGTAATAATTGCTCTGCACCTCGTACATTCTGGCATATGCGCCATTTTTTTCCATCAATTCCTTATGTGTGCCCATTTCCAGTATTTCTCCATTTTCTATCATTATAATTCTGTCCGAAAATCTTGTACTTGCAAGTCTGTGTGAAATAAATACAGAAGTTTTCTGACTGCTGTATTTATGATAGCTTTCATAAATTTCACTCTCTGCAATCGGGTCCAGTGCTGCAGTCGGTTCATCCAGAATCAGTATCGGTGCGTCCTTATACAATGCTCTTGCCAGCAGAAATCTCTGTCGTTGGCCGCCCGAAAAGTCTATTCCTGATTCGATAAGCTTTCGTGTCATCCATGAATCTAATGTAATATTTTTTTCTTCAAAAACCTGTTTTAGCCCTGCCTTTTCCACTGCCTGCCATGCACGGGCTTCATCCACCTCATCTCTTCTGTTCAGCGCAATATTTTCTGCGATGGTAAATGGAGGAATAAACTGTTCCTGAAAAACAACGGAAAACAGCTTATAAAATTCCTCTTTTGGAAATTCCCTTGTATCTATTCCATTTATCAGTATCTGTCCGCTGTCCGGCTCAAGCATACCTGTAAGAAGCTTTACAAATGTAGTTTTTCCTGCTCCATTCACTCCCACCAGCGCTATTTTCTCACCTGAATTTATTGTAAGATTAAAATTTCTGAATATATTTGCATTTCTTTCCCCTGTTAATTCCTTTTCTTCTCCTTTTACAGTTCCCTCTTTTTGATTGTTGTCCTTTTCATCTTCTTCCATATATTCCTTATAAGCAAAACATACATTGCGAAATTCAATTTTTACAGGAAATTCAAGTTCTATAATATGTCGCTTCCCGTTGTTTCTGTCCTCTTCCGGCAACTCCATATATGCCCGATAATAATCTGTAGAATTTGCCGCTTCCCGAAGCTCTGCAATTCCGTTCATAATATCGCCTACAAACCCCGAAAATCCTGTTATTGCTCCAAAATACAATACAAATTCACTTACAGAAAGCCCCTGATTTGTTACCTGATACAAAAGAAAGCCATATGCCATAAAATCCCTCAGCATAGAAAGGGCAAAATTCAGTTTTTCATACTGTTCCGCTTTTCGTGTACGTTTTTTATTCAATTCCCGGAGCTCTCCCAGAGAAATATCTCTGAGCTTGGTCAGCCAGTGATTCATTCCAAATATACGTATATCCTTGGCCGCCTCTACATTTCCCATGGAATTTTTAACACAGTAATATTTTTTCGTTACTTCAGCTTCCTCTTCTCTCAGGCTTTCGGTAAATTTTATTCTGTTTAAACTAATCAGATAGCTGAGCAGAGAAAGACCAATTAATACAGCCACCATCCATATGCTGAGAAAACTCAAAACCGTAGAGTACAGCAAAAAACAAAGTACACTCTTCATCATTGTTATACTTCCCGAAATAATTCTTGAACTTGCCGACCAGTCTCCATTTGTTGCTGTTTCAACTGCCTTCCAGTATGCCTTTTTGATTTCTCCTGATTCTGTATCTGCGTATTTGATTCTCAGACTTTTCAGAAATAAAAGTCCTATTATATTTGTCCTCTGAGCATTGTATAAATAATATTTTCCGCTTCCCACCGCTGTATTTATTCCATACACTCCCATCATCAAAAAAGTAAACAATCCCAATACAATGATTGCATATCCGATATCCACCTGATTTGTTACCAAATCCAGTGTGATTTTAGGAAGGTAGATTCCAACAAGAGGCAGTACAGCACTGAGAATAATTTCTATCATGCAGCATATGAGAACCGCAGGTTCATACTTTTTAAAATACTTTACAAAATAGAAAATATCACTCAAAATAGAATAATGCTTCAAATAAACATTTTCTTCTTTCATTTTCATTTCTCCTTTACTATGTATTTTCTTTACAAAAAATTATTTTACAAATTTCCTGCTTTTAACAAACCTATCATAACATATTTTTGTCCACAAAAAAAATTCGTGCACGAACGGCTTCTGTCATGCACGAATGGTAATTTATTTTATCTATTTTTCTTCTGGCTCTTCATCTAATATTGAAAATGCAATATTTGTGGCATGGTCTGCCACACGCTCCAGCCCTGAAATAATATCCAGAAAAATCATTCCAGCCTCCGGTGTACACTTATCCTGTGTCAGCCTTGTTACATGTGTCTTCTGAAGATTGCGCTCTTCTTGGTCAATCTGGTCTTCCAGCTCCAGAATCGCGGAAAGATACTGACGGTCATTTTTGGCAAACATTTCGATTGCGTATTTTTCTATCTTCTGTACCATACCAAGCATATGCTCCAGCTCTTTTTCGCCCTCTTTGCTGAAGGTTACTTCATCATCTCTCATCATAATTGAAGAATCTGCAATATTCTCCGCATGGTCTCCTATACGCTCAATATCATTCACCACATGAAACAACGGACCAATACTCATTACATCATTTGCGGATAACATAGACTGATTGAGATGAATCAGATAATTTGTAATTTCCCGATTCAAAAAATCAATATTTTTTTCTACCCGATAAACTTCGTCAAGTTCTTTCTGTTCATGGTTTTTTAATGTTTTCATGGCACGGTTGAGATTTTCTACCGCCATGCCTGCCATACGCTCCAATTCATGAACCACCTGAAGTACTGCGGTTGCGGATGAAAATGCATGTCTGTTGCCACCAATATAAACAAGTTCAAACTCTTCCTCTGTTTTATCATCACCCTGTATAATCAGACATGCCGCTTTTACAAGCAGATTCGTAAATGGAAGCATAAGAAATACCTGACATACTTTTATTAATGAATTTGCATTGGCAATCATACGTCCTGCCTCATTGTGGGAAATATTCATAAAAAAGTTTACCATTGTATTTCCCATAACTGTTAAAAGTACTGCGCATACAATCGTTCCTGATATATTAAACAGCAAATGAATCATTGCTGCTCTTTTTGCATCCTTTTTGCAGCCAATACTTGCCAAAATAGCAGACATGGTACAGCCAATATTACATCCAAGCATCATATAAAGACAGACTGGAAGCTCTACCAGTCCTTCTCTTGCCAGCAACATAATAATGCCGACTGTAGCAGAATTACTCTGCAAAATCGCAGTGGCAATACAACCAACAAAAAATGCGGAAAATGGATTTTTCAAAGAAGATAAAGCCTGAACTACCTCTGGAATTTCCTTCGCTTCTGTCAAAGCATCCGAAATTCCTGCAATTCCCATAAAGAGAATACCAAATCCAAGAATAACCTCTCCTAACTGACTGATGGTCATATGGTTTTTAATAAACATAGTTAAAATCACACCAGTAAACAGAAACAAAGGGGCTATATCTGCAAGGTCAAAGGCAATAAGCTGTCCGGTAACTGTTGTACCAATATTTGCTCCGAAAATAATTCCTGGAGCCTGCGAAAGCTTCATCAACCCTGAATTTACAAAGCTTACTACCATTACTGTTGTGGCGTTGGAAGACTGAATCAGTGCTGTGAAAAATGTCCCCACCAATACACCGATAATTCTGTTTTTTGTAAATACTTCCAAAATACTGCGCATTCTGGAACCGGCTACCTTCTGCAGACCCGCACTCATCATTTTCATTCCGTAGAGAAAGCAGCCAAGCCCTCCTACCAAAGATATTATTATGCTCATGATTTTTTACTCCATAGTATTCTATTGTCTTTTGGAACCCTTCTCTTTTGATTCTATGTATTTTAAGATTCCTGTTTCTATATCATCCTCTTTTTTCTGAAAAAACGACAGGTCTGTTTTTGTATAAAAAGTTGTATTCTTTATTTTATCCTGCACTTAAAAATTGTTTTTTGATTAGAGGTAATTTTCACCAAACCTATTATCAATCCTACCAGCCAAAAAGTCAACTACTTCTTTTGATGTTCTATAAAATTATACGTAAAAACCAAACCTGATAAAAGGTTTCATTATGGATATTAAATGATTGCCTGTGATTTTCTATGGAATGAAAAAATTGTGTTTAACAATCAAACACAATCTCTCTTTTCCATATTTACTTGAGAACGGAGAAAGAGGGATTTGAACCCTCGCGCCGCTATTAACGACCTACTCCCTTTCCAGGGGAGCCCCTTCAGCCTCTTGGGTATTTCTCCAGATACTAATTAAATAATAAAAATAATATGTTATTCTGCAAACAATCGTTGCCTGAATTGCTTTATAAAGATTATATTACAGAAAACCTAAATAAATTTCCTATAATACAAAAAACGGAGAGGATGGGATTCGAACCCATGCGCCCTTTCGGACAAACGGTTTTCAAGACCGCCTCGTTATGACCACTTCGATACCTCTCCCTAAAATGCTGTCAGATAAAATCTGACAGCATCTATGCCGGCGACCGGAATCGAACCGGTACGGGAGATTAGTCCCGCAGGATTTTAAG
>CAJUDQ010000057.1 GCA_910585215.1 uncultured Lachnospiraceae bacterium | reverse complement strand
TGAGGTATTTATTATGTTTATGGAAGAACGACAGAAAGATATTATTCGAAAAGTAAACCAAACAGGGCGAATCTTAGTATCAGAAATTCAGGAATGTTATCAGATTTCGGCGGATTGTGCAAGGCGGGATCTAAGGATGTTGGAAAGGAAAGGATTGCTGCAGAGAACACATGGCGGCGCCATTGCGGTTAATCCAAAAGAGATCTATCCCACGCCGACA
This sequence comes from uncultured Lachnospiraceae bacterium, assembly GCA_910585215.1. Taxonomy (GTDB): domain Bacteria; phylum Bacillota; class Clostridia; order Lachnospirales; family Lachnospiraceae; genus CAG-303. Next base: position 14,506 of record CAJUDQ010000057.1, on the reverse strand, counting down.
TATAATCCAATAGATATAAAAGAAATTCAGACTGATTACTTGGCAGTTGCAAAAAAAGCAATCGAGTATATTCAAAACAAGGATGTCATTTATATTACCACATCTTTAGTCGGATATTATATGGCTGAAAATCTGCCGGAAAATATAACCATTACAGTATTGACAAATTCCGTTACCATTGCAGATGTATTGCGCAAAAAAATAAATATATCCGTTATATTATTGGGCGGAGAAATGTCCCATCGTGGACACTGCCATGATTTTTATACCATTCAAATGGTGAATAATATCCGTATGGATAAAGCTTTTTTGTCACACGCCGCATTGTCTTTGGATTTTGGGGCATCCATTCACGATCCTGCCGGTGTGGAATTTGGAAAAGCTGTTATGAAGAACAGCGGGATGAATATCGGGTTATATCCGTCTAAGAAGATAGGGCGAAATTCCATCCATTCTGTATGCGGGATAAAAGATTATGACTTACTGATTACGGACAATAATGTATCAGAGGATTTTCTAACACAGATCAGGGAACTTGGAGTGGCTGTAGAAACAGTTAGTTTGAAGGAGGTATGAGAAATGTATTGTATATTAGTGACAGGTATTCCGGCAGCAGGAAAAAGCACTATGGCAAAGGTTATGTCAGAAAAGCTAAAACTGCCTGTTATTTCAAAGGATACCATAAAAGAATTGCTGTTTGACAATGTTGGGTTTCAGTCGAGAGCAGAAAAAGTAAAACTTGGAATTGCCAGTATGGAAATCATGTATTATGCCGCAGGTCAACTTATGAAAGCAGGGCAGGCTTTTATCTTGGAGAATAATTTTGAATATTCATCAGAACAGGGAATAAAAAGTCTTTTAGAAAAATATCAATATTCCGTATTGACCATTACCTTAACAGGTGATTACAAAGTGATTTACCAGCGTTTTCTGGAACGCGAAAACAGCCCTGACAGGCACAGGGGGCATGTAGTGAATGACTGCTATCCGGAAAAGAAAGAGAATAATATGAAAACCCTAAAAGCAAAAACTATTTCTTATGAAAATTTTGTTTGTGGAATAGAAAAGAGGGGATTTGATGCCTTTTGCGTTGATGGCAAACAAATCAAAGTTGATATAACAGATTTTTCAACAATTAATATGGAAGAGTTATTTTCACGGATTGAGGCATGGAAGGAGGAAATTCTGCATGATTGACGCGCATGTTCATCTGGAAAAAGGCAATTATTCGGTGGAATGGATAGAACAGTTTGTTGCGTATGCTATAAAAAGAAATATAGACGAAGTTTACTTTTTGGAACATACTCATATCTTCAAAGAATGCCGTAATCTCTATAATGAAATGTCTGTATATAATGAATATCAGAAGAATTGGTATCAGAAAAAATGGGAACAGGCACGTCCTCTAAAGGATTATATAGATTACATAGAAAAATTAAAACAAATAGATTTCCCGATACGATTAAAATTTGGTCTGGAAGTATGTTATTTCCAACACGGCAAAGAAGAATATAAGGAATTTGTATATTTCTTATTTGCTGCTTGACAAATCAAGAAAAGAATGGTATAGTTCATACACTTTAAAAGTATCAGTCAGAATTTTTTATATTTAAATATAATCTGCCTGTTATTTATCTGTTTTCAAGTATATTGACAATAGATTAATAAATGTATTTGCAGAAAAATTGTAAAAAAGTGGTATGATAACGACGTAATAATGTAACAAATCAACACAACAGAATAATGGGATAAGATAACATAATAAGAAACAGAACAAGGTAACACAATACGATAATGAGACAGGATAACACAACAAAGTAATAGAACAAAGGAACATAATAAGGAATAGAACAAGGTAACACAATAAGGTAATATAATATGCAGGAAAACAGAAACTTTTATAAATCAGTAATGTCGCTTGTCATCCCGATGGCTCTGCAAAATCTTGTAAATGTAGGGATTTCATCTACAGACGTAATTATGCTTGGGCGGGTAGGCGAAAAAGTACTTTCAGGAGCTTCTCTTGGCAGTCAGGTACAATTTGTAATGAGCCTTATTTTATTTGGCATTACATCAGGTGCCTCTGTACTGGTAGCCCAATACTGGGGAAAGGGCGATGTGCGTACAATTGAAAAGGTGCTTGGTATTGCACTGAAGTTCTCACTCACCATAGGAGCAATATTTACTACAATCACATTATTGTTTCCAAGAGCAATTATGCATATACTCACCAACGATGCGGAGGTTATAGCAGAAGGCGGCAAATATCTGCAAATCGTTGGTATTTCTTATGTGATTATGGCAGTAAATATTGTATATTTAAATATTATGCGAAGCGTGGAACGTGTAAAAATATCCACAGTGGTATATTTAACCGGATTGATTGTAAACGTAATTATCAATGCCATTCTGATATTCGGAACGCCTCAGATGGGAATTAGAGGCGCTGCGATTGGCACAGTAGCAGCGATTGGCATAGAGTTGCTTATGGTTATTTTATATGACAGAAAAATCAATGACGTTTTTCACTTTCGACTTCATTTTTTCAAAACGGAAAATAAAATGCTTCTTGGAGATTTTATAAAATTTTCAGGACCTGTAATTGTCAATGAATTAATGTGGGGACTTGGCTGTTCTACTATTACAGCTATTCTGGGTCATATGGGAAGCGCTGCGGTAGCGGCAAATTCCGTAACACAGGTAGTCCGGCAGCTTGCCATGGTGATGTCCTTTGGAATTGCGAGTGCTACAGCGATTATGCTTGGAAAGACAATAGGAGAAGGAAATGAACAGAGAGCCAGAGAATATGGAAGTAAATTTGTAAAAATGAGCATTATCAGCGGATTTATCGGAAGTCTGGTGGTTCTTGCCGCAAGGCCGATTGCCATGATGACAATGGAACTCACTGATACAGCAGAGCAGTATTTGTCACTTATGATGTTTGTTATGGCGTATTTTGTAGTTGCGCAGACTTTTAATACCACCATGATAGTAGGTGTATTTCGGGCCGGCGGAGATACAAAAATAGGACTTTATATTGATGTGGGTTGTATGTGGTGTATTTCTATTTTTATGGGATTTATAGCTGCATTTATCATAAAGCTGCCTGTAATGGCTGTTTATGTGATTCTGCTGAGTGATGAGATATTAAAAATACCTATAAGTGCATGGAGATATAAGACATACAAATGGCTGAATAATGTAACACACTGAATTATATTATTTGAGGCTGCTGCAAAAAAATCTATTTTGCAGCAGCCTCATTCCGTTCAATAGTTATTCTTCTATATCTTTGCAACACGCATATATTATATATGAAAACATTTCTGCAAAGCCTTATATTCTCCAAGCACCAGCATAGTCATATCTTCTTCAAGTACTGTATCAGGGGTTACGGCCAAATCCATTTTTCCGTTTCTTTTTACAGCCATAATATTTATCTTGTATTTTTTCCGAATATCCACCTGTCCGATACTCATATTGCACCATGCTTTTGGTACAGATACCTCAAAAATAGAATGGTTTTCATCCAGCTCAATATAGTCAAGAATATGATTTGAGCCATAGCGTATCGCTGCCCATTTTGCAAGTTGTTTTTGCGGATATAAGACCTCATCAGCCCCGTTGCGAAGCAGAAATTTTGCATGAACATCTCTGTTGGCTCTCGAAACTACCAGTTGTGCGCCTAATTCCTTTAAATTGGAAGTAGTTTCAAGTGAGCTTTGAAAATCATTTCCAATTGTAACAATACATACATCAAAATTTCTTACTCCGAGAGATTCCAAAAATTCCATATTTGTACTGTTTCCAATCTGTGTATTTGTGACATATGGTAAAATCTCGGCAACTCGTTCCTCTGACTGGTCAATTGCCATTATCTCATGCCCCAGTCGATTCAGCTCCAGAGCAATATGCTTTCCAAAATTTCCAATACCAATTAATAAAATAGTTTTCATAAACAGCCCTCCTTAACCGACTGTGATTTTTTCCTGCGGCAGTCTGGAAAGGTTTTTCTCAACCCCTGAAAATGCCGCATAAATAAGTGTTAATCCGCCTACTCTGCCAAAGAACATAAGAATCATTAATGTAATTTGTGATATGACTCCCAGTCCCGAAGTAATTCCAAGCGTCAGACCTGCGGTGCCCATTGCGGAAGCCGCTTCAAACATGCAGGTTCCCAGTGGTATTTTTTCCACAGCGCTGATAATTAATGCACCGCTGACAAATAAAAAGAGATATAACATCAAAATAGTAGCGGCATTTTTTATTACATTTTCATCAATTCTTCTTCCAAAGAAATGTGTATCCTCTTTTCTGCGAAACACAGCAATTGCATTGGCAAATAATACTGCAATGGTAGTTGTTTTCATACCGCCCGCCGTGGAGCCGGGTGAGCCGCCAATCAGCATTAAAATAATCACAATACACTGTCCGACCCCGCTGAACAGCGCAAGATTTACAGTGTTAAAGCCTGCTGTTCTGGGAGCAACCGACTGAAACAGAGAACTGAATATTCTTTCGCCTGTAGAAAGTCCTTCGGATTCAAAACAATAAAAATAGATAGAGGGAAGAATTAATAAAATGAGAGTGGTAGCGATAATTACCTTGCTTTGCATGCGATAACGTTTCCAGCGGTATTTGTTGGTCCGGATATCGTCCCATGTATAAAATCCGATTCCTCCAATTATAATCAACAGCATAATTGTAATGTTAATCACCGGATTTCCCATATAGGCGGTCAACGATGAAAAAGGAGCCTCCACAGTTCCCATCAAATCAAAGCCGGCATTACAAAAAGCAGAAATAGAATGAAAGATAGACATCCATACCCCTTTTATGCCGAAATCTTTACAGAATACGGGCATCATAACAAGTGTTCCCGTCAGTTCAAAGAGAAAGGTTGCTTTGATAATAAAGCTTGTAAGTCTTACAATTCCGCCTACCTTTGGAGCACCGATGGATTCCTGCATGGTATTTCGCTGCATAAGTGATATTTTTTTGCCGGACAGCAGAGCAAGCAGCACTCCCACAGTGATGACTCCCATACCGCCTATCTGAATTAAAAGCAGTATGATAAACTGACCAAATCCGGACCAGTAGCTTGCCGTATCCAATACCACCAGTCCCGTCACACATACGGCAGAGGTGGAAGTAAACAGTGCTTCGTTAAATGGAGTGATACTGCCGCTTTTTGACGAGATGGGCAGCATCAGTATCAGAGCCCCTGTCAATATTACAAGAGCAAATCCCGATATAATCATTTGAAAAGAAGTTAAATGCTTCTTTCTATGTAGAAGCTTTGTCATAATTTTATCCCCTTGAATAAATAAATTGTAATAGCAAAGAAAATATAACTGTAAAAAATAATAAATTGTATTATTTTATTTCACAGAAAATGATTCTGTGTTTCTTATAATACAGCTCTTATCGAGCATTGATTGTAGAACAAAATGCTGAAAGTTATTATAAATTTATCATTTCTCAAACACTTTGTTTTTATTTTAGTATTTCCAGTATTTTCAACTGGACCTATTATCTTACATTGCATTTTGTTTGTCAAGTCTTTCATTTTTGGGCTGCATTTTTGAAGCGGACAGACAGCTTGATTTTTTTTTATGTGTGGATTATACTATAAATCAGCAAAAAATAATAACAGGGCAGGTGGTAGCATGTCATATTTCCCCATGTTTATAGATTTAAAAGATAGGAATTGTCTGATTGTAGGCGGAGGAAGGGTAGCATTCAGAAAGGTACAGGTGCTTTGTGACTTTGGCGCAGTGATAAAGATAGTTGCCAGAGAGGTTTGTAAGGAAATAAAAGAAATCAGCAGAACAAATAAAAATATAAGTTATGAAAAGAAAGCTTTTTCAGAACAGGACCTTGAGGGAATTTATCTGACTGTGGCAGCTACCAGTCAGAAGGAATTGAATCATACTGTTTCTATCATGTGCAGACAGAAAAATATTTATATCAATGTTGTAGACCAGATAGAGGACTGCACTTTTATTTTTCCTTCCTATGTGAAAGAAGGGGATGTAGTCGGCGCGTTTTCAACTGGTGGAAAAAGTCCTCTTATTACACAATATCTGAAAGAATCTGTAAAAGGCACACTTACCCCATTTGTTGGAGAACTGGCCGATTTTCTTGGAAGTATCCGGACATTTGTAAAGGAAAATACACAGACAGAGGAAGAACGAAGACAAATCTATCAGCAATTATTAAAAGATGCCCTTGATTCTGAAAAAATTCCAGATAAAAAGAATGTGAGCAGATGGATAGAATTAAAAAAGAATGGAGAAGAAAAAAATGGATAGAATGAGAAGATTCAGAAAAAATGAAGCAATACGAAGTATGGTAAGAGAAAATCATATTCGTGTCGATGAGCTGATTTATCCCATATTTGTGATAGAAGGAGAGAATATTTGCAATCCTGTCGCTTCCATGCCGGGAATCTGTCAATATTCCATAGACAGGCTTCATGAGGAGCTGGACAGAGTATGTAATGCCGGTATTCTGGCGATTCTGCTTTTTGGGATTCCTGCTCATAAAGATGAGACAGGAAGCAGTGCCTATAATGAGAATGGAGTTGTAAATCAGGCAATTCGTTATATCAGAAAAAATTACGACAGCCTTGTTATTATTGCGGATGTATGTCTCTGTGAGTATACTTCTCACGGACACTGCGGACTTGTAAAAAATGGAAAAATATTAAATGATGAAACCCTTCCGTTATTGGCAAGGGCAGCGGTCAGCTATGCAAAAGCCGGTGCGGATATTGTAGCTCCAAGTGATATGATGGATAAAAGAGTGGCGGCTATCAGGGAGGCACTGGATCAGGAAGGATTCACAGAAGTACCAGTGATGTCTTACAGTGCAAAATTTGCCTCCTGCTATTATTCTCCGTTTCGTGATGCCGCCGGTTCTGCTCCGGGCTTTGGCGACCGTAAAACTTATCAGATGGACCCTGCAAATGGCAGAGAAGCTCTCAGAGAAGTGGAGCAGGATATTTTTGAAGGGGCAGATTTTATTATTGCAAAACCGGCACTTGGATATATGGATGTTATCAAGGATATTTCCTTGCATTATAATATTCCGATTGTCGCCTATAATGTCAGCGGGGAATATTCCATGATAAAAGCGGCAGCCATTCAGGGCTGGATAGATGAAAAAAAAGCAGTAATGGAAAATATGGTTGGCTTAAAAAGGGCGGGTGCAAAAATGATTATTACTTATCATGCGCTTGATGTCGCAAAATGGATAAAGGAAGCAGAATAGAGCCGGAAAGGAACAGAGAAAAATGAATACTGCAAGAAAAGACACAAAATCAAAAGAGCTATTCCAAAAGGCAAAAACGCTTATTCCGGGCGGAGTCAACAGTCCGGTTCGGGCGTTTGGTTCTGTAGGAATGACGCCAAGATTTATTCAATCTGCAAATAGAGATAAAATAAAAGATATAGATGGAAATGAATATATTGATTATGTATGCTCATGGGGTCCCGGGATATTGGGCCATGCGCATCCGCGGGTCATACATGCAGTACAGCATGCATGTGCAGAAGGCCTCACCTTTGGAGCGCCTACAGAAAAAGAAGTGATTCTTGCAGAAATGATTTCAAAGTGTATGCCTTCTATGGAGATGAGCCGTCTGGTCTGTTCGGGTACAGAAGCAGTAATGAGTGCTGTGCGTACAGCAAGAGGATTTACCGGAAGAGAAAAAATAGTAAAATTTAAAGGCTGTTATCATGGTCATTCAGACGGACTTCTGGTCAAGGCGGGTTCTGGAGCCATGACTACTTCTGTACCCGACAGCGCGGGAGTACCTTCGGATTTTACAAAGCATACGCTTATTGCCTTATACAATGACAAAAATTCCGTAGAGAGGCTGTTTGAGGAAAACGGCTCTGAAATTGCGGCAGTGATTGTGGAGCCGGTAGCTGCAAATATGGGTGTAGTTCTTCCGGAAAACGGATTTTTGGAATTTTTAAGAGAAATTACATTAAACTATGGTGCACTGCTTATTTTTGATGAGGTGATTACAGGCTTCCGACTGGGACTGGGAGGAGCACAGGAATATTTTGATGTGAAACCGGATATTACAACTCTTGGGAAAATTATAGGAGGAGGGCTTCCAGTAGGCGCATACGGCGGCAGAAGAGAGATTATGGAAATGGTGTCGCCGGCAGGACCTGTGTATCAGGCAGGAACTTTGTCTGGAAATCCAATTGCTGTTACCGCGGGAATAGAAACTTTGAAAATTTTACAGGAAGATACTGCCATTTATCAACGATTGGAAGAAAAAGCTGCATTATTAGAGCAGGCAGTGAAGGAAACGGCAAAAGAAACAGTATGTGTAAACAGAACAGGTTCGCTTATGAGCATATTTTTTACAGCAAAGAAGGTGTCGGATTATGCGACTGCGGCATCTTCTGATACAAAGCGTTATGCAGAATATTTTGCATGGCTGCTGGAGCATGGTATCTATACAGCTCCCTCACAGTTTGAGGCGATGTTTCTATCAGATGCGCATACAAAAGAGGATATTGATAAAACCTGTGAGGTAATATCAAAGTATTTCAAACAGAGATAAAAAAACAATTTTAGAAATGAGATAAAAAAATGGAATTTGGATTTTGTGGAATTAATTATAAAAGTGCGGGACTTGATATCAGAGATATTGTGAATTTTACAGACAGCAGAAAAATGGAAATGTTTCACCGGCTGGAGAAAGAAGGAATTTCACAGTGTATGGTTTTGTCCACCTGTAATCGAAGCGAGGTATATTATTTTTATCAAAATTCTAAATTGCCAGTAATAGTAAAAAATATATATCAGAAAATGTTTCCACAGATAGATTTAAAAAATTATTTAAGCAGTATGCAGGGAGAAAATGCACTTAAACATCTTTTTTTTGTAGCTTCAGGTATGGACTCTCAGATACTTGGAGAGGACCAGATATTAGGGCAGGTCAGGGAGGCGTTTGAATTTTCCAAGACAATGGGGTACAGCAGGAAAGAATTAAACGGGGTAGTGAGAAACGCCATTACCTGTGCAAAAAAGATAAAAACAGAATTAAAAATCAGTGAAATTCCACTGTCTGTCAGTTATGTGGGAATAAAACAGTTAGAACGGGAATATGGCATTGACGGAAAACGTGTGCTTATTATTGGAAGCGGTCAGACAGCGGCACTTGCTCTCCGTTATGTCTATCATTATAATACAGAAAAAATAATATTATGCAATAGAACCAGCTCTCATGCAGGCAGGTTAAAGACAGAATTTCCTGATATTTATATAGAAGATTTTGAAAAAAGATATGATATTTTAAAAGAATGTGATATTGTTATTTCAGCAACATCTTCTCCTCATCTGGTTATCAGAAGAGAAAAATGTACAATCTGCAGAAAAATGTATTTTCTTGACCTTGCGGCTCCAAGGGATATTGATATTTCATTTATGGAAGTTTCAGACTGTCGCCTTGTCAATCTTGATATGCTGCAAGAAGTGGTTCAAAAAAATCAGAAAGACAGAGAAAGCCTTGTCAATCAAAGCCGAGAAATCATTGAGCAGTCAGTGTTACAGACATTGAACTGGATGCTTACTGCAAGAGTAGATGAAACGATACAGTCTCTTCAAATAAAATGTAAAGAAATTGCAGAGGACAGCTTTTGTTATATAAACAGGAAAATAGAATTAAGTGAACGGGAACAGAAAATTATCAGGAGAACTTTGGAAGCATCATTTAAAAGGCTGTTAAAAGAGCCTATAGAGGAATTGAAGAAGCTTGAAACAGCAGAAGAACAGGACCAGTATAAAGACACACTGGCAAAGCTTTTTCAGATACAGGGAATAGACAAAGATAAGAAAGAATAAAATAAATGAGCAAGGAATAGACCAGACAATGAATATGAAAATAAAAATTGGTACAAGAGGTTCAAAATTGGCATTGATTCAGGCAGAGTATGTCAAAGAATCCCTAAAAGCCGCATTTCCCGAATATGAATATGAAATAGTAGTGATTAAAACAAAAGGTGATATTATACAGAATATGCCTTTAAATCAGATTGGAGATAAGGGAGTTTTTGTAAAGGAAATTGAAGAACAATTATTATCAGACAGGATACATCTGGCTGTACACAGTATGAAGGATATGCCGGCATATCCGGCACAGGGGCTTGTGTTTTCAAAGCTCTGGAAGAGAGCAGATGCAAGAGATGTTTTAATTCTAAGGGAAAAACATTCTTTTAAAGAATTGCCTCAAAATGCAGTAATTGGAACAGGAAGTCCAAGACGGGCAAGACAGTTAAAATATCTGCGTTCAGATTTAAAAATTACAGATATCAGAGGAAATGTAGATACAAGGCTTCGCAAAATGGAGGAACAGAAGCTGGATGGAATCATACTGGCAGCGGCAGGATTGAAGCGTCTGGGAATAGAGGATAAAATTACCTGTTATTTTTCTACAGATGAAATGATTCCGGCACCGGCGCAGGGAATTTTGGCGCTGGAAATAAAAAAGGAAAACACAAACTTGCAGGCGATGCTGGATGCTCTTTCTGATTTTGATACAAATCTTGCCGGAAGTACAGAGCGTGCATTTTTAAAAGAAATTGGAGGGGACTGCCATATACCTGTGGGAGCCTTTTGTGAGATTACAGATGGACAACTGAAGCTGAGAGCAGTTTATGGAAGAGAACAGGATGAAAAACTTTATTATGCCGAGGTTCTGGGCAAAACTCCTGTACAGACGGCAAAAGAAGCAGCAAAAGCAATTCGTAAACAGATGTTGGGAACGGTCTATCTGGTAGGAGCTGGACCGGGAGATACAGGACTGATTACTGTAAAGGGAATGGAACTTATAAAAAGTGCAGACTGTATTATTTATGACAGGCTTGCATCACCTGAGTTATTGCTGTATGCGAAAGAATCCTGTGAAAAAATTTATGCAGGAAAAGAAACTCGTCACCATACCATGAATCAGGAAGAAATAAACAGACTGCTTGTAAAAAAATCAATGGAGTATGAAAAAACAGTGCGCTTAAAAGGGGGAGATTCTTATGTCTTTGGAAGAGGAGGAGAAGAAGCTCTCTTTCTAAGAAATTTTGGGATAAGATTTGAGATAATACCGGGAGTCAGTTCGGCGATTGCCGGCCCTGCTTATGCAGGTATTCCAGTTACCCACAGAGGAACAGCGGGAGGGTTTCATGTAGTGACAGCTCACAACAGAGAAGACGGGCTGGCAGAGATTGATTTTAAAGCAATGGCAAAAAATAAAGATACCTGTATTTTTTTAATGGGACTTGGAAAACTTGGAGAAATTGTCGAAAATTTAATCAAAGCTGGAATGAGTCCATATATGAATGTAGCAGTTATTTCGAATGCTACAAGACCCGAACAGAAAACAGTGGTGTCAAACCTGGAGCAGATTGAGCAGAAAGTTAAAGAGGCAGAACTTGTATCTCCGGCATTGATTGTAGTGGGGAATGTGGTGAAACTTCGGGAAGCTTTGAATTTTTTTGAAGAAAAGCCGCTTTTTGGAAAAAGATATCTGGTTCCCAAAATTAATTCAGAGCCTTCAAGGCTGGCAGTGATGTTAAGGGACAAGGGAGCATATGTAAAGGAAATTCAGGTAGGAAAAATTGTATACAAATCCTGTAAGCTGGAAAGGGAAAAATGGAAAGACTGGATTGTTTTTACCAGTGTAAACGGGATAGATGGCTTTTTTGCCTGCCTGAGAAAAAACGGGCTGGATGCAAGAGTACTTTTTGGGTGTAAAATTGCAGTCATTGGAAAGAAAACAGGAAAGAAGCTTGAAGAATATGGAATTGTTCCGGATTTTATACCCGAGGAATATAATAGTGGTGCACTCTGGGAAGAGTTGAAAGAAATTTTTCAAAAAGAGGGAAAAATGCTGTCTGTGGGATATCCATGCGCCATAAATACAGATAGAACAAATACAGATAGAACAAATGGGGATAAAATAAATTCTGATAAAGAATATGTGGGGAAAGCACACATGGATAAAAAGTATGCGGACGAAATATTCACAAAGGACAAAATAAAAAGGAAGCTGCAAGATATATGCTGTGTGGAACATATACCTGTTTATGAAAATCAAGCGGTGGAGATAGAAAAAATAGAGCCGGAAAATTATATGAAATGGGATGCGGTTTTGTTTACCTGTTCTTCTTCTGTACAACGTATGGTGGAAGCATATGGAGAAAAGCTGCTCAAGATACCGGCAGTCAGCATTGGAAAAAAATGCAGCGAAACATTAAAAGAGCTGGGGGCAGAAAACATTATAGAAGCAGAACAGTCAGAATATGAAAGCATGGCAGAAGTATTAATTAAAAAAGTTATGTGAACTGTTTCTATTTAAAGAAGTGGAAGCAGTTTTGCTGGAATTTGATAAAAACAAAAATAAAAAACAGAAATGAAAATACTATATCAAAAAAATGCCTTACTATATTACAAAGCGTTTTTCTGATATAGTGTTTTCATACGGTTACATCTACAGTTCCGCCTTCTGTTGTAACAGGGGGTTGTATCTGCACTGGCATTTCTGTTCCACCAAGCTGCAGCGATATTCCGTTTGAAAGTTCTTGCTTTTCTCTCTCAAGCTGTTCAAACATTGCCCGAAGATATTTTCTGTTTGCATCCATAATGTCGCGGATTTCCTCAGCTCTGTGTTTTTTCTTTAAAAATTCCAAATCTTCTGGTGACATATCTTTCCGATAAATCTGAGATAATTCCTCTGACAGTTCATTTAGTTCATTATCCTCTGCCAGTTCTTTTTCCAGTTCCTCCATTTGAGCCTGAAGCTCTTCTGCCAGCTCTTTCATCATTTCTTGAAACATTTCTTCATCTATTTCTTCATCTCCCATATCTATAAGTTCTTCTAATTCTTTCAAATCAAGTGTTTTTTCAGGGTCTTTGGAATCTGTAAGGTCAAATTCTCCCTCTTTTTTGCATCGTTCCTCTTCCCTCAGATGTTTTGCACGCTTTTTCGCTACCCTCGCCATACGTTCCGCATGAGTAATCGCATGGTCAATAGCGGTTTCATCATAATCTCCGGTTACGCGTTTTCTGCGCAGAACAGCTGCTTTTGCATAAGCTCTTGAAGCAATTTGTCTGGCATTTAAAAATGTCTTTGATTGTAAAATCTGATTGGAAAGCTCTGTAAAACTGTATTGTACGCTTTTTTTCTTCTGCTTTGTTTTGGATGTTGTTTTAGGTTTTGGTCTTGGTTTTGAGACAATGATTGTTCCGGCAATAGAACCTCCGGAATTTTTTATTGTGATACTTCTTGTATTTGAATGATGTGTTCCAATTAACATTCCCATATAAATCCCATGCCTTTCTATCTGTTGCTTTATAGGAAACGGCGCAGGAGTATGAATCAGTAGAGGGACTGTCAATGCGGACTATCAGATTTTATAGATTCAAATATAGATGTTTTGGAAAATGAGTATATCAAATAACACCTATAGAATGTTCAATCCCTGAACTAATATAAGAAATCCGTTTCCTGTTTTCTATAAGTTATTATTTTTATCGGCAGACAGGGATAAAATAATAAGAGTTGTAGAAAAAACTTTTGAATATTCAGAAATCAGACAGAAAGACAAAAATATGTTGATAAAGTATATAAATAATTCTTGTGTTGTTTACATATTTTTTTGGATAATTATTTCGTTGATATGAGAATTTATGAAAAATTATCTGTCTTGAAGGTGTTTGTTACGGAGGAGGCATGGAACCCAAAAAGATAAAATATCCAATGCTTGGCTTTAAATTCGAATTATATAATAATTGTCTATATCAAGATGTTTTATAAGCCTTTCTGCGCGTTCCAAATCAGAGTTTGATTTACAGGAGATTATCCATTCGCAGTCAGATTTGGAATTTCTTCTAATTTCTAAAAAATAGTTAAAATCAATTTCGGACAAAGAATGTCCAAGAATGTACACTCTTTTGCAGTCTTTTAATTCCAAAAAAAATTTTTTATTTTGTATGATAAGTTTCTCTGTATTTTTATAGGTTTTTTTAAAATAATTTCGGATAATTTGGTCTGCTTTTGTTTCCTGAAACTTTTCTTCGGGTTTGAACTTTTCTTCTTTCCATAAAGAATCATCATGATGTCCCAGTATTAATTTTCTGCTTTCATCCACTTTTCCATGAATATATAAAATATTTCTTCTTGGTATGCAGTATACTTGTTCTAAAATATTGGTATAATTAAAATTCAAAAATCTAACAGGAAGTATACATTCACGAAAAATTTTTAAAATTGAGGGCAAAGTGCATACATTTGTATTTAATCCGCTAATCCAATTTTGAAATAAATATTGAATATCATCTGTAAAATTCAATTCCTTTTGAATAATAGATGGAAATTTATCATTTGTCTCATATGTTTCAGGGATGACTTTATCATTTTTTATATAATCAAAATAGTGTTTTTTTAATTTCTCATAAGATCGGAAGAGCACACGTCTGAACTCCAGTC
>CAJUDQ010000056.1 GCA_910585215.1 uncultured Lachnospiraceae bacterium | reverse complement strand
TTTCGGAAAACTTACAGATAAGAAATATGGTAAAGAACCATCATTTGGCAAAATCAATCGTCGACGTGTCGTGGTACGAATTAACAAGGCAGTTGGAGTATAAGGCAAAATGGAATGGAAGGGAATATGTTAAGATAGACACATTCTATGCCAGCAGTCAGATATGTTCTAATTGTGGGTATCAAAATGCCGATACAAAAGATTTAGCAGTAAGAGAATGGGACTGCCCTGAATGTGGCACTTATCATGACAGGGATATAAATGCTGCGAAAAATATTTTAGCAGAAGGATTAAGACAAATAGTATAAAGATGTATAAATAGGGCAGGAACTGCCCGAATTAACGCCTGTGGAACAGGGTAGCAGTTTCGCTGCTATGCCGCAAAGCGGCACAACTCCAAAGGAGTTGCCATGAGATAGTAGGTTACGAGGTCTGCGAAACAGGAAGCCCATTGTCTAAAGCCAATGGGTAGTTCACAGTAATTATAATATAATTATGGACTGTATAAAATTTGAATGGGATGAAAATAAAAATCAAATGAATCAAAGGAAACACAAGATAACATTTGATGAAGCAAAAACTGTATTTTATGATGTGGAAGCTATAGTTATTGATGACCCAGAACATTCAAGGGAGGAGGAACGATGTATTATTTTAGGATTCAGCAAAAAAGCAAATCTTCTGGTAGTTTGTCATTGTTATAGAAATTCAGATACAGTCATACGTATTATTTCTGCAAGAAAAGCAACAACTGCTGAAACAAGACAGTACTATGAAATGAGGTGAGCCAATGAGGGAAGAATATGATTTTTCAAAAGGAAGAAAGAACCCGTATGTTAAAAAGCTAAAAAAGCAGATAACCATAAATATTGATAATGATACAATTGATTTTTTTAAAGAACAAAGCGAGGAATCAGGAATCCCATATCAGACACTTATTAATCTGTATCTTTCAGATTGTGCAAACCAAAAGAAAAAACTGCAAATATCATGGAAATAATAATACTACAAAATAAACATATCAAATATATGAAAGGATTTAACAAAAATGCTGGACATGAAGTTTTTAAGGGAGAATCCTGAGCTTGTCAAAGAGAATATCAAAAAGAAGTTTCAGGACAGCAAGCTTCCTTTAGTAGATGAAGTAATCGAATTAGACGCCAAAAGCAGAAAGGCAAAGCAGGAAGCAGATGCACTTCGAGCAGAAAGAAACAAAATTTCCAAACAAATCGGGGCTTTAATGGCTCAGGGAAAAAAGGAAGAAGCAGAACAGACAAAGAAACTGGTGACAGAAAAAGGAGAGCTTCTGGCTTCTCTTGAGGCAAAAGAGGCGGAGTATGCAGAAAAGATTTATAAAATCATGCTGGTTATTCCAAATATGATTGATGAATCTGTTCCAGTCGGCAGAGATGACAGTGAAAATGTCGAGGTAGAAAAGTTTGGAGAACCGACAGTTCCTGATTTTGAAATTCCTTATCATTCTGAAATTATGGAGAGTTTTGACGGACTTGACCTTGACAGTGCAAGAGAGGTAGCCGGCAATGGATTCTATTATCTGATGGGAGATATTGCAAGACTTCATTCCGCAGTGATTTCCTATGCAAGGGATTTTATGATTGACAGAGGGTTTACCTATTGTGTGCCGCCGTTTATGATTCGCAGCAATGTGGTAACAGGTGTGATGTCGCAGACAGAAATGGATGCGATGATGTATAAAATTGAGGGTGAAGACCTTTATTTAATCGGGACAAGCGAACATTCCATGATTGGAAAATTTATCAATAAAATATTGGATGAAGAAAAACTTCCTTATACCCTTACCAGCTATTCCCCATGTTTCCGGAAGGAAAAAGGTGCTCATGGCATAGAGGAGCGAGGTGTATACAGAATTCATCAGTTTGAAAAGCAGGAAATGATTGTTGTATGCAGGCCGGAAGAAAGCAAAATGTGGTTTGACAAGCTGTGGCAAAATACAGTAGATTTATTCCGAAGCCTTGATATTCCGGTAAGAACTCTGGAGTGCTGTTCCGGAGACCTTGCAGATTTAAAGGTAAAATCCATAGA
The DNA here is from genome assembly GCA_910585215.1 of uncultured Lachnospiraceae bacterium. Lineage (GTDB taxonomy): Bacteria > Bacillota > Clostridia > Lachnospirales > Lachnospiraceae > CAG-303. The sequence continues at coordinate 14,373 of CAJUDQ010000056.1, read as the reverse complement.
TGTAGAGGCATGGTCGCCAAGACAGAAGAAATATTTTGAAGTGGGAAGCTGCTCAAATCTTGGCGATGCACAGGCAAGAAGATTGAAAATTCGTGTAAATGGTGAAAATGGCAAGTATCTTGCGCATACATTAAATAATACAGTGGTAGCTCCGCCAAGAATGTTAATTGCATTTCTGGAAAATAATCTTGAGGCTGACGGAAGTGTCAGAATACCGGAAGCTTTAAGACCATATATGGGCGGAATGGAAAAGATAGAAAAGAAATAAATCATTTGATATAAAATAATTGGAGGTATTATAAAAATGTTTTCATTTGATGAGGTAAAAAATTTTGATGCAGAAGTAGCAAAAGCGATGAGTGACGAACTAGGAAGACAACAGGACCATATTGAACTGATTGCTTCGGAAAATATTGTAAGCAAGGCAGTTATGGCAGCTATGGGCAGTATTCTCACAAATAAATATGCGGAAGGATATCCGGGAAAAAGATATTATGGCGGCTGTGAATATGTGGATGTAGTAGAAGATTTGGCAAGAGAAAGGGCAAAGGAGCTGTTTGGCTGTGAATATGCAAATGTCCAGCCTCATTCCGGCGCACAGGCAAATATGGCAGTATTTTTTGCAATGATGCAGCCGGGAGATACTTTTATGGGAATGGGTCTTTCCGACGGCGGTCATCTGACACATGGTTCACCGGTAAATATGTCCGGCAAATATTTTCATATTGTTCCTTATGGTGTCAATGAAGACGGTTTTATTGACTATGACGAGGTGTTGAAGATTGCAAAGGAAGCAAAACCGAAGCTGATTGTAGCAGGAGCAAGCGCATATCCAAGAGAAATTGATTTTAAGAGATTTCGTGAGATTGCAGATGAAGTAGGAGCATATCTTATGGTGGATATGGCACATATCGCCGGTCTTGTGGCAGCCGGACTTCATATGAGTCCGATTCCTTATGCACATGTGACCACCACTACCACACATAAAACACTTCGTGGACCACGTGGAGGCATGATTCTTTCCAGCAATGAAGTAAATGAAAAGTTTAATTTTAACAAAGCAGTATTTCCGGGTATTCAGGGCGGACCTCTGATGCATGTAATTGCGGCAAAGGCAGTATGCTTAAAAGAGGCGCTTGACGACAGCTATAAAGTATATATGGGAAATGTAAAGAAAAATGCTGCTGCTCTGGCAGAAGGACTGACAAAAAGAGGATTTACACTGGTTTCCGGCGGAACCGATAATCATTTGATGCTGGTGGATTTAAGAAATATGAATATTACCGGCAAGCAGTGTGAGAAACTTTTAGATGCTGCAAATATTACCTGTAATAAAAATACGATTCCAAAAGACCCTGCTTCACCGTTTGTTACCAGCGGTATCAGAATCGGTACACCGGCTGTGACTACAAGAGGCATGAATACGGAGGATATGGATAAAATTGCAGAAGCGATTGCCATGCTGGTAAAAGATGTAGATGCAAATAAGGAAGCTGCAATGAAGATTGTGAAGGAGCTGACAGATAAGTATCCGATTTACTAAAGCAAAAGTAGAGTTTTTCTTTATATGCAGATATTGCATAAATTCAGAGATACTTGTTTATTTTGGAAAACAGGTATCTCTCAATTTATCTGTGTTTTGAAAAAATGGCAGGAAAGATGTGTGATAATAGGACAGATAGGAGAGAAATAACATGGCAGGTTCAATATTTGGAACAATATTTAAAATATCCACATGGGGAGAATCTCATGGAAAAGGTATCGGTGTAGTAATAGACGGTTGTCCGTCGGGGCTTTCGCTGTGCGAAGAAGATATTCAGGTTTATTTAAACAGAAGAAAACCTGGCCAGTCAAAATTTGCAACACCAAGAAAGGAAGATGATTCAGTTGAGATTCTTTCAGGAGTATTTGAAGGGAAGACAACAGGTACTCCGATTTCTATGGTGGTATTTAATAAGACACAAAGGTCTTCCGATTATTCTGAAATTGCACAATATTATCGACCAGGACATGCAGATTATACTTTTGATGAAAAGTATGGATTTCGCGATTATCGGGGTGGCGGGCGTTCTTCCGGAAGAGAAACAACTGCAAGGGTAGCTGCCGGAGCTGTGGCGGCAAAATTGTTAAAAGAGCTTGGAATTGAGGTAAATGCTTATACAAGGTCAATTTATGATATTGAAATTGATTATGAAAATTTTGAATTGGAAGAAAGATTTCACAATTCGGTCTGCATGCCTGATAAAAAGGCAGCAGAGCAGGCAGAAGAATTTTTGAAGAAAAAAATGCAGGAGAAGGATTCTGTCGGTGGTGTTGTGGAATGTGTGATATCACATATGAGAACCGGAATTGGGGAGCCTGTGTTTGACAAGCTCGATGCCAGACTTGCGCAGGCGGTTATGTCGATTGGTGCAGTGAAAGGTGTGGAGATAGGAGAAGGATTTAAAGCAGCAAAGATGTGTGGTTCCAAAGATAACGACCAGTTTTGCATGAATGGAAAAAAAGTAGGAAAACGGACAAACCATGCAGGCGGAACGCTTGGCGGTATCAGTGACGGTTCAGATATTGTGCTGCGTGCAGCTTTTAAGCCAACACCGTCTATTTTTCAGACACAGAAAACCGTCAACAAGCAGCATGAGGAAATTGAAATCCAGATAAAAGGCCGTCATGACCCGATTATTGTTCCAAGAGCAGTTGTGGTAGTGGAATCTATGGCTGCTATTACAGTGCTTGACCTGCTTTTGATAAGCATGACTTCTACCTTAAACGGGATTAAGCATTTTTTTGAAAAATAAGTAATTTTATTGAAAAAGAATTATAATTATGGTATATAATTTAATAATTACAAAGTATGCAGATGAATTGCTGGATAAGATTATGAACAAAGTGAGGATTTTATGAAAAAAGAAATCTACTCTTTACTGGAAAAATTTATGCTTTCCTGTATGGAAGACAGCGCGCATGACAAAGAGCATGTATACCGTGTGTTATATAATGCACTGGAAATCGCTAAAACGGAAAATAATATAGACTATGATGTTTTAATTGCTGCCTGTTTATTACATGACATTGGCCGAAAAGAACAATTTGAAAATCCCTCTCTGTGTCATGCAATGGTTGGAAGCAATAAAGCATATCATTTTTTAATAGAAAATGGATTTGAAACAAATTATGCAAATCATGTCAAACATTGTATTTCAACGCACAGATATAGAAAAAATAATCTTCCTCAAAGCATGGAAGCAAAAATTTTATTTGATGCGGATAAATTAGATGTAACAGGAGCAATGGGAATAGCAAGGACTTTGATTTATATAGGCATTGTTTCAGAACCCTTATATTCCCTGCTTCCTGACGGTATGGTTTCTGACGGTGAAAATGATAACATGCCTTCTTTTTTTCAGGAATATAAATACAAATTAGAACACCTTTATTCTGTATTTTACACAAAAAAAGCCGCTGAAATGGCGAAAGAAAGACAAAAAATTGCAGTAGATTTTTACAACAGCCTGTATCATGAAGCAAGCTCTTCTTATCAAAATGGAAAAAATGAATTAAATAAACAAATGGATTCTTCAGACGAATTTTAAGCAAAAAACAGCCGGTTGAGCAGTATTATAAATATTGCCGCAACAAGCTGTTTTTTGGATACCTTAGCTGGTTAATATATTAATCCCATAATTATCTGCCCTGATTCAACACCATAGAATCATATTCAATGGAAGTAATTTCCTCATTTTCAATAATAAATGACAGCTTCATATTATCTTTTGTATATCTGTAAAATCCACTTGAAACTTCATAATCTGTCCCATATGCTTTTTCCATATCCGCCTTGCTCATTCCAATACAAACCCCTTCAGGAGTAGAAACTAAATCATCTAAAAATAATATCATGGAAATTTTGTCTGTATCGCCATCAGGGTAAGTATCTATCTCAAAATGGCTGTAAGTATACATTTTATCAATTCCCTGAAACGCGCAGCTTGGTGCTTCAAAATAGCTGTTAGGTTCACCCAGACCTTGAATGACAGAAGCGGCATCCATATCAACCCCTATAAAAATCATTCCGGATATGCCCTGTGTCTCAAATATATATCCTGTCAAATTTGGCTGAGCAGATATATTTGTTTTCTCGGTTTCCTTTTGAGAAGAATTATCTTTTTGAGAGGAGGTTTCTTCTATATTTTCTTTAGAATCCGTATCTGTATGATTTGTTTCTTCTTTTTTCTCTGAACTCTTTTCCTGTTTCTCAGATGAATCCGTGTTCTTTGTCGGGCTGTCTTTTGAAATTACTTTTACATCATCTTTTGTACCACATCCTGTCAAGCTTACTGTCAGACAGACTGTCAATAAAAGTATTGAAAATTTCTTCTTCATTTTTAAATACTCCTTTTGTTATAAATTATTCTTATATTATAAATTGTTATCTTGAGACAGCTGTTCTTCTTGAGTCTTTTTTTCTTCATAATACAATTCCAGTTTTTTCTCCCAAGATTCCTCAAGTTTCTTTTCTCCCTGCCTGCTTGGCAGATGACATTCTTTTTGCAGAATTTCCCCAAAATAGCGGGAAAGCTTTTCTGCACCCGAAAGATTCAAATGCAGACCTCCATCATAAGTATCTGTCTGAAAATCCAGTCCGATTTCTTCTGTAACATCCAGAAAATTATAATATTTTAAATTATGCCTGTCAGCGTAATCAACCATTTGCCTGTCCCATTCCTCATACCAGTATGGATATAAGCTTGGAGCCTTTACAAGAACTAGTTCTACGCCGTTTTCCTTACAGAGAGCAGTCATCTTGTCAAGATACTCATAGGCCAATTTGTCAAATGAATAATCTCCCAGAGGTCTTCCTTTTGGTACAGTACCAGCCGCTTTTACATCTACCCGCATATAATAACCATTATGTGTCACTTTATCTTTATGAAACAAATACGTAAAATCATCCTTTTCCAGCTCAGAAATCCTTGAGTGATAGCGAAGAATCGGGAATATATACTCTATCAAATGCTCTTCCTCTGTCATAGAAGCCTGTATAGCTTTGATTTTTGAGAAAGAGAATCGCATGCCGTCAAGAGTCATACGATTATAAGCCTCACTCTGCGGTGTATGATACTGCATGGATAATACATTAAATACGACAACCTTTGGCTTTTCATATCGAAAGGTTTCTTCCATCAGATAATATGACTGCCAGATAAGCTGCTGTGCACTTCCACGGATATAACTGTTAATGCCGTATTCTTCCCACAATACAGCAGGAGAAATATTTTCATAGAGTTCACAGTCTCCAATAAAAATGACATCATGATTTTTGTCTTCTTTATAATATTCGGCAATCATGGCTCCTTCCACAATTCCATGCATATACTTTGGCATAACAAGCGCCTGAATCAGCCAGAGACCTGATAAAACCAAAACAATAGACAAAATTGCCGCAAAAATCTGTTTTGATTTAATTTTTTTCCATTTTATTTTGTTCAGCTTGCTTTGCTTTGGCTCTATGTCTTTCTGTTTTGTTTTCCTATTATCTTTTATATTGCTTTTCATGTTATAATTACACCTCGTTAAAGCATCCTATTACAAATATACCTCAATATTCTGTTTGCTATTGTATTTTTTCTTAAAATTGATTATAAATAAACTGACTTGCATCATATTCAATTCCATAGGCTCCAAAGACAAGAACTGTTAAAAATAAACCATACCATATCGCGAATCGGCAGGGTGTCTTCAGGGCTGCGATTTGTTCTCGAATACTTCCCTTTCTCTGTAAAAGACTGACTGTAATCAAAATCATCAATCCTACGGCAAGTATCAGATAATCAAATCCCGTAAGTCCCAGAGACAGAAGATTTTCTCTGCTGAAATTTGAAATGCGAAAATCTGCAAACATGCTGCCAAACATGCGAAAGGTCAACGGAACATCCCGATAGCAGTCGAACATACGCAGACAGCTCATCAATAAAACAGTACGAATCACCTGAAACATGCGATAGTACAATCGGTCGGATATATGAAATTTTTTATGAAACTTTTCATAAAGAGGTTCAAATTCCTGTGAAATCATAATAACTGCAAAATTTCCTAAGCCCCATGCAATAAAATTCCAGCTTGCTCCATGCCAGATACCAGTCGTAAACCATACTACAAATGAAGAAAGATACACAGAAACTCGTTTGCCAATTACATTTCCAAAATGTTTTCTGGAAAACTTATTTATTTTAAGCATTGGCTGACAAACTGAAATGGGATAAAAAATATAATCGGTAAACCATGTACCCATTGTAATATGCCACCGTTTCCAGTATTCCTTAATATTTTTTGAAAAATAAGGCCTTTTAAAATTCTCGGTAATATGTATTCCTAATGTTTGGGCGGTTCCAATTGTAATATCAATACCTCCGGTAAAATCTGCATATAGTTCCAATGCATAAAACAGCATGCCAATCAATACAAATCCTCCTTTGTAAGTATCTGTATTATGGATAATCAGATTTACTGCAGGAAGTATTCGGTCTGCTATGACCAGCTTTTTAAAAAATCCCCAGAGGATTCGTTCTAAACCGAAAGAAATCGTTTTCCACTCGGCTTTGTGCTGTTCAAACAGAGATTTGGATAAATCATGAAATCTGCTGATAGGTCCTTGAACAAGCTGGGGAAAAAATGATACAAACAATGCAAATCGAAAAGGATTTTTTTCTGCTTTATATTTTCCATAATAAATATCAATCAAATATCCCAGAGACTGAAAAGTATAAAAAGAGATTCCCATTGGCACCATAATATTGATAAAAGAAATCTCATTTCCTCCAAAAAGCCGAAACACAGAATTTATATTTGCTATGGCAAAATTTGTATATTTTACAACAGCCAGAAGACCAAGATTCATCAGAAGACCAAGGAGCAGAAGATGAAATTCTTTTTTCTTTTCTTTTTCTTTCACCAGTTTTTTCTGTTCTCTGTCTAATTGTTTTTTTTGACTGTTATACCAGTCTTTAAAATTTTCCTTTTTTCGCTCAATTGCTCCCGCCGTAAGATAAACAGTAATGGTAGTTGCCATAATATAAAGCAGATACCATGGGTTTGCAATAAAATAAAATAAATAACTTGCAAGAAGCAGAAAAGGCCACTGCAACTTTCTTGGAATTATATAATACAGTAAAAATACAATTCCAAGAAAAAGCAAAAACTCATAAGATGTAAATAACATGGCTATATCCTATCCTTTTTAAGATTCTTTTTTATAAAGCCTTCTTTAGATATCTTTTTATAAATATTTTTTAGAGTTCTTTTTTAATTTCTTACCTCCATTTTTTATTCCTCATCTTCAAGTTTGATTTTAATCAATTCAGCAAGAGCAGAAGCGCTGTTAAAGTTTTCCGGTATAATTTCATCTGCAGATATCGTTACATCAAAAATATCTGCAATATCAGATATAATTGTGACAATATCAAAAGAGTCGATAATTCCCGCATCTACTAGCTCTCTGTTTGTTGTGAAATCCACATCAGGATGAAGATTTTGTAAAATTTCTAATAATTCTGAATATACGCCTTCATTAAATGTCTCCATTTTTTTCTCCTTTCATTGAAGCAATCCATCCAAGGTTTATTGCTTTATTCATATATTTCTTTATATTTTATTTTTAACGCATTGCGGTCAATCTTGCCGTTTGCGGTAAAAGGCATTTCTTCCAGTCGAATAATATGATTCGGCAACATATAGCGAGGGAGCATTTCTCTCAGAGTTCGGGTTAATTTAGGAGTTTCAATTTCTCCTACATAATACAAAATAATTTTGTTTTTATCTTTATCATAAATACAGCATGCAAACCGAACCTTTTCCAGCCCGTTTACATTTGCCTCAATTTCTCCAAGTTCTATTCTGTGTCCCATATGTTTAATCTGATAATCTTTTCTGGACAGAAATACCAGTTCTCCATAGCTGTTTTTCTGTCCGATATCTCCAGTCCGATAGATAATCTCAGGATAAGAAGTATTTAAAGGGTTTTGAACAAAGGAAGCGTTTGTTTTGTCAAAATTATTATAATACCCCAGAGTAACAGAAGTACCGCGAATACAGATTTCACCTGGTTCATTTTCACCTGCAAGCTTGTTTTCTTCATTTAGCAAAAGAATTTCTGTATTTTTAAAAGGATAGCCTATCGGTATGGGTTCTGTCGGCTCCAGTTCTCTTGTAACCGGATAATAGCAGCACATGCCTGTTCCTTCCGTTGGTCCGTATAAATTGAAAAATGCGGCATCTGGAAGCGTTTTTTTCCAGATTTTAAACTGTTTTAATGGAAATACCTCACTTCCAAAGGCAATTGTATGCAGATATTCCGGTTTTATTTTATCAAACGTCTGAAAGGAAGAAATCATTGTCAGTGCTGATACTACCCAGCAAATCGTATTGATTTTATTTTCATTCAGATATTCCACCAGCTTTATTGGAAACATAAAGTGTTTATGGGGAATCAGATAGGTAGTGGCCCCGAATTTTAGAGTAGGGTATAATTCTTTCAGGCATGCATCAAAATAGAGAGGTGTCTGATTTCCAAAAACAGTATCCTCTGAAAAACCCAGAACATCCGAAAGCTGTTCCACATAGTCAATTACAGAACGGTGACAGGCACACACACCTTTTGGAACACCTGTAGAACCTGATGTAAATACAATATAAATCGGGTCAGTATCAATCACCTGGCTGCGTATCTTATCAAGGCATTTTGAATCTTCCGTCCATGAAGAAGCAGTATCATAAGGAATAATTTCTCCGTCAAAGCAAAGTGTTTCTGCCAGCGGCAATGTGCGGTTGTCACAGATAATTACTTCCGCCTTGCATGTTTCCAGAATCAACTGAATGCGCATTTTTGGCATTTCTTCATCCACAGGAACATAAAAACAGCCAGAACGTATAATTCCGAAAAAAGCAGTCACAGTTTCGGGACTTTTTTTCATAAACACCAATACAGGCTTCCGATAAAAACCTTTTTGTGAAAGGCAGGTACCTATGCTGCGACTTCGCTCATATACCTGAAGAAAGGTATAGCTTACATCATCGTTTACAAAGGCGGTTTTATTGGGAACTCTCTTTACAGTAGTATCCAGATAATCTAAAACATTATTTTGCATGGTAAATCACTTCACTTTCGTAATAAATTTTTTGTAATTTAAGTAATTAATTCATTGTATTTGGGTTTTGGGTGTGCTCCACACATTTCTACACAGCATTTTGCAAGAACGTCCATAACATCAAGACATCCCGGGCCAACAGGAAATTCTTTTTTTATCATAGAAAGCTCTGTACAGCCCAGCAAAATCACTTCTGCACCCAAAGCATACAATTCTTTTGAAACCATATGAAATTTGTCGATTTCTATCGGCAATCCGGCTTTTATATTTTTATAAATAAGCTCCATAATATAAGACTGACAGAGGGGAGAAGGATAAATACATTTCACTCCTTTTTTTTCAAATTCCTGTGAGAAAAGCATTGTCTGTACAGTTCCGTCTGTAGCCATAATTCCAGCTTTTTGAATATTTCTCTGTTTCAAATATACAGCAGTTTCTTCAATACCATGAATCACGGGAACCGAAACGGCAGCCGTCAGTTCTTTATGAAAATAATGCGCTGTAATACATGGAATTGCACAGATATCAACACCCTGTTCAGCCAGTTTTTGTATGATTTCAATCATAGACGGAAGAGGAGAGCAGGTACTTTTTCCCAGAATAAACTGTGTTCTGTCAGGAATAGAAGGGCAGTTATAAATAATACTTTCAATATGTTCCTGGTCTGTTTCTGCCTGAGTCATTTGAATAATAAGCTGAAGAAAATATGCGGTTGCCATTGGACCAAGGCCGCCAAGAATTCCTAGTTTTTTCATAATAATCTTTTTTATAAATACCTTTCCATATTAATAGCTTGTTTATCAATAGTATATTTATTATCGGTTTTCCTATAAAATATCTTAATAAATATCTGTAAATACCGTTCTGTCATAGTTGTGACAGTCATAATTCATAACAGAATATGCCATAAGGTTTGCATCATCAATATAACAAAGATATGGATTATCATCTCTTGGACAAGAATCAAAATGCTTCCAGCCTTCCCCGATATCTACAAGATTCCAGTAATGCTCATAAGTGGTGGGGATTCTGTGAATCATTTTTGTGGGAATGCCTGCCCGTATCAGCAACGCCTGAGAAACGCATGCATACGCATAACAGTCTCCCTTGTGATTTGTAAATCCTTCATAGGCACCCTTTAGCCAGTTTCCTTTTTCAAATGTTTCAATATAAAATATATTGTTCTGCGCCCAGTTATAAATAGCTGTCAGCTTTTCATAACTGGTCATAGTATCTGTAATAATTTCTGATAATACTCTGTCAGCAAAAGCGTAAACCTGTTCTTCCGAATAAGTACGCTGACGAACAGATACTGTAATGGTTAAAATGGTACTATTGCCCGAGATATCCTGCGCGGAATAAGTGACAGGGTAGTCGCCCTCTGTATTTGGATTTACAAGGCTGCTGTCTACAGACAACTTTACATTTGTATCGCAATTATCTGATACTGTTATTCCCTTTTTATAGCTGATTTTTTCACCAAGATAAATAAAAATATCTGAAACTCCGAGAATAACCGGCGGTTCTGTATCCTGTCTCAATGTGAGTTCGGCAGTTTGTTCCATAATATTCCCACTTTTATCTGTTGCACGGATAACAATCTGCTGTGTTCCAATAAAGGATAAATCCGGCTCTGTCACATAACTGCAGTCAACGGGTGAAATATCTGAAACCGACACAATAAAATCTTCTATTTTCACAGATTCAAAGTTATAGCAGTCAATATTTCTCAGGATTAATTCCGGTGGTTCTGTATCTTGTTTTAATGTCAGATTTGCGGTTTTTTCTGCAGAATTTCCATTTTCATCAACAGCACAAATTGTAATTTTCTGTGTTCCAATAAAGGACAAATCCGGCTCTGTCACATAACTGCAATCAACCGGTGAAATATCTGAAACCGATACGATAAAATCCTCCATAGAAACTGTCTGAAAAGTATAAATTTCAATATCCCTTAATATCAGTTCCGGTGCAGTAGTATCTTTTACATGAAGAACAGTAGTATAACTTGTCCCGTCAGCAGAAATTTCAATATTATAATCTCCTGGCTGATTTGTATTTATTTGTTCAAGCGGGGTAAGAAAGCTTGCGTTTTTGTGTTCAGACAGTAAAAAATCAGTCAAAGCAGGCAAAGCTGCTCCGGCTTCTATGGTAAGTTCTTCTTTTGCAGGCCGGATAATCAGGGCAGTTTCATAAACAGATTTATTTCCTCCCAAATCCGTAAGCAAAATAGAAATGTTCTGTTCTCCGTAAATAGTATAGTCGGGTTCTGCGACAAAAGTACACGATACCTTTGTCATATCTCTTATTTCTGTAATAAAATCCTCGGGTGTAACCGTTTCTTCCGGTTTAATATAAACCTTTTTTACTGTTGCTTCCGGTGCAATTGTATCCTGAATTGTAATTACACAATGATAGGTAAAGATGCCAGATTTGATTTTTACATCATAATTTCCCGGAATAAAAATATTAATTTCAGAATGTTCTGTGATAAATTCGGCAGTTTTATCACTCTTTTTTAAAAAATCCTCCGCCAGAATTTCCGTGCCGGCTTCTGCAACACAGTGTGCATACACTCTGGTGGCATATGTATATATGACAAAAGAAACTGCCAAAAGAAGACAAAGAGCAAACATAACAAACGATAACAAAAAGATACACTTTTCATGAGCCATCTTTTTCCGAATACCCTTGTTCTGAATATCCTTTTTCTGAATAGTGGTTTTTCGATTGAAATTCTTGTTTTTCATTTTTTAAGATACTCCTGATTATTTTTTATTTCATAAAAAACTGCTTTGTATTTTTTCACACAGCTTTTGCAAAGCAGTTCTTTACGGAAGCTTACAATTATCAGATTATGAATGGCCTATATCATAGCATAAATCAAATTTGACAATAATTATGAAAGAGAACTCTTATTGAATATCTGTAAATATTGTTCTGTCATAAGTGTGATATCCGTCTCTATCACGTGAAATCTCCATCAATGTGTCGTCGTCTATATAACAGAGAAATGGAAAGTCATCTCTTGGACAGGAGTCAAAATGATACCAGCCCTCTCCAATATCTACAAGATTCCAAAAATGCTGATAATTAGTAGGGATTTTGTTAATATCCCGATTTGCAATTCCGGCACGTGTAAGAAGTGCCTTTGCGGTACATGCAAATACATAACAGTCCCCTTTATGTTCAGTAAAGCCCTCATAGGCGGCTTTAAGCCAGTTATCCTTATCAGAATGTTCAATAAAATATACATTATTCTGAATCCAGTTATAAATAGCAAGAAGTTTATCATAACCAGTCATAGTTTCTGTAATAATCTGAGCTATAATTTCATCGGCAAGCGCATCTACCTTTTCCTGAGAATATGGTCGTTCACGCAGAGAAAGTATGATTGTCTGAATGGATTCATTGCCTGACTTGTCTCTGGCAGTATAAGTGACAGGATAATCACCTTCTATATCTGGATGAACCAGACTGATATCTACTGTTAATTCAGCATTTGCATCACAATTGTCAGATATAGTAATTCCTTTTTTATAACTTATTTTGTCTCCAATATAGGCAAAAATATTCTGTGCTCCCAAAATAACCGGAGGTTCAAGGTCTTCCTTTAAAATCAGCACAGCCGTTTTTTCTACAGAATTTCCGCTTTCGTCAGATGCTTTGACAGTAACAGACTGTTTTCCGATTTTTGTAAAATCAGGTTCTGTGACATATGAAAGAGTGACAGAAGAAGTATCTTTGGCAGAAACTACAAAGTCGTGGATGTCTACGACATCGCAGGTATAACATTCAATATCTCGAAGCGTCAATTCAGGAGCCGTCGTGTCCTGAATATGCAGAATGGTAGTATAGCTTGTCTGTTCAGTAGAAATTTCAATAGGATAATCTCCTGTCAGACAGGTATCCATTTCTGAAACAGAAGTAACAAATTCTGCTTCTTGGTTTTCAATGAACAGAAAATCTGACAGAGCAGGAATCATTTCTCCAGCTTCTATTGTAATTTCGTGTTTTGTCGGACGAGTAATCAGGTCTGTTTCATAAACAGAAGTATTTTTTCCTTCGTCTGTCAACAGTATGGATAGTTTCTGTTTTCCATAAATGCTGTAATCGGGCTTTTTCACAAATGAAGCAGTCACTTTGGTCACATCATTAATCTCGATGATAAAATCTTCCGGCTGGACAGTTTCTCCAGGTTCAATATAGACATTTTTTATATCAGCTTTTGGGGGAATGGTATCCTGAATAGTAACGACACAGTTGTAAGTAAAGATTCCCGATTTGATTTTTACAGTATAATCGCCTGGAACAGAGCTGTCAATTTTTGGGCTGTTTTCCATAAATACAGCCGATTTTTCAGGATTTTTCAGAAAATCCTCTGCAAGAATTTCTGTTCCGGCCTCTGCAGAACAGTGTGCATATACCCGCATGGTATAAGAGTATATCAACAGCGCAGCAGATATGCAAATACTGAGAAGAATCAAAATGAAAGGGATTAATTTTTTTTGTTTATTTATCAGCGCTTGTTTCATCATCAGTTTCCATTTAGCTGTATGCTTTTGTTTTCTGGCTTTCATATCCATTCACTCCTGATATCTGATATATTTTCCTACGATAAAACAGTATTTTTCTGGAAATTTGTATAAATATGTCTGAAAAAATAGTTTCTTAAAATTTCCTGTTATATGATAGCACTAAAGTAAAATTTTTGCAATCAAAGTTCTTAAAAATATACAACAGTATTCTATAATTTTCCACAAGAAAGTATAGAAATTTATGAAAATCTTCCTGCAATTTGCTTATTTTGGCAAAGTAACATAGCTGAACCTGCTGTAATTAATATATATTTGATAAATTAGATACTCTGAAAAGGCAACATTACAGAATATGAAGTAATTTTCTGAGTTAAAATAAAAAAGAGACTGTCTTTTGACAATCTCTCTTTTTTTATAATCTATTTTATTTTTTTGTTTTGTCAGACAATTTCTGCAATAACAGCCACTACGGACTGGGCAGGAAGCGTTACCAGTGCTTCACCGTTTTCAAAGTTTATTTTGGATTCTGTTGGAACCACCAGTTCTTTATTTTTTGTATTTACATTTGCTGCATAGGCAACATCAATATCTCCGGTAATCACAACCATCTCTGCTTCGGAAGCTATGGAGAGGTCCTTTACCATCACTCTGGTCGGTTTTACAAAATAGATCGGAAGAGCACACGTCTGAACTCC
>CAJUDQ010000055.1 GCA_910585215.1 uncultured Lachnospiraceae bacterium | reverse complement strand
GTCATGAAAGTGATTCGGGAATGGCTGTACAATTCCCTCAAAACGATATGCTTCAAGGTGTAAATCGTTATCATAACAGATTGTCCGTATTTCTTTTTGCATGATAATACCTCCTTGCACTCTATATTATACTCGAAATGTCTGGCGATTTCTTGTATGATATCTTCATTTTGAAAAAATCTCAAATATGTAAGGCAAAAGAGGAAACAGAGGAATAAGCCCTCTGTCCTTAAACCATTGAGAGCCATTTACGCATCCCGCAAACTTGGGGATAACGCCGCTGTCGATATAGCCGCACTGGTCGGCACACCACGAAACGAAGCAGGCACACCATTCCACACGCCCGTCAAAACCGCATAGATTTAGCAGCTTTGTCAAAGGCGGCTATGTAACTGTACCAGAGGACGTAGGACGCAAAAAAGCCGATTACTCTTAAAAAGGTTAAGAATAAGTTGGCTTCATAAAGATGTGCCTTAGACATATTCAATTTTTACTCTCTTGATGGGGCTTGGCAACTTTGAATATAAGCTCGCGGGCGCAGTCCCCGTATTTGCCTTGCCGTATAAGCTGATTTTTCAGCTCCACAAGGCTATGTAATAAAATGCTTCTTTCTTGGCTATCCACATATATATGGGTTTTCTTTTCTCTCATACAGCTCATCGTCCTTTCCTGCTTCCATTATATATAGAAGCGATGGAATACTCAAATGTGCCGTATCTGGTAGCAGGTAAACCTATAAAACAAGCTATTGAACTTGGAACCATCGCCTTTCAAATTAGCACGATTTTTAGCAGCTTTTTTCGGGAAATTAGCAGGAAAGGCATTTTGATTAGCAAACTCGGCAAAAATCCTGCTAATCATTAGCAAGCCGAACACACTTTGCTACCTGTCCGATTTCTCTCGGAAAATAAGAAACGCCGAAAACCTTGATTTTACAGGGTTTTCGGCGGGGTTTTTGGCGTTCCCGAGGTGACTCGAACACCCGACCTACCGCTTAGGAGGCGGTCGCTCTATCCAACTGAGCTACGGAAACATTTATAAAAACAAGAAAATCGTGGAACTCGCAACATTTTCCTTGCCCTCCCAAGGCAGACGCTCTAACACTTTCTTAGGAGGCGGTCGCTCTATCCTGCTGAGCTATAGCGACATTAAATTATGATATCAAATATTATTGTACCAAATATAATTGGTTTGTCAATCACAAATTTATTTCAATCTTTATAAAATCTCCTTGCATTATGCTATCATGTTGTGTTATAATGCCCACGTATGTTTATAGGTATGTATCGGTATAAGATAGTTCTCCCTATAAATAAAAGGCAAAAACAGACAACAGGATTTGTGCAGTAAGCAGGCAGTGGTGGATAGTAAATAAGGAATACAATAGTAAATAAGAAATAGGATAGTAAACAAGGAATGGTGAATAATATGTTAAATGGTTTTTATGATATTCATTGTCATATACTGCCCCATGTAGATGATGGCTCAAAATCAACCGCCATGTCAAAAGAAATGCTGAATATTGCTTATGAAAATGGAATACGTCATATTGTATTGACGCCTCATTATACAATAGGAAGATTTGAGCTTACAAGGGAAGAGATATATGACCAGTACCAACTCTTTACAGAAAAGGTACAGGAGGATTTTCCAGAAATAGAATTTTTCTTTGGACGGGAAATTTTTTTTGGAGAAGAAATTATGGAATTTCTTCAGGATGACCTGATTAGTACGATGAATGACACGGATTATACACTGATTGAGTTTCATCCTTCAGCTACGGCAAACTATATTATGCAAAGTCTTTATAAGGTAGAAGGAGTAGGATATATTCCAATTCTCGCACATATTGAGCGATATCCGGATTTGTTCAGCAATACAAAAATGATAGAACAGATTATTGAAAGCGGCGCATATATTCAGGTAAATGCCTCCAGTGTGACAGGAACCCTTGGAAACAGCGTAAAAAAACAGATTATCAAACTTATGAAAAAAAATCTGGTACATTTTGTCGCAACAGATGCACATTCCAATCGGACAAGGGGTCCATATCTGGATGAATGTGTGAAATATATTGAAAAAAAATTGGGTGAAGATTATGTAAAGCGGTTATTAATAGAAAATCCGGAAAGAATGTTAAATAATGAATATATCTAATGATGAGAAGAAAGGAAAAAGGATATGGAGACTAATGTAAACGTGCAGGCAAATGATGAAGTCGAAATTGATTTGAAAGAGATTATGTTTCTGCTTCTGGACAGATTAATTGTAATATTGCTGGTGGGAGTTTTAGCCGCCGGACTTGCATTCCTTGGAACAAAATTTTTAATTACACCAAAATATCAGTCAACAACATCTATTTATATTATGAATCAGAATGATGAGTCAAAGGTAAATGCCAGTGATTATACGACAAGTAACTTTATGACAAAAGACTATGAGGAACTTATCACATGTCCTCCAGTGATGGAGCAGGTAATTGCAGACCTTGATTTGGATTTTTCCGTGGGTGTGCTTGAAAGTATGATAACAATAGAGAATAAGCAGGATACACGTATTCTTTATATTACAGTTACAGATACTGACCCTGCGCGCGCCAGACAGATTGCAGATGCCGTCAGAGCTACCAGCGCAGTTAAAATAAAGGATATTATGAAGATAGAGGATGTAAATACTGTTTCATCTGCTAATTTGAGCTCTTCTCCTGTTTCACCAAATGTATTTAAAAATATGATTATTGGCGCTGCTCTTGGTATTATTATCGCGATTGCCGTAATTGTTATTATGCATATTACAGATGATACCATTAAATCGCCGGATGAAATCGAAAAATATCTGGGTATCAGCACTTTGGCAACGATACCTGTCATGTCAGAGGCAGAGTATGATGGAAAGGGTTCGAGTTCGGGTCATTCAAAAAGTGAACAGAGCAAGCAGACAGCACGACCAGCTTCCACATCGTCAAAACCGTCTCAGGCAGTAAAGCCGCCATCAACACGGCCGGTTCCTTCAAAACAGACACAATCGCAATCGCAGTCACAGTCACGGCCGGTTTCCGGTTCAAGGTCAGTAAAGAGATAGACAGGAGGTAAAAAATGGTTACAGTTAATATTAATAAAATATCCAAACTTGATAATCAGGTAAATGAATCCTATAAAAGACTCAGAACAAATGTCCAGCTTTGCGGAAATGATATTAAAGTAATCGCTGTTACAAGTAATATTCCAAATGAAGGAAAATCTTCCGTAGCATTTTATCTTGCCAGCTCCATGGCTGAAACGGGAAAAAAGGTTGTATTTATGGACTGTGATTTAAGAAAGTCCGTTCTTATAGGACGCTACAGAATTAAAAATGCAAAACTTGGACTTACTCATTATCTTTCAGGACAGAATGAATATGATGAAGTTGTATATGATACAAATGTTCCGAATCTCAATATTATTTTTTCAGGTCCGGTTCCTCCAAATCCGGCAGAGCTGCTTGGCGGAACCAAGTTCAAAATGCTTTTGAGCACTCTCAGAAGAAATTATGATTATATTATTATGGATACACCTCCTGTGGGAAGCGTTATTGACGGGGTGGTAGTAGCACAGCAGTGTGATGGGGCAATTATGGTTATTTCACACGCAGAAATCAGTGTAAAGCTGGCACTTAATACAAAGACACAGCTTGATAAATGTGACTGTAAGATATTAGGAGCTGTACTCAATAAGGTTCCTCTTGCAGGAAGCGGTTATTATGGAAAATACTATGGCAAATATTATGGTAAATACTATGGAAAATACTATGGCAAATATTATGGTAATTATGGCTCATACGGAGATGAATAAAATCAGGAGTTATAATACAGGAGATAAATTCCCCAGATAGAAAGGAACGAATATGGAAGGAAAAAAGTTATATTTTCTTTTGATAGTGTGCGTAATTATAATTTTTTCCGGCTGTGTAATCAGTACAATTGTGACAGACAGAGAGCCTCCGGAGATTATTATCAGCGAGGCGGGAACAATAGATTTGTTTACGGATGATATGGATGTAAATGAACTTTTAAAGGGAGTCACTGCCTATGATGAGCATGACGGTGATGTCACAGCTTCTCTGTCGATTGTAAATCTGATTGTAATAAATGACAGACAGTCTATTCAGGTGACATACGCAGCAAGTGATAAAAGAAACAATATAGCACAGAAAAGTACAAAAATCAAATATTCAGGTACAAAGGATTTTATTAATATTTCTCTGGCTGAAAATGACACTACAGAAGATAATACTCCTGCACAGAACGATCCTGATACAACCACAGAGCAGCAGGATACTCCTGTCAGTGGAGAAAATCAGACAACAGAGGCTCAGCCACCGACGGAAGAGGGAGGAAGCGGTACTCCAGTAAAAATTGACAAGGCAGCAGTGGATGCTACAGGAATACCACAGATAGAACTAAAATATACCGATTATACACTTCGTAAGGGAAAAGAATTTACCACAGCGAATGCTTTGAATATGGTTAATGATACTTATGATGACAGCGAGGATGTATCAAATCGTATCGTAATCAACGGACTTGAGGAAATTGATACAGATACGGTTGGAGATTATGAACTCAGTTATCTAGTAAGTGATAAAAAAGGAAACAGGTCAGAGGCGCAGAAACTGATTCTGCATGTAATTGAATAATAATAGGTGAAAGAATAGATAGGTGAAAGATATGGGCAAATATAAAGCACTGGCACTTGATATAGACGGAACCCTGTTAAATACTAAAAAAGAGGTTACTTCGGGAGTTCTGATTCAGGTGGAAAGACTTCAAAAAGCAGGGATTCCGGTTATCATTGCATCCGGAAGACCGGAGCCGGGTATTTCTCATGTAGCCCGCGCAGTACATATGGATACTTTGGGCGGCTATATCCTTTCTTTTAACGGAGGAAAAATCACAGAATTTCAGACAGGAAAGGTGGTATATAATAAAACCATTCCGGTGGAATACAATGCAGAAGTGATTGACTATGCAGTGAGAATTCCCCAGGCTGCTGTTCTTACATATGAAAATGGAAAAATTATTACAGAAAATCCTGAAAATGAATATGCACAGGTGGAATCAAAGGTAGTGAAAATGCCTTTGGAAAAAGTGGAAAGTCTTAAGGAAAGAGCTGTTTTTCCGGTGAATAAGTTTCTTATTACCGGAAATCCGGAGATTCTTGAAAGAGAAGTAGAAAATATGGCGGAAGTATTTCGAGGCAGACTGAATATTTTCCGGTCAGAACCATATTTTATAGAGGTGGTTCCTCTCGAGATAGACAAAGCTCAATCTTTGGATTATCTTTTACATACATGGGGTATGACAGGAGATGAGCTGGTAGCTTGTGGAGATGGAAGAAATGATGTTACTATGATAGAATATGCAGGTATGGGAGTTGCAATGGCAAATGCCTGTGAAGATGTAAAAAGAGTGTCCAATTATATTACCGCTTCATGTGATAATGATGGAGTTGCAAGAGTAATTAAAAAATTTTTTCCAGAACCGGTGCCAGTAGCATTTTGTGATATTTTTTCTTAGCGGCAACTGTTATGTAAAAAAGAAAAAGAACTGTTTAGAGTATAAGAATTATATGGAATATTGCAATAATAAAAATGATATGCAAGAGGCTTGACAATTGCATATCATTTTTGTATGAAAAGAGTTTGTATTCAAAAATATCAGGAATAAATATCATGAGTAATCCGTATAAGAATGATACAATAAATTGGTTTGTATAATGTGATATTAGGCAATTTTTTGCAGTAAGATGGCTGCATGATTGACAGCCTGGTGGTCAATACCTGTTCCTGCCAGATAATCTTCTGTGGAGGATTTGTTACGCAATACCACAGTTGAACCGGATGAAATTGAAGTTATAAACATACCTGTTAATTGAATACGGTCTATTGTTGTAAATTTATTGGAGTATGCTCCAAAGAATGATAATGGATTTTCTATGTCATTGATAGCCACAGCATATGCAATATTTAATAATCCGGTGACAGGACGAATTAATAAGGAATAGTCTATTCTATAAATACCTCCTGTGTTTACTGTAATTTCTGCTGTATTTGGGGTAAATGAAAAATCTCCAGATTGGAACGCAATTAAAAAATTGATATTTTCTTCTGGGTAGACATCCTGAAATCCTCCCTGCATAACAGCATTGAAATATACTGGCCGTGTATCGGTTCCAGCAGGTCCTTGGGGTCCGGCAGGTCCTTGCAGTCCAGTTTCTCCTCTGGGCCCTTTGGGTCCCTGAGGTCCGGTTTCTCCTCTGGGTCCAGCAGGCCCTTGAGGTCCGGTTTCTCCTCTGGGCCCAGCAGGCCCTTGAGGTCCAGTTTCTCCTCTGGGCCCAGCAGGCCCTTGAGGTCCAGTTTCTCCTCTAGGTCCTTGAGGTCCCTGAGGTCCCATTGGTCCTTGCAATCCATGACAACAGCAATTACAGCATAATTTATTGTGATAGTTGTTCATTCTAGTCTCCATTTCCATACATGTACTTTATGAATAGCAAGTTTATGTTAAGCGTACAGACACAAATCTCTCAAGTATCTTTTAAATAATACTTGTGCTTTCGACAGTAATAGTATTTTTGTTTTATTTTATGTGCAATGCTGTTTTTGGTGCGGGTAGTATGGAAGGGTTTTCAGATGAAAATTAAAAACAGAAAAATATAAATAGAATACTATCTTAAAATATAGCCCTGAAAGGCTGTTTCGTCTTATGAAATCTCTTTCAGGGCTGTTATTTTAAGATATTAAGAATAGAAAGATTTTTGTATTTTTATTTAATCCAGTCTTTTCAGTAATTCTTCACGTTCTTTTTCAAATCCCGGTTTTCCAAGAAGGGCAAACATATTTTTCTTATAGCTTTCCACACCTGGCTGATTAAATGGATTTACACCAAGCAGATATCCTGATACACCACAGGCAAATTCAAAGAAATAGAACAATTCACCCAGATAAAATTCATTCTGTTCTGGAACCTTTACCATAAAGTTTGGAACATTGCCGTCTGTATGGGCAAGAATTGTTCCGTTCATAGCACTCTTGTTTACAAAATCCATTGTTTTTCCGGCAAGATAGTTCAGTCCGTCAAGGTCTACAGGCTCTTCTTCAAGTGTGATTTTACACTGTGGAGTTTCAATATTAATTACTGTCTCAAACATAATTCTTGCGCCGTCCTGAATAAACTGTCCCATAGAATGAAGGTCTGTAGTCAAATCTACTGCCGCAGGGAAAATGCCCTTCTGGTCTTTGCCTTCACTTTCGCCATAAAGCTGTTTCCACCATTCAGAAACATAGTGGAGACTTGGTTCATAATTTGCAACAATTTCTACATTTTTACCTTTTCTCAGAAGAATATTTCGAAGAGCTGCATACTGCAGAGCATCATTTTCTTCAAAATCAGCTTCCAGTGCACGTTTTCTTCCGCTGGCAGCACCTTCCATCAGCTTGTCCAAATCAGCGCCGCTGACAGCGATAGGAAGAAGACCGACAGCAGTCAGTACAGAAAATCTTCCGCCGATATCATCAGGAACTACAAAGGATTCGTAACCTTCCTCAGTAGCAAGATTTTTCAATGCACCTCTTGCCTTGTCTGTTGTGGCATAGATTCTTTTTGCAGCTTCCGCTTTTCCGTATTTTTCCTCAAGCATTTTCTTAAATACACGGAAAGCAATTGCAGGTTCTGTAGTAGTTCCAGACTTGGAGATAATATTAATAGAAAAATCTCTGTTGCCAATCACATCGATTAAATGCTGTACATAGGTACTGCTGATGCTGTTTCCCACAAAGTAAATCTCAGGTGTTTTGCGGATACTCTTATCTACCATATTGTAGAAATTATGTCTTAAAAATTCAATTGCAGCTCTTGCTCCAAGGTAAGAACCACCAATACCAATCACCAGAAGAACTTCGGAATCTCCCTGAATTTTTTCAGCAGCTTTTTTAATTCTGTCAAATTCTTCCTTGTCGTAATTTACAGGAAGGTCAATCCAGCCTAAAAAGTCATTTCCGGCACCGTTTTTAGATACAAGAGTCTCCTTTGCGTCTAAGGCCAGCTTCTTCATGCTGTTTACTTCATCAGCAGAGATAAACTGGGCAGTTTTTGAATAGTCAAATGTTACTTTTGCCATTTTGTTTAACACTCCTTCTCGATTTATATTTTTATATAAGGAAGCACGCTGATGCATGCGCAGGTCATTAAACTGCACGTTGCTTCATTTGATGACATTATATCACATTATTTGGAAAAATCAAACAAGGAAATCATTAATTACAGAAAAAATAATTTCATCACTGTTTTCTACTATCTGCTTTTTGGCGGAATTTTCCTTGACAGGTTCCTTTTTAATGGGTTGCTTAGAAGCAGAAGGAGTTTCTTTTGCTGCCGCCGCTTCTTCTGTGGCAAAGGATATAAGTCTGTGTTTCAGGGTATTGTCCAGATAATCAGTAATCATATAGCATGCCTGTTCAAGTCTTCCGTCTATATCGACAAAATGGCAAAATAATATATAAATGATGCAAAACAGAATGGAAATCAGAGCATATTGATAGTATGTCTGTGAATAGCTGAGAGTACCATATGCAGTTAATATAATTCCAGTGAGAGAAAAAGCTGCACCAATTTTTTTCGGAGAGCTGTAATGCAGTCCAATAAAGCTATAGCCAGATATGTATTTTTTTACAAAGCTCTCTGTATTGCAGATACCAATATTAAGTCTTGCACAATTTGTAAAACGCAAAAGAATTTGCTTCAGTAAGGTATGCCTGACACCCTGAATGTTTAGACAGGCCATATACAGCCGATTGACCCAGATAAATCCGGAAAGTTCAAAAAACATTGCAAAAACAAAACATAAAATAGATAAATACTTGAAATAAATCATAAAAAACTCCTTTCATATAAATGTTTACTGGTTATTTTTAATATAATAATAACATGTCCAAATATCAAGAAAAAAAGTTCGACAAAGTATGTATGAATGTGATATAATGTCATTAAACGAAGTTTGATGACCTACGCACGCATCGGCGTGCTTCCTTATGGTATAATGTCATCAAACGAAGCAAAGTGCAGTTTGATGACCTGCGCATGTATCAGCATGCTTCCTTGCTGATAAACACAATAGATATAATTTAAGAAAGGATGAAGGATATGATATATAAGACAAAGGGTACATGCTCAAGCAGTATAGAAATACAAGCTGCAAATGGAGTGATAGAAAGTGTTCGTTTTACAGGAGGCTGTAATGGAAATCTTCAGGGTATTTCAAAGCTAGTGCAGGGAATGAAGGTAGAAGACGCAATCGCCAAGCTTGAGGGAATACGTTGTGGCATGAAGGAAACTTCCTGTCCAGACCAGCTTGCGCAGGCGTTAAAAAAATTATAAAAGGGAGGCTTCGATATGGAAAAAATAACAAGCTTTACCATCAATCATTTAAAACTGCTGCCGGGAATCTATGTGTCCCGAAAGGATAAAGCCGGAGCAGAGACAGTAACTACCTTTGATTTAAGAATGACAAGACCGAACTTTGAGCCCGTTATGAACACTGCTGAAGTTCATACAATTGAGCATCTTGGTGCTACATTTTTGAGAAATCATCCAAAATATCAGGATAAGTGTATTTATTTTGGACCGATGGGCTGTCGCACGGGATTTTATCTGATTCTTGCAGGAGATTATCAATCGAAAGATATTGTGCCGTTGATAAAAGAGATGTTTGAATTTCTCAGAGATTATAAAGATGAGGTTCCAGGAGCAAGCGCCAGAGACTGTGGAAATTATCTGGATATTAATTTAAACATGGCAAATTATCTGGCGGATAAATTTTTGAAGGAAGTGCTGGAGGATATCTCAGAAGAAAGACTGATTTATCCTGAAGATTAGACAGGAGGATTGAAAAATGCTTGGAATCATAGGCGCAATGGAAATAGAAGTAGCAAAAATCAGAGAACAGATTACAGATGGAAAAATGACACGCAGAGCCGGTATGGAATTTTATACCGGAATATGGCATGGCAAAGAGGTGACTGTGGTGCGTTCAGGCATAGGAAAGGTAAATGCCGGAATCTGTGCACAGATATTAATTGATTTATTTGAAGTGGATGCGATTATCAATACCGGAATTGCCGGTTCTCTGAAAAATGAAATCAATATTGGGGATATTGTTCTTTCTGAAGATGCACTTCAGCATGATGTGGATGCAGGAGGCTTTGGCTATGCTCCAGGAATCATCCCGCAGATGAAAGAATCCATATTTCAGGGTGATAAGAGTTTGATAGAGCTTGCAGAGAAATGTCGGAAGGTATGCCCTGAGATTTGTTTTTTTAAGGGGCGTATCATAAGTGGAGACCAGTTTATCTCAGATAAGAAAAAGAAAGAGCAACTGGCAAAACAGTTTCAGGGATTTTGCACAGAGATGGAAGGTGCTGCGATTGCTCAGACAGCATATTTAAATCAGGTTCCGTTTTTAATAGTGCGTGCGATTTCCGATAAGGCAGATGACAGTGCTACTATGGATTATCCGGCGTTTGAGGCAATGGCAGTGGAAAATTCTGTAAAACTGCTGTCAGCGATGGTACAGAGCATGTAAGCAGGAGGAAAAGTGATGTTTCGGCTTTGGGCAAAAATATGGAAGTCCGGCCGTATGACCAGAGATATGGTTGTATGCAATGATAACAGAGAGCTGAATCGTACAAGAAAGATATTTGCTGCTCTTGAAAAGATATGTAAGGAATTCGACCTGAGCAGGCCAATCTGGCTGGACAACAGCATTGCCGAATTCCAAAGACACGATAAGGTGCGGTTTTCCAAGGATAACTTTATAGATGAGATTGATTTTGATTATCTCGAAATACAGGTAATCGAAGAAGATGACCATGAATGAATGGCAATAAAAATACCAATGCTGATAAAATCGGCAAGTTCCATCACAGTAGACAGTCTGGTAGATTGAAGCAAAATACCATCCATTGCTCCAGACAGATTGACAATTCCTGTGATACAAATGTCTCCCACTTCAGGGAGACTTTTTTTTACTCCCAGTCCGGGACGCAGCGGCATATCGGAAAGCGTAACATAACCAATATGATTTCTGGTTCCCAGGGAGGCATCCACAGCAATGACAAAGGGCTCTTTATGGATATCATAGATATTTTCGACCATACATTCTAAGTTCACTGCATGAACAGGTTCTTTCAGAGTGCCATAAACATACATTTTATTATTTAAGGTTCTCTGCAGTTTGTGTCCAATCAGCGGGCCAAGGCTGTCTCCGGTAGAACGGTCGCTGCCTACACACAGAAGAACAATATCCCTGTCTCCAATATCAGCCTCGCTTATCATTTCTGACAGGCGCTTTCCAAACTTTAAAGAACTTTTTTCGGAGAGTGCATCATAATAAAAAATATTTTTCATATACATAATTTAAAGAACAGTTTCCTGTTCTATTCCTTTCCAAAAAAATTGTATTGATTCGATATTTTTATATATGCCCGAAAAGAAAAAGTTTATTCAGAAGAAATTGTCGATAATTAATTAAAGCAGTGACTAAATTCTGACAAAAAATGTACAGGCATTCATGTAAAATGATACCAAAGATAAACTAGAAATGGAGGTAGCCATGATAGAAACGATATATAATGCTGAAAACAATGAAGAAGAAGCGGTAAAGCTTCCAAAAAATATACATCAGATAGGTTCGGGAGAGACAAAATACCATGTCTATATAGAAGACAAGGTATCCAGATTTTTAGAGCTTTTGCCGGAAAATGAAAAAAATATAAGATACGGCGTGCTTCTCGGCAGTGTGAAATTTTCCAAAGGAGAAGTATATATGTTTATCCGCTCGGTGGCAGAAGTAAGAGAGGTGATTGAAAACACTCTGATTTTTGGCGATGATGTGTGGACAGGCATTTATGATGATATCAAAAAGTATTATCATGGAGATAAAATCGTGGGTTGGTATGCTTCCATGGAAGAATTTGAAGAACGAGATTTATTTCATATGAGAAAGCTGCATCTCGACCATTTTGCCGGAAATGATAAGGTATTCTTGAATATCAACCGAGAGGAAGAGGAAAAAGAATTTTATTTTTATGCAAATGGAGATTTGCAAAAGGTAAAATGTTATCATATTTATTATGAAAAAAATCAGGAGCTGGAGCGATATATTTTTGAGACTCATTACGACCTTACCTCCAGAAGAAAAAATATTAAGACCAAATCAGAGGAAATGCCGGAAAAAAAGCCGGAGGATATATCATCAGAACCGGAAGCAGAAGTGGTAAGAGTTATTTCTGATGAACAGGAAGAAGAGACTGTTGGAACAGAATCTGGAGATATTTCCAGAAAACTTATGATGTTTTCCGGCAGGGCTGCTTCTGTTTTTGTCGTGGGAGCGCTGGTATTTACCATAGGCGTTATGTATAAAAAGGGGCAGCTTGACCATCTGGCTACAGAAATGAAAGAGGTAGTGGCCAATATTATGAATAAGGGAGATACCTCCGAGCTGGACAATGTGGTTCTGCTGGATGAAAATAAAAAAACAAAAACAGAACAGGAAAATTCAGGAGAAGATAAAACAAAAGGAGAGGATAAAACAGAAAACACAACTGAAGAGAGTACAGCAGAGAATAATACAGAGGAAGAAACTTCAAATGGACCAGATTCAAGTGAACAGGTGACAACCGGTGAAGAAATACCAGAGGAAACCACTGTGCCGGAGGAAACTGCCGGAATATCTCCTGCTGTTACACAATATTATGAAGTGCAACAGGGAGATACATTATATGGAATCTGTCGAAAGCTGTATGGCAATACAAACAATATTCAGATAATTATGGATTTGAACAATCTGGAAAGTCCAGACAGCATAACATCCGGAAAGAAACTGATTGTTCCCTGAAATATAATGACAATTCTGGAAGAATGTGGTATGATAAACAAAGGCATTTGACAGGAGGATAAAATGATTTTGATTAAAAAAGGGACACAAAAGATAAAGAAGCTGGGGGAAAAAGCAGAAGAGAAGGATTATGAAGGCATGCTGATAAAGCATCGGCGCAGAATGATATTGCTTCTGGCATTGCTTCTTGTATTTGCTGCCGCCATTGTGATAGCTGTAAAAATATTTTTGGATAACCGTGTGTATGATGCCTATGAAATCAGCAATACTACAGATATGGGGGATGTGATGAAATGCAGATTTTACAAATATGGCAATGGAGTTCTCAGATACAGCAATGACGGGATTTCTTATATGGTAGGAGATGATACTATATGGAATCAGGCATTTGAAATGAAACAGCCTCTGGTGGATATCTGTGACGGCTATATGGCGATTGCGGATTTGGGAGATACTACTGTTTATATTTATAATGAATCCGGACAGCAGGGAATGATAGAGGCAACCTGTCCCATACTGGAACTGGAAGTGGCAGGTCAGGGAGTGGTAGCTCTGATTACACAGAATGAGATTACAAATTTAATTGAAATTTATGATAAGGAGGGCACAAATATAGCAATGGGACAAACTGTCCTTTCAGGAGACGGCTGTCCTTTGGATATCAGTATTTCCAACGATGGAACAAAGCTTGCGGTTTCTTATGTCTATTTGAAAAATAATATGGCGAGAACAAAAGTTATCTTTTATAATTATTCCGGTGTTGGTAAAAATGAAGCCGGACGAATCGTCGGTGGTTTTGAAAATTATGAAGAAAGCATTATATCCAAGGTAGAATTTGTTACAAATGATATAGTGGCAGCGTTTGGTGATGATATACTGACGATTTACAATATGGAGGAAAAACCGTCTGTAATGGAGGAAATAAAGATAGACAGGGAGATTGAAAGTATTGCATATAATAGTAAATATATCCTGCTAACATTCAAAAGTGAAAATGCAGTGAATCAGCATATATTGAATGTGTACGATTTAAACGGAAAAAGGATACTGGATACTACCATAGAATTTTCCTATACAGATATCCAGCTTCAAAATAATATGATTATATTGAATAATTCTGAACAGATGTACATGCTTTCTGTGGATAATGTAAAAAAATATGAAGGAAAAATCAATGAGGGAATTGTCAAAGTAATTCCCACAAAAACAGAAAACCGGTTTATCATTATTACAAATGAGGAAGCAGAGGAGATTAAACTAAAATAAGATACAGGAAAGAAGGTAAATAAATGAATTATATAGTTTTTGCAGTAGCGCTTGCAATACTTGTATTATCCGCATGGCGTGGATATCATGCAGGGATTGTAAAAATGATATTATATATAGTAAGTCTGGTGTTGACGATTATGCTGGCAGGAGCCTTGCTTCGACCTGTCAGTCTTCTTATAAAAAATAATACGTCTCTTTATCGAAATATAGAAAGGTCTGTAGAACAGGCAGTCAATGAATATGATATTGTCAATATTGATTCTCTCAAGGAGCTCCCATTTCCTGAATATATGACAAAAAATATTACATCAGGTACTTCTGAAAATCTTAAAAATATAGTGGCTTCTGTAGTTTCAGACCAGATATTTAATGCAATTATTTATATTTGCTTAAATATTATTATATATATTGTAATCAAAATTATTATGGGAACCTTCAATATAGTAACAAAACTGCCAGTTATCAAGGAAATAAACCGTCTGGCTGGATTGGTGGCTGGATTGATGGAAGGAATTTTGCTTTTGTGGCTTTTCTGTCTTGTACTTCAGGCATTTGGAAGTGAGAACTGGGCGCAGGAGATATTTGCGCAAATAAACAACAGTTCATTTTTAAGCTGGATTTACAATCATAATATGGTCGAGAAATTTTTTCATCGCATTATATAATCAAAAGCTGCCCATATAATATCATTATTTTGGTTGACGAATAATCTTCAATTTGTTATAATACACATAACTTTAAAGAACGGAAAAATGCGAAAATATAACAGGAAAAGATAGATTGGAAAACGAACAAATGGAAAAAGATATGACAAAAATTGAAAAGTTAGTTGTCTGGTTTACAGAGAACAGAAATATGCTGTTTCTGTCGGTATGTATGGCAATACACGTGATTTATCTGTGTATATTTTATGCATTGGCTGTATGGCCGCTGGTTTTGCTGAATATATTCAGCAGTATCTTTTATTTTACCTATCTGTTTTTAAAAAAGGATACCTCGGAAAGCAGTATGGCCGCGACCTATTTTGAAATCTTGCTGTTTTCTGTTTTGAGCGAGTTTGCACTTGGGCCGGAATATGGATTTGTGCTTTATATTGTAGGAATGACAGCGGCAGTATTTTATCTGGTGCCCTCCTATGGAAATAAAAGATTTCAATATCAGATAATCGGAATTATCACAGCGCTTATTCTGGAAAGTATTATTATGATAGGACATGTGCGTTTTCCGGAGATTCAGGAGCCTGTAGCTCCATATCAACCGATATTTTATCTGGTTAATCTGGCAATTATGGCAGGTATCGTACTGGCAGCTACCTTTTTTTATTCCAAAGAAACAGAAAAGGTATGGGATACTTTGAGATATAATATGAATCATGATGTTCTAACTGGATTATATAATCGCCGTTTTTTTGAGCAGCAAATCAGCCAGATTTCAGAAAATAAGCGGAAGCCATATGTAATTTCCATGGTAGATATTGATTTTTTTAAAAAAGTCAATGATACTTATGGACATGAGGCGGGAGATATTGTGCTTGCAAAGGTATCTGCGTGTCTCATGAATCTGGCAGGGAAGGAAAATCTCGCAGTCCGGTGGGGCGGCGAGGAATTTATTTTGTATTTTCCAAAAAAAACACCGGAAGAAGTATATGACATGATGGAAGGATTAAGAAAACAGATAGAACAAATGGCAATTCAGGCAGACCAGAAAACGATTCGTGTGACCATTACTTCTGGCATTGGAATCGGTCTTGCTGAGAGCAATTATGAAAAAGTAATTAACAGTGCAGATGAAAAGCTATATCTTGGAAAACAGAGAGGAAGAAATCAGGTAGTGATTTAAGGTTTTATTATGGCAGAAAGACCAGCGTGGAGATTTGATTTGGAGAAAAAGAAAATAGAAAGAAATTCTTATGAGTTTGTATTTAATTCGGGTTTTTCTGCTGTTCAGAAACAGAAGAATATTCGGGCGCTTCATGAACAGATTGGAAAGAGAGCTTTGGAAATATCCACAAAATCATTGGAGGAACTAGGAATAAAATTCAGTGCATTTCATCTGAAGCTGAATGATAGTTTTCTTGAAAATGTTTTTCAGTCTTCAAAAAAATATGAGTATGGTGGCCCATATAAGGATATGTTAAATCTGCCGCCAAAGGATGCCAAAAGAGATGACAGACATCAAACCTCTGGAAGATTGCTTTCTTTTGTTTACAATAAAGAAGAGTTTTCTCTGGAACCAAAGACCTTTTTCTATGATTATATTTATATTCTTTCTGTGAGAGAATGTATTCCTGCAGAAGAGATAAAAAAATTATTGGAATATGAATACTTTACAGATATTGAGTTTAATCCGAAGAAATCAATAAACTGTCAGGCAAAAAGTGTCACAGTTTTGAAGGCGCTGCTTTTGGAATATGGTGAACTGCCCGATATCCAGAAACAGAGAAAAGAATATGAAAAGTTTTATAAAAATATAGGAGCAGACAGTGTATAATACACCGTCTGCTTTTTCTATAATTTTGCAAACAATACAATGTGAAAAATTCCATTATCGAGATAACAGCCAAG
This sequence comes from uncultured Lachnospiraceae bacterium, assembly GCA_910585215.1. Lineage (GTDB taxonomy): Bacteria > Bacillota > Clostridia > Lachnospirales > Lachnospiraceae > CAG-303. The sequence continues at coordinate 727 of CAJUDQ010000055.1, read as the reverse complement.
ATTGGCATTTATTTTTTCTGAAAAACCAAGGACGCTTTGCATTCCCAGTCCATGACTTCCTCCTTTTCTGCTTTTTGGAAGTCCTGTAATGGAATCAAGCACAATTTCCTCCTGATATTCGTTTTTTGTCTCAATTAGTAAATGGTCTGCTAGGCAATGAATTTTTACCTCAATCCATCGTTTCTCTTTTTCAAAATCCTTTACACAGTGAACTGCGTTTTCAAATAAGTTGGCAACTACCAGAGCAAATTCATATTCATTTATCGGAATTTCCTTTGGTACAGCTGCATCAAGTGATACTCTGATATTCAATGAGGCAGCCATATCCATCATATTTGAAAGAATGGAATTTATAACCAAATGGTTACAGTATTTTGTAACCTTATTTTTTGCGATTACTTCATTGATATGACGAACTATTTTTCTGATTTCGTCGTATTTTTTCTGGTCCAGCAGAGAATCCATCATTTTTGAATAGTGTTTCATATCATGACGCAGTATTTTAAGATTCTGTTCTGCACGTTCTACCAGATAATGTTGGTTTTCGAGTCCTTTAATATAAGATTCCAGAAATATATTTTCCCAGTGAATCAGATTTTTTTTGGATTCACTCTCCATATAGCGAAGCACTACAATATAGGATACAAACATTGTAATAATAAAAAATATAGTGGGGCTGTCGCTTTAATGAATAAAGATTCGTGAAGCGGCAGTTTCATTTTTGCTG
>CAJUDQ010000054.1 GCA_910585215.1 uncultured Lachnospiraceae bacterium | reverse complement strand
GTAGAGCACCTGACTCTTAATCAGGGTGTCCAGGGTTCGAGCCCCTGATCGCGCATTAGAAGGTACTTTTTTGATGACATATGAGCATTGGGAAAGTGCTTTTTTTTGTTCTGTGAAAATTGTATTCAGGTAAGTTTTCGATATTTTGCAGGAGTCAGTCCTGTTTTATTTTTAAATTGACGGATAAAATGCTCTGTATTATGATATCCGCAGGTTTCTGAAACTTCTTCTACAGATTTGCTGGTAGAAATTAAAAGCTCACTGGCTGCCTGAATACGGCTGCTTATGACATCAGAAATACAGGTGGTATTAAAGTAATGTTTATAAGCAGACAAAAAATATCCTTCGCTGATATGGATAGAGGCGGCCATATCCTTAATATTCCAGTTTGACTGAGGATTACGATAAATTTCTTCTCGCAGAGCAGCAATCTGATAATAAATAGCTGGATATTCTTTTGTATTGCTTTCGTCTTCGAGCTTGTTTAGCAGAGCAGTTGTCAAATGGTCAAGAATCCTGTTTTTATGAGAGGACGCTCCATAAAATTCCGTATAAATAAGGTGAAAGAGAGAATAATAACTTTCCGGATTGTGTAAAAATATAGGTATTCCAAATGGAAAATGTTCTGAAAGTACCGAAAGCGGGGGAGCAATATGCATCCAGTCATCAATATAAGCAGGGAAATCTATGTGGTCATTTAAAGGACCATAAAGATGTCGCTGCCCTGCTTTAAAAACAACTGCAACACCGGCAGGTGTTTCTGTCCACTTTGAATTTACAAAAAATTTAGCAGCAGTTTTGACTAATATTAATAAATAAACCGGATGTCCCTGAGGACGGTCTACCAGAAAAGTTTGGTCATGTTTTGTATTTTGGCCGATTTTTGTAATTTGCAGCATAAAATGGCTCCTTTCTCGGGTGTAAATTTTTTATATAAATCTTATATTATATCAATTTCATTTCTTTATTATTCAGTTATATTTTAAATATGAGAATATATCAATTTTTTCTTAGTATACTTCATTGAAATTCCTGTGTCAATCTTTATAATAAAAGTTATTATGAGAAAAAGGACTGATAAAAATGTATTATGTGATGCTTACGGTAGTCTGTTATACCATATCTTCTCTGGGGGATAAGTATATTTCATCAAAATTAAAGTGTACCCCTCCGGAATTTGCCTTTATTGTTTCCTTTGCAACAATGATATGGATTGGAGTTTTGATTCCATTTACTGGATGGAAATTTGTATTTACTGTACAGAATATGTTTTTTCTGTTATCTCTTGTGGTCTGGAAAATAATGGAATTTTATACGTCTGCAGTTTTATTAAAAACAGTATCTGCATATGAACTGAAAGCATGGCTTGGAATTAATATTGCCTGCTCTTATTATTATAATACTATACAGGGAGTTTATCGGTGGAATTTATGGGTAGTGGTTTTTACATTTATGCTTTTGGCAGGAATTATTATGATTGTACAGGGGCAGACTGCATCGGAAGAAGCTTTTCCTGTTTCCAAAAAAAGATTATGTATTTTATTCCTGCTGTTTATAGCTTCTAAATTTTTATATGGTCTTACAATGGGGCAGATGACGGAATGTAAAACAACATCTGTATTATTTCTGGTGATGTTGTTTACGGCGCTTATGCAGTTGAAAAAGGTGAAAATAAAAGAACTTACAGGAAGGAAAGGAATGACAGGAGCTTTTCTGACAAGGATTCCAAATGCGGCGGGTCTGATACTGGAAGCTTTTGCGGCAATGGAAAGCCTGTTTTTATATGCCATGATACAGCCGATTCAACTGGCACTTTTATTTATTGTAAGTCTTGTAAAAAAAGAAGCAATGGGAAAAAAGAAGCTAACGGGAAGTCTGATTTGTATTTTTGCTGTTTGTGCAATTACGGTTTTGATTTCCGCATAATATTTTTGACAGTTCGCAACCAGCAATTTATATCAGCAAATTTAAATGTTTGCATATTTTAGGCAATATTTTTTGTTGTCAAAGCCATAGCAGTTATTTTATATTTATCATTTTTGTAATATGACAGTAATATCATTCAAATAGTCAGGAGGTTTTATATGGTACGGACATTTAACACTCATAAGATTAGAAAACAACAGGAATTGACAGGTTCTCTGTGGGAATTTACACCTTGTCAGGGTGAGAAAAAAGGAAACAGATATCAGGTAGCAACACCATGCTGCTGGGAAAATCATCCGGAGTTTACAAGTTATCGGGGAGAAGGGGAATATTCTCGCACATTTATGGCAGAGGGAACGATACGGCTTGAATTTAAGGGAGTCAGTCATACAGCAACCGTTTTTCTTGATGGAAAAGAAATAGCCAGCCATTATAATGCTTATACCATATTTTCTGTAATTGTAAAGGATTTGCCAAAGGGAGAGCATACACTTACAGTTCGGGCAGATAATCGTTTCAGTGAAGACAGTGCACTGCATGTTCCCAATGATTATATGTCCTATGGAGGGTTAAGCAGACCAGTTGTTCTGGAAAATATAGAAGATATTTATATTTCTTATGTTCATGTTACTCCCTATCAGGAGGAGAAAAAGTGGAAAGCAAAAGTGGAAGTTTGTCTGGAAAATATCAAGGATAAAGAATTGTGTGTCTGCGTAAAAGCGGAATTGGCGGGAAAAACGATAGTCTGGGAGAATACAAAGATTTTGGGTAACACAAAGATTTTGGTAAACGCTGTGGAGGAGTTTGAAGAGGTTCAGACATGGACGCCAAAGCAGCCAAATCTTTATACAGTAAATATCAGCCTGATTCAAGAGGACCAAGTTATAGATGATTTAATAGAACGGTTTGGTTTTCGTGAGGTAAAAGTGGAAGGAAAAGATATTTTATTAAATGAAGAAAAGCTAAAAATACGTGGAGTATGCCGTCATGAGGACCATCCGCAATTTGGATGTGCTCTGCCCTATGAGGCAATGGCAGCAGACTTGGAATTGATAAAGCATCTGGGGGCAAATTCTGTGCGTACATCTCACTATCCAAATGATGAACGTTTTCTGGATTTATGTGATGAGCAGGGTATTTTAATCTGGGAGGAAAATCATGCAAGAGGATTAAGCGAAGAAGATATGAGAAATAAAAATTTTGAATCTCAGGCAGAACAGGTTATTGAGGAAATGATTCTGGCGCATTATAACCATCCGTCTATTTATATCTGGGGAATTTTAAACGAATGTGCCAGCGACAGTGAATATGGAAAGGAATGTTATCAAAAACAGTTTGAACTAATAAAATGTCTGGACAGTTCCCGTCCACATTCCTTTGCCAGCTGTAAGTTTAAGACAGACATCAGCTTTGGGCTGCCGGATGTTGTTTCTTATAATATTTATCCTCTCTGGTATCATGATACAGAACCGGAGGAATATCTGGACGATTTATATCAATGGGTACAGAAGGAAACTGAGGGAAGCAAAAAGCCGTTTATGATTACAGAAATCGGTGCAGGTGGTATTTATGGATATCGAAATCCTTATCATGCCAAATGGACAGAGGAGTATCAGGCGGAGACATTAGAAAAACAAATTAGGGCAGTGTGTAGTTATCCAGATTGTATCGGTGTGTATATCTGGCAGTTTTGTGATACCCGTGTCAGTGATGAATGGTTCCATGTAAGGCCGAGGACAATGAATAATAAAGGGATTGTGGATGAGTTTCGCAGACCAAAGCTTTGTTATGAGATTGTAAAAAAATTATTTGAAACAATGTCTGTGGAATAAAAACAAGGCAAAATATGAGAATATATCAATTTTTAAGTAGGATATATCCTAGAATCATTTGATAGCATGTCTTATAATTTAAAAAAAATAAAAGGAGGAATATCTATGACTAAAAAATTTTTAGCCGCAACGATGTCGTTTGTGCTGTGTGTATCAAGCATAAATGTTACACCTGTAAAAGCAGCAGAAACAAAAGAAGAAGTCAAGCAAAATCTAGCCTTGAACAAGGAAGTTTTCTTCAGCAGCGAAGAAGGCACCTCTACTGCCGGAAAAGATACCCGTGCAGTAAAGGCTGTAGATGGTGACACGTCTACATACTGGGCAGCGAATGGGAAACCAAACGGAGTAGATGATGCGCAATATCCTGAATGGATTTGTGTGGATTTGGGAGAATCCTATGAGATTCAGGAAGTGGATGTTTTGTTTGAAACAAAGGGCAGAGGCCGTTATTATGGATATAATATTTATGTATCTGATACGGCTCCAAAAAATAATGTTTCAACAGTTCCAGAGAGTTTTAAAAAGGTGGTCAGTAAAGAAGATAATAAAATATCAACCACGGAACCTGCAAAGGAAATGCTGGATAATCAGAAAGGCCGCTATGTTCTGGTAGAGGTAACATCATGTAATGAATATAATGAAAACGCAAAATATGTAGTGGCTTCTATTTATGAACTGGCAGTGTATGGAATTGAGACTGGAGGAGATGAACCGGATACTCCAGAAGGACCAGATACCCCAGATACTCCGGATACTCCAGATACTCCGGATACTCCAGAAGGACCAGATACCCCGGATACTCCAGATACCCCAGAAGAACCAGACGACCCGAAACCATTTGAAGGTTCTGTTCAGACAGCCAGCGGGCGAGATAATACATATGTAACAGAAATTGATGGTAACTGGCTCTTTGGAGGAAAAGGATTAAGCGATGCAGATGCATTGAAGGCGGACTACAGCAGTTGGAAACTCGTTACCATTCCACATACATGGAATGATAAAGACGGAGAAGACGGCGGTGGAAATTATGACCGCGCAAAGTACTGGTATCACAAGGAAGTAGATGTTACAAGCGATATGTTAAATAAGCGCGTGTATATAGAGTTCCTTGGTTCCAATACACAGACAACTCTGTATGTAAACGGACAGAAAGCCGGTGATACTCATCAGGGCGGTTATACGACATTTCGTTATGATATTACAGATAAGGTGAAAGAAGGAACGAACCAGCTGGATGTATGTGTGGATAATACATATACACAGACAATAGCCCCAATTTCCGGTGACTTTAATATGTATGGCGGTATCTATCGGCGTGTATATTTGATTACGGTAGACGACGTACATGTAGATTTGAATGCAAGCGGTTCTTCAGGACTTGCGTTAAAAACCGGCAATATGAGAAGTATGGAAAGACCGGCAGATTTAGGCAAATTTGACGCTGTGGCAACTCTTGTAAATGATTCTGATGTTGACAAGACTGTTACTGTTGTAACAACAGTCGAGGGCAATAATGCTCCGGCTCCGATGACAAAACAGGTTACAATTCCAGCGCACGACAGCAAAGAATTTACACAAAACTGCGTTGTGGCAGATCCGACTCTTTGGGAAGGAATACGCTATGAAAAAGGTGCAGATAATTCAAATGTAGGATATCAGTATAAAGTTACACTGGAAATTAAAGACGGAGACACTGTTATTGACAAAGTGGAAGATAAGATGGGATTCCGTTATTTCTGGATTGATTCCCAAGATAACGGGGAAAGTGGAGAAGGATTTTTCTTAAATGGACAGAAATTTCCATTGCGCGGCGTAAATCGTCACTCTTATTTAAAAGGAGTGGGAAGCGCTATGACAGAGGAACAACATAAAAATGATATGGAAATTATAAAGGAGCTTGGTGTAAATACCATTCGTCTCTGTCACTATCCACAGACCGATTATTTTTATGATTTGTGTGATGAAAATGGTATAATTGTATGGACAGAGATTCCATTAGTAAATGAAGTGCGGGCTACAGATGAATTTAAAAATATTACAAAGCAGCAGCTTACAGAATTGATTATGCAGCAGTTTAACAGGCCTTCTGTATGCTTCTGGGGACTGGAAAATGAAATTGGAAACGGACAGAGTCTGACAAATGCGACAGCAAACGAAAATCTGGCATCTGCAAAAAGAACCATGTATGAACTGGATACTCTGGCAAAAGAGCTGGATAAAACTGGACGTTATACAACACAGGCGCTTAACCGTGATTACGGTATGGACCAGAACAAGCCGGATTCTGTCAATACAGAGTTTGACACAAATATCGGCTGGAAGTCAGATATTGTAGCATGGAATATTTATCCGGGCTGGTATCCAGACGCAAACTTCTATGGAACATTCGACGACGTTATGAAACGGAAAACAGCCTTAGACAGCCGTTCTATGGGTATTTCAGAATATGGCTGGGGTGGTAATGTAAACCAGCACGAGGCAAATCCAGTGCTTGGAGTGAATGATTTGAATGCAGGAGGAAAATGGCATCCAGAAGAATATCAGAATTTAATGAATGAGGAAGCTCTTGCATATATCAATACGCATGACGAGTTATGGGGTACTTATTACTGGGTAATGTTTGATTTTGCAGTGGACAGCAGAAATGAAGGTTCACAGCCGGCATTAAACGATAAGGGACTGGTGACAGCAGATCGTCAGACAAAGAAGGACAGTTTCTATTTGTACAAGGCAAATTGGAACAAGGCAGAATCCTTTACTTATATTACCAGTCGCCGCTGGACAAATCGTGAAACCGCAACTACAGATATCAAAGTATATTCAAACTGCGACAGCGTAGAATTATATATGAACGATGAAAAAATCGGTGATATGACATCAAAGGGCAACGGCGTATTCGTTTACGAGAACGCTCCTTTGGCTGTTGGTGATATCAATGTGAAAGCAGTTGGACATGACAAGGACGGTACAACAGTACAAGATACCTGTAAATGGACAAGACAGATTTCTACAAAAGCAGACCTTGAGTCAAAAGATTTTGCGATTGATACAACAGAGAACACTCTTGTTGTAGAGGGCAATACGACACTCAAAGACTTTAAAGAAAAAGTAAAGGGCGTAAATAACGCAACTTATAAAGTTTATCAGGCAGACGGAACAACAGAGATTACAGACGAGGAAAGTTTAATCGTTCCGGGCATAAAGATAAATGTAGTTGCCGAAGACGGGAAGACAAAAAAGACTTATACAATAGTAAATTCTAATTTATGTCTGAATAAAAAAGTAGAGGCAAGCAGTTTTGAAAATGGAAATCATCCAGAAAATGCGGTGGACGGAAATTCTGGAACAAGATGGACCGCTGTAAATGGGGCTTATCCGCAGACAATTACTGTTGATTTGGGCAAGGCATACAATTTGGACAAATTGACACTTGACTGGGACCCAAAGAACGGAAACCGTACTTATCAGTATATTGTATCCGTCAGTGAAGATGGAAAGACATATACAGATATTGTAAATGCTAGAGAAAATATGACAGTTGGCAGAACAGAAGATGATTTATACCTGACAAAAGCACAGTATATCCGCATTACTGCAACTGGCTGTAATGAAGCTGGATGGGCGACATTGTTTGAGATAAAAGCAGACGGATATTGTATGACATCTGACAAATATCAGGTTGATGAAGAGCAGCGTTTGATTGTTGTGGATGAGATTCCAACTTCCGGTTTGGCGGATGCGACTTTTAGGGAAAATCTTACGATAAGCGGAAATTATGATTACAGAATGAATTACAGCAGTGGCTGGATTCATGACGGCAACACGGTAGATATTTTGGATAAGGATGCCAATGTAGTAGTCACTTATATAATCTGTACAGAGGAAACAAAAGAAAAGTATAGTAAGGATATCCCAGCAGAGAAATTGATTTTAGATGAGAGTTCTGTAAAATTGGGAGTAGGCAAAGATTTTCAGTTGTCTGCTACAATTCTTCCAGCAGATGCATCAGACAAAACCTTAAAGTGGATGAGCAGTGACGAAGAAGTTGCAGTTGTTGCAGATGGAGTAGTTACTGGCAAAAAAGCGGGAAAAGCAACAATTACAGTGACAACAGTGAATAATATCAGCGCTTCCTGCGAAGTAACAGTAAATGATTTTGGCAATTTGGAACCAGTAGTTTATCTGCCGTTTGACCAAAAAGACGAGGTCACTGTATACGGTAAGGCAGAGGTTGTAAAGGACCCTGACAATGCTGAAAATCAGGTACTTCTTGTAGACGCTACCGGAGGCGGAAAGAATGGCGGAAATTATGCGATTGCCAATCAGGAACTAAAGGAGATTGATTTTTCAGAAGGCGTAACTATATCTTTGAATGTAAGGCCAACCGCAAATTCAAGCGACTGGAATTATTTATTTGCGATTGGACAGACAAAGACACATGGAACATTTATGTATTGTGATGGAACGATAGGATTTATTGCAAGACATGGAGACCCATATGAAGGACATTTTCCGGGAGACGGCTGGGTGGAAGGAAATCCGGTAAACAGCGATTACCAGTTCTTCCAGAAGCAGGACAATGCAGATAAATGGTATCGTCTGACATATGTATATTCTAATTCTATGATTTATCTGTATGTGGATGGTATATTAACTTGCAGATGGTCAGCGTCAAATATGGCTTCTGTACTGGCTGCATTAAATCAGGGACATTTTATACTTGGTGCAGGGGCATCAGAAGAAGAACTTGAAAATTATGGAGGCTATATCGATGATGTTTATGTTTACAATGCAGCATTTGATGCAGAAGCAGTAGCAGCAATCGGAAAGCAGCCAGATACACCGGATAACCCAGATACACCAGATAATCCAGACACACCGGATAATCCAGATACACCAGATAATCCAGATACACCAGACACACCAGATAATCCAGATACACCAGACAATCCAGACACACCGGATAATCCAAACAACCCTCCAAAGAATGAAATTATGTTATCTCCTGATAATAGCAGCATAACAGTTTCAGAAATGCAGGAATATGTAAATTTGAATAAAACACAAGATATTATAGTGAATAGTACAAACGGAGTGAAATTTACTTTCCCAAGAGGTACTATGCATATGGTTGACGGAAAGCAAAGCTATGATTTAGGTGTGGAGATTATTACAGATTATAACAGGGCAGCAAAGTCTCCATTTATAAAGGATGAATTTGTATTTCAGGTAAATTATAAATATGAAGGCAGTCTGCCGAGTGAAAATACGCTTATCAGTATTCCGGTAGATAAAAAGTGGATTGGACAGAGATTATATTATTATCAGATTGGAAGCGACGGGAAATATACATATCTGACCAGCTCAGTAGTTGATGAAAATGGAATGTATACTGTTGTACAGGGACATTGCTCCAGCTATATGGCAACGCTTAAAATGCTGCCGGAAACACCGGAAAAGACAGAACCGGAAAAACCGTCAGGAAAGGGAGATGCACCAAAGACCGGAGATACAAATATGATAAGATTTTATATTATATTTGGGCTTGTGGCCGGTGCTACTGAACTTGGTATGATTTTTGGAAAAAAGAAAAAGGATAAAACAAAAGCATAATCACCGATACGGTAAGTTAAGTCAATAACGTAAGTTAAGTAAATAGCGTGAGTCCGATAGATATTACCAGAAAATAAGGCTGCAAAAAGCTGCCGATTAAAAGATTTTCAATTTTAAATTTCATCGGGCTCACGTTAGTTCTATTTAGTATTCTATTTGTTTTTTTCATATTCTAAAAATATTAAAAAATCAATTATAAAAAGGAGAAAGTATATGAGAAAAAGTATAGGAGCGAAGATATTAAGTGTATTTGCGCTGATACTTATCATTTGTATTTTAGGGGTTGGAATGGTTGCTGCCCGTGTATATGAAATGGATAAGATAAATGCAAAAATAGGAGGGGAATATTTAAACAGCATTGAAAAGTTGAATACAATCTCATTAAATATTACATATTTGCAGCAGTATTTAAAAGATTATTTACTTGCTGAGGAAAAAGACAAAGTAAAGTCTAATATCACAACTTCACAGGGAAATATCGTATCAGCTTTAAAATCTTTACAGGATAATGCAATAGATGAGCGGCAGAAAAAGACAGTAGAGAATTTAAAAACGGCGAATAACAACTATTCAAAGGTTTATAATCAGCTTTTAGATACGAATAGTGTTGGCATTACAGAGAATATAGATGAGATTCAGAAAAGTATTGCCAAGGATACTGAAACAGTCAATACATATATTCAGTCGGTATTTGTCTTAAACAAAACAAATATGATTCGCGCGCAGAAAGAATTATCCGAAGCTACAAAGATTTGTTATATTGTCTTAGCTGTTGCAGGAGTAGCATTAGTGCTGGTGTTTGTACTTGGTATGTTTGTGACATATATGACAGTAGTTATGCCAACGAAAAAAGCAACGAAAGAGCTTGGCAAGATTGTACAAGATATTAGAAATCAGCGGGGAGATTTGACAAAACGGATAAAAGAGCGTAGCAAAGATGAAGCAGGACAATTAGTGGCTGGTATTAATCAATTTATTGGGACATTGCAGCATACGATTGCAGATATTAAGAATGAATCTTCAGCAATGATGAAAAATGTGGAAATTGTTACTGGGCGGATTACCCATGCGGATGAAAATATTTCAGATGTATCTGCCGCTATGCAGGAACTGGCAGTTAGTATGGTTGAAATTTCTAATGTAGCAGAAAATATTAATAAAAATACGGAAGAAGTTTCTCTTTTTGTGGAGGGGATTGCAAAACAGGCAAAAAACGGAACACAGATGGCGCGTGAAATCCAAGATAAAGCGCAGGAGCTGCAAAGAGAAGGTATGAAGAGCAAAGAGACGACAGGTATCATGGCTGAAGATATAAGGGCAGTTATGAAAGAGGCGCTTGCTAGAAGCCGTGATGTAGAGAAAATCAATACGTTAACAGAAGATATTTTAAATATTTCCAGCCAGACGAATCTGTTGTCATTAAATGCATCGATAGAAGCCGCCAGAGCTGGAGAAGCTGGGAAAGGATTTGCAGTAGTTGCAGATGAAATTTGACAACTTGCGGATTCCAGCCGGAAAACGGCAAATAATATTCAGAAAATTAGCGTGGATGTAACCGATTCTGTAAATGCATTAGCGGATAATGCCAATCGAATGATTCATTTTGTGACAGATATCGTTATGCCGGATTATGATAAGCTAGTAGACACAGGAAACCAGTACAGCGGTGATGCGAATGTTTTTGGGGATATTTTGAAAAAATTTGAAGAAAATGCATTGAATCTGCAACAAACTATGCAGAACGTAAAAGAGCTTATTCGTAATATTTCAGTTACAATTTCGGAATGTTCTGACGGAATCAATATTGCTGCGGATAATGCGGGTGATTTAACGAATGGCATGTCGGAAATTCATGGCGAAGTAATGAAAACACAGGATTCTGCCAACAGGTTGGTGGATAGTATTGATATGTTTAAATATGTGTGAGACACGGAATTGGAGGAAAATTGAAAAAAAGATATTTATTAGCAGGATGTAGTATCGCTATGATGCTTGCTCTTACTAGTTGTGGAAAAAAAGAAGATTCTATTACATATATTATGTCAGATGTACAAGACGGAAATCATCCGACTGCAATTGCATGCGATAATTTTGCGAAGATGGTTTATAAAGAAACAAATGGCAGAGTGAATATTGAAGTATATCATGGCGATGCGCTGGGAAGTGAGGCGGACCAGTTAAAACAAGTGGCAGTAGGAGACATCGATTTTGCGCGTGTATAAGGACCAATATCTAATTATGAAGAAAATATGAAAGCTTTTCAAGCGCTATATCTTTTTGAGGATGAAGATTCTATATGGGAAGTATTGAATGGTCCTGTGGGTGAAGAATTTTTAAATTCTCCCATGCTTGCAGCTAACAATATGCAGGGGCTTTGTTGGTTTAGCGGGGGCAGTAGGAATTTTTATAATAATAAAAAAGAGATTACAAAACCAGAGGATATGAAGGGGTTGAAACTTCGTGTGAATACAGATTCTATGATAAAACAAGTGGAGCTAAACGGGGGAACACCATTAAATATCGCATATAATGATATTTATGAATCGATTAAAAGTGGAATGATTGACGGTGCTGAAAATAATTGGCCATCATATATTTCTACTGGGCACTATGAGGTTGCAAAATACATTACTTTGGATAGGCATACCTGTTTGCCAGAAATGATTATTGCATCAAAATCAGCATTAGAGTCTATGTCGGAAAAAGACCGTGAAATTGTGATGGAATGTGCAAAAAAAATTTCTGAACAACAGATTGAGGCATTTAAAGAATATGACGAAAAAGCGATTCATGAAGCGCGGGAAGCTGGCTGTATTATTACGGAACTAACTGCTGAACAGTCGGCAGCATTTCAAAAACAGGGAGAAGAAATTAATGCAGAAGTAAGTGGAAAATATGCAAAAGTTATTCGCAAGTTGATAGAGTGATGTTGCATAAATTCTGAGAAATAAACGCGGGCTGGTCAGAAATTTATATTATATATTTTAGCGTCTTTTGGCTGGTAGAAACTGTCCCAAACAGGCGTTTTTTCCTTTATAAAAATCACTTTAAGTTGACATCTTCAGGGGTTTAATGATATATTATAGAAAAGAAAATGTATTGCTGATATGTAGTGGTATACTTTCAAAATCTATTTATGTATTAAGGAGGGAAAAATGGACTTACTAATTTGGTTCGTGCCGGCAGTGGCAATAATCGCTTTGCTGTTTGCGCTGTATCTGACACAGAAAATTAAAAGACAGGAAGCCGGCACAGAGAAGATGAAAGAAATTGCCGGCGCTATTAAAGAGGGTGCGCAGGCATTTTTGTTTGCGGAATATAAGATACTTGTTATCTTTGTTGTTGTTCTGTTTGTATTGATTGGATTATTTACAGGAGAAAACGGAATCGCCACCGGATGGGGAACTGCTGTATGCTTTCTTATCGGTGCGGCATTTTCTACTCTTGCCGGATTTATCGGCATGAATGTAGCCACAGATGCCAATGTAAGGACTGCAAATGCAGCCAAAAAAGGTGGTATGGGCAAAGCGCTCAGCGTTGCATATAATGGCGGCGCGGTTATGGGGTTATGTGTCGTAGGACTGGGACTGGTTGGTGTCAGTGTGATTTATCTGATTACAAAGAATGACGATATTCTGTTTGGATACAGTCTGGGAGCTTCCTCAATAGCGCTGTTTGCGCGTGTTGGGGGTGGCATTTATACCAAGGCGGCGGATGTCGGTGCGGACCTTGTAGGAAAGGTAGAAGCCGGAATACCGGAGGATGACCCTAGAAACCCTGCGGTAATTGCCGATAACGTGGGGGATAATGTAGGAGACGTTGCCGGTATGGGCGCGGACCTTTTTGAATCCTATGTCGGTTCGGTTATTTCGGCGATTACGCTTGGGCTGATTGCCTATGATGGAACAAAAGGAGCATTTTTCCCGATGATTTTGGCAGCAGTGGGAATCGCTGCATCTATTCTTGGAAGCTTTTTCGTAAAGGGAAAAGAAGGCGGCGACCCACAAAAGGCATTAAATACAGGGAGCAATATTGCATATTTGATTGTAATTGCGGCTTCCTTTGTTTTAAGTTTCATATTATTTGGAAGAATCCATGAGGCTGTTGCGATTGTGTCTGGTCTGGCAGTTGGGTTTATTATTGGCCAGGCAACAGAAATGTACACTTCTGATAAATATGCATCGGTAAAAAGGATTGCAGAGCAGTCGGAAACGGGTTCGGCGACAAATATTATTTCTGGTCTGGCAGTCGGTATGAAGTCTACTGTGGTTCCGATTTTGTTTATTGCGATTGGCATTATTGTGGCTTATTTTATCACTGGCGGCGGAGCATCCGGTCTTTATGGCATTGCACTGGCGGCAGTCGGCATGCTGGCTACAGGTGGAAGTACAATTGCAGTAGATGCATATGGTCCGATTGCCGATAATGCAGGTGGTATTGCGGAAATGTCAGGACTGGACGAGAGTGTGCGTGACATTACAGATAAGCTTGATTCTGTGGGAAATACGACAGCGGCGATTGGAAAAGGATTTGCAATTGGCTCCGCTGCGCTTACGGCGCTGGCGTTGTTTGTATCCTTTACCAATGCAGTGAATGTATCTGTCATCGATATTATGGACCCGAAGGTTATCGTTGGTCTGTTGATTGGCGGCATGCTTCCGTTTATTTTTTCGGCAATTACAATGGAGTCTGTTTCAAAGGCAGCATATAAAATGATTGAAGAAGTGCGCAGGCAGTTTAGAGAGGATAAGGGGATTCTGGAAGGCACAAGCAAGCCGGATTATAAGAAGTGTGTGGGAATTTCCACAACAGCGGCATTGCATGAAATGATTATACCGGGTATTATCGCGGTAGCAGCTCCGATTGCAATGGGAGTTGTTTTTGGAACCTCTGCGCTTGGCGGCATGCTGGCAGGTTCGCTTGTTACTGGTGTGTTGATGGCAATTTTTATGGCAAATGCCGGCGGCGCATGGGATAATGCGAAAAAGTACATAGAGGGAGGCAATCATGGAGGAAAAGGAAGTGAGCCTCACAAAGCTGCAGTGGTAGGAGATACAGTGGGCGACCCGTTTAAGGATACCTCAGGACCTTCAATTAATATTTTGATTAAGCTTATGACAATTGTGTCACTGGTATTTGCGCCATTGTTTTTACTGATTAAAGATGGAGCAGGTCTCTTTTAAACATATTTATTAGGAAAAGATAACTACAAATGAAATCCGAATCTTCCGAAAAAGAAAAGAAGATTCGGATTTTATATATAATATGCAGTCAGTCAAAAACCAGCAGTTTGAGTTTTATGATTCGTTCATTCTATTATAAAAATAAAGGATAAAAGTAATGACCAGAGAAGAAAAATATATGAGAGAAGCAATAAAACAGGCCCAAAAGGCATATATCATAGGGGAGGTGCCGATTGGCTGTGTAATTGTCTGTGGGGATGTGATTATAGGCAGAGGGTATAACAGAAGGATTACGGATAAAAATACATTATCTCATGCAGAGTTAAATGCGATAAAAAAGGCTTCGAAAAAACTAAATGACTGGCGGCTGGATAACTGTGAGATGTTTATTACACTGGAACCCTGCCAGATGTGTTCCGGGGCGATCGTTCAGTCCAGAATAAAAAAAGTATATATTGGAAGCATGAATCCAAAAGCAGGATGTGCAGGTTCTATTTTAAATCTTTTACAGGTGCCGCAGTTCAATCATCAGGTAGAAATAGAAACAGGAATACTTGCAGAACAATGCAGCCAGATGTTAAAGCAGTTTTTTAAGGAACTAAGAGAAAAGGAGAAGGAAAAAAAGGGAAATGTATAATACAATAGAAACAAGACGGCTGGTTCTTAAAATTCTTGATAAAAAGAGTGCGGATTTGGTATTGGAATTTTTAAAGGAAAATAGAGAAGATTTTTCCAAATATGAAGCGGAAAAACAGGAGATGTATTTTACAAAATTTTATCAGGAATATATTATTCAATGCGAATATGATGCGACAATGAAAAAAGGATATCTGCGCTATTATCTTTTTGAAAAGTCTGATTTGCACCATATTATAGGAACAGTATCTGTCGGGCAGATACGGGCATATCCATATTGCAGCGGGATTATTGGATACAAAATGGCTGTAAATAAAAAAAATATGGGATATGGCACAGAGGCGGCAGAAACCGTATGCCGTGCGGCATTTTCTTATCTGGGGCTTCACAGGATAGAGGCATATGTTATGGACAACAATTTTGCTTCTATTCGTCTTCTTGAAAAATGTGGGTTTAAAAGAGAAGGAAAGTGCAGGCAAAATCTAAATGTAAACGGGATGTGGCAGGACCATTTTTTATATGCAAAAATTAAAGAATAAAAGTCATAAAAAGAGGCTTTCCATAATACATTGAGATTATGGGAAGCTTTTCAGTCTGTATGAGAAGAATTGTAAAGTATCCGAAAAACAAGACGGTTTATAATGAATATTGAATAGAGATAGTGCAAGTATATTTTGCAAGTATCTGAAAAATAAGGTGGTCCAAAAGGGAGATGTTCTATGTATAAGAGATTTATTATTTACTTATATTACTATAAAAATAAAGAAAAAAAAGAGAACTGCGGATATGTGAAGCTTAATATACAAAACACGGAATGCAGAATTGAAATAAATGTCAAAAATCTTCCTCAGATAGAGGGAACAGAAGAGCTTTATTTGCTGAAAAAGGAAACTCATGTCTGGAAAAAAAAGAAAGTGACCGATGTAGAGGCAACGCAGGGAGCAATAAATGTAAGACATACCTGCAGTCTTGAAGAAATAGCACCTGATTTTCTGGCAGATGAAATACAGGGAATATTGATTTATGATGGAAAAAATATTCTGAAGGCGGTGTGTGGAACACTGACAGAGGAGGAAATTAGTCTGTCTGAAATACGGGAGATAAAACAAACTTTGGAGGCAGCGGAGTTTGGACACGGGAAAAAAGAAGATGATAAAGAAGAAAGCAGGGAAATATCTGAAAATTCCGTATATGAATACGATGAGGAATGTTTGAAAAAAAAGGCGGAAAATAGCAGTACAGACTGTACCGAGGAGATAAAAATTGAGAGCTGCTGCACAGCGTTGAATGAAGAGGAAAATATGCAGACAATATCGGCAGATACCTGGCAGGAAAAGATGTTTCGTGTATTTCCAAAGGTCATTTTGTATATAAATGGTGAAAAAACAGCAGGTATTAAACTTAAACCCCATGATATTGTATGGTTTCCAGGCGCATATTGGAGACTTGCTTCAAATAAATTTCTTTTAAATGGATATTACAATTACCGTTATATTCTTTTTTTTAAGGGAAGCGGAGAGTATGAGGGAAAATATTTTCTTGGAACACCAGGGTATTTTGGAGTAAGCGATGCCATGACAGCAAAGAAATTCGGATTTACAGATTTTTTTATGGCAGGTCAGAAGGAAGCGGAATCTGTTCGCAATCTATCTGTGACAAATGTATCCAAAGGAAGTGACGGCAGAAATTTCGGGTTTTGGTGTAAAGAGACTTGATATTACAATGTTTTTAAAATACATAAGCAGCTGGGACATGGTTTGATATTTATAAGAATTGCAGCCAACATATATGTTGACTGTAATCCTTGTAAGTAAAGTGTATCAAATTGATAAAATTCTAATATTGCTGACATCTTTATAATAATATTAAGATGAGAAATTATTTTTAAATTTGTGTTTATTGAAATACCACCGTCTAATTCATATACAATATCACAAAGCATTTCGATATCACCGATGTCACGCCTGTATTTAGGCGGTTTGACGTTTGGTACGCCGCATATATTCTGGTTCCATTTCCTGCATTTCCTCATCCGTGGGGGTGTCCACAATCCCGACATAGGGATAGTAGATGTCGATTTGCTGTGTCTGTTTCCCGTTCTTTTTCTCACGCTCATGGACTACGATTTTGTCCACAAATGCATTTAGGACTTCGGGCGTTAGCTCGTCGATGCAACATCCATGTCTCCATAGGTGGTATGCATGGTTTTTTGGAATGTCCGTTGCAGCTGTTGTCTGTTTCTTTGTTATGGTAATCATACTTTGAGTAACCAAATTCTTCATTAGGTTCCTCATTCAGAACGTCTTCCAAAAGGACAGACATCATATCCCTCATAATTGAATTTACATCTGTTCCGCTTTTGATGCTGACATCATTGTTTTTCAGATAATCACGCATCATTTGTCTCATTGCAGCCTTTTGTGGGCTGTCGTTTTTTCTTGCTATAATAATACCTCCAAACTGTGTAATTATATCTTACATCAGTTTAGAGGTTTACACAATCTTTGGGATAGTCCCGGCTGCCGTGTATTGTAATTTAGCTTTCTATTATATACATATAATTTATTTATCTATCTTGCCAATATATAGTTTTTTTGGATGAATATCAGAAATTTTATTCTATATAACGCTTATTGGAGTCCTGCAAAATTTCAAATACGCTATCACTCCTAAATCCAAATGTGGCGCCCAAAACATCAGCTATAAGAGAACTCGATATTTCATTAAAATGGACTTTGGGATAATCTTTCAAATAAATAATTTTGCTTTTATTATTTTCTTTATGAGCGTATGGGATTCCATACTTTTGAACATATTCTTCATATTTGTTTCCATAAAAAAATGGTACGACTTCACCGGCAT
>CAJUDQ010000053.1 GCA_910585215.1 uncultured Lachnospiraceae bacterium | reverse complement strand
GAAAAAATTAGAAAAATCTTAATATTTTTCCAATTTTTATATAACAGTTAAATTATCCCTCCGGCTTCAGCCGTCGGTATTTATCAGCTTATAACCTGCTGCCTTTATCAACCGGTTCATAATCGCCTGTCCAAAACCATCTCTGCTGACAGTTTCTCCCAAAATCACATCTATATCCGTTTCATCAAAATTCCGCAAAGTTTTGTAAAGATTCGCTGCTATCTCTTTTTCATTTTTTCTTGAACCGATTGAAACAACATATTCTCCAAAATAACAATCCCTTGATTCATCTGTACATATAATTCCCACTTTTTTTCCGACGGCTTCTTCCTTTTGCTTTCTTTTTTGAATTTCAGCAACTACATTTGGCCTGCTTCCCTCAAACATAATAAAATCTGCTCTGGGCGCATAATGTCGATATTTCATGCCCGGAGCCTTCGGCTGATAGTTCTCCCCGATTTCAAAAATTCTCTCTGCCTGCGCTGCTTTATCCACTTCCACCGGACCAATTTTCTCCTCAAGCATTTCCCTTGTAATGTATCCTGGCCTTAAAATCATAGGAGGATTTACTGTCATATCAACAATGGTGGACTCTATTCCTATCCCCACCTTGCCTCCATCAATCAGCATATCAATCCTTCCCTGCATATCCTGCCAGACATGCTCTGCCTCAGTCGGACTTGGCCGCCCTGAAAGATTCGCACTGGGCGCGGCAATCAAAACTCCGGACGAACGAATCAGCTCTCTTGCAATTTTATGAGAAGGCATTCTTACTGCCACAGTGGAGAGACCTCCTGTAGTACCATCGGGAACCTCTGCTCTTTTGTGAAAAATCAGAGTGAGAGGCCCCGGCCAGAATGCTTCTATCAACACTTCTGCTTCTGACGGAATACTTGTCGTCAGCCTTTTTAAATCCTCTTTTTCTGCGATATGAACAATCAGCGGATTGTCGGATGGTCTGCCCTTTGCCGCATAAATTTTTGCCGCCGCCTCACTGTTCAACGCATCTGCTCCAAGACCATATACTGTCTCTGTAGGAAATGCCACTAATCCGCCATTCCTCAATATTTTTCCTGCCTCTTCAAAGACAGTTTTTTCAAGATTGTCTTCGTCTATCTTTTTTAATATTGTATCCATTTTTGCTCCATTTTGCAAGCCCTAACTTATTCATTCTGTGGCCAGTTTTTCTTCCATTACACAGGTGCCGCCTATCATATCATGCAATGTAAGTCTGTTTTTTGTAAACAGCATTATAAAAAAGGATAAAATCGGAAAAACTGGAACAGAATTTAACAGTACCTTTCCCAGTACCTCTCTTAAAAAGATACATTTATTATTTTTCTTTTTCCATTTTGTCTGTTCCTCTTCCTCCTCTGGCATATCTGTCTGGCCCCGAATCAGAATTCTAAGTCCCATCAGTTTTTTTCCAATAGTCTGTCCGTCAAAAATATAGGCACAGAACGTTGAATAAAATACATAGAAAACAATTGACAATACAGATATAACACGACAGACGGTCGCCGAAAATGATACATTATATTCTGTATGTGTAGAACCATCTCCATTGTCAAAGGTATTCAGGCTTTCATTTACCTGTGGAGGCAAATCAATCATTGTCACTGCTGCAATCACCGGACTTTCATACCAAATGGGGGTCCAGCCTGTATATCCTCCTGTAAATATAATATACATTGCCAGCGCCGGAATAAATGCTGCCACTGCATCTATTAAAAACGCTGCTACGCGTTTTAATATCGGAGCACTTGTTCTGATTACTGTCAGCTTTACTTCTGCTTCTTTTTCTTCCATAAATCCATTCTCCATTCTAATACTTTCCCAATTACAGGCTGAAATGCTCCTCTGTCAATATTTTTTCTTTCCTTTTTCCAAATATCTTTTTAATTAAATTACCTTTTCCAGCCTTTTTTATGGCACTGTCAATAATGGCATCCACATGATTTTTCTGTATTACAAGAGTAACTGCATATAACTGGTCAATTTTTGCATGAAGAGCCAGCAGTCCCATTTCATCAATTCTATATCCCTGTTCCTCTGCATATTCTCTTGCAACTTCTACCCAGTCTTTAATCTTATTCTGCTTTACAACAATTCGATTTGCAAAATAATCGCTGATTTCACCATGTCTGTCAAGGAACCTTTCGGCATTTACCTTTTCATCTTCAATTACGACAATTCTGTTATCTATATCCTTATTCATTGCTTCAAGAAGCTCTGCAACTGTATCATCATCCATCAAACTGATATTTTCAATATAAATATCGCTTCCTCTCAGTCTTGTAAAATAAATAGAAAGTTCTTTTCCAATTAGCTTGTCTGCACTGATTTTTGCAATTCTTCTGTTATTATTGCGTTTTATTTTATTGACTACCTTAATAATATCCAATCCCAGAGAAGTTTTTCCACTTTTGGCATCACCCATAATAATAATATTGCAGCTGTCTTCTACGATAATATTCTGAAGTGTTTTTAACATCTGTTTATCCAGTCCCTGAACTCCCGAATATTTTCCGATAAAGTCCTTAATAATTCCCTTGATTTCATCATGTGTGAGAACTTCGTCTTCATATTCATATTCGTCTTCGTCTTTTGCATCCTCTGATGGCTCATATTGTTCCGGCTGTTCTGCAACGGATTCTTCTAATTCTTCTGCCTGTGGCTGATATTCATATTCTTCTTCTGGTTCCGGCTGATATTCCAGCTCTTCTTCCTCTACTTCCGGCTGGTACTCCTGTTCCTCTGCCTGTGGCTGATATTCCTCTTCTTCCTCTGGTTCTGATTGATATTCCTCTGTATCTGGTTGATACTGATATTCCTGTTCCTCTATTTCTAAGCTTGGCTGATACTCCTGTTCCTCTGCCTGTGACTGATATTCATATTCCTCAAAATCATCTGATTTTTCTGGCTCTGGCTGATATTCCTGATACTGGCTTTCATATTCTGATTCCGATTCAATCATGGAAGCTTCTTTTAACTTCTGATACTGACCTTCATATTCCTCTGGGTCTTCCAATTCCTCCTCCGGTTGATATTCATATCCCGTTTCCGATATAGAGGTTTCCTTTAACTCCTGATACTGATTTTCATATTCTTCCGGATTTTCCAATTCCTCCTCCGACTGATACTCATATCCTGTTTCCAGTATAGAGGTTTCCTTTAACTCCTGATACTGATTTTCATATTCTTCCGGGTCTCCCAATTCTTCCTCGGGCTGATACTCATACTCTGATTCAACAGCAGAAGCCTCCATAAACTCTTGATATCCATCTTCTGCTTCTTCTGCTTCTTCTGCTTCTTCTTCTGATTCTTCTTCCAATACAGATTCTTTCAAAGTAATTTCTGATTCATTTTTATTTTCTGCTGATTCTTTAAAATCATAATATCCATCCGCACTGTTAAAGAAATCATCCAATGAAAATACTTCTTCAAAATCTTCCTCCGAATTTGTTTCCGACTCCTCGCTGACAGCTGCCTCATCAATTTCCAATGGTTCCTGTTCTTTTTCTTCTTGTATTTCAGGTTCAACCTTTGGTTCTTCTGTAATATCTTCTGCAATAAAGTCCTCCAGCCCCTTTTGAATTTCTTCTGGAAGCTCTTCCAACTCAGGCTCCTGTATTATCTCTTCTTTTGGTTCTTCTGCAAGTTGTTCCTCAAACTCTTCTGCCTCTGTTTCACTTGACAGTATATCTTTCTCAAGCAGCTCCTCTAATTCCTCATCAGACAATACATCAGGGTCTTCTGTAAATCCCTCTTCCAACTCTTCGACTGGAAGCTCCTGCTCTTCCTCTTCTTCCGTAAATTCCTCTTCCAGTTCTTCGACCAAAAGTTCCTGTTCTTCCTCTTCTTCTGCAAATTCCTCTTCCAGTTCCTCAACCGGAAGCTCCTGCTCTTCCTCTTCTTCTGTAAATTCCTCTTCTAATTCTTCAACGGAAAGTTCCTGTTCTTCTTCCTGTTCTCCCTGCAAAAGCTCCTGTTCTTCTTCTGATTCTTCAATCGGAAACTCGTGCTCTTCTGATGTTTCTTCCGCGATATCTTCCGGATTTCCCCATACTTCTTTTAAATCCTCCTCAGACTCCTCCTCATAAAACAATCCTGAATTATTTTTTATCGTTCTTTCTTCAAGTATATAGGCCCCATTTTCATTCTCATTTTGCATCTCCTCAAAATCAATTTTTTCTGGAACAGCCTGTCGGATTGGTGCAAAAACCTTAGTATCTCCCAGATTCTTTTTACTCCTTGTAGTGACAAAAACTTTGGTATCCCCCAAATCATCCATATGCTCTTCTGCCTGCTGCGTAAAATCAAAAGAATTTTCACCGTACTGTGGGTTTTGATTCATTCTGTAAAGATACTCATCTGTTCCTGCTGCTGTTTCCTCTGCCTCTTCATATAATGCTTCCTCCGAATATTCATATTCCTGATGGCTTTCCTCATAATCCGTCGAAGGCATGGTCGGTCTGAAAACAGTTTCTCTTCTTCTGTTTTCCTTTTTCTCCTCAGAATACAGCTCATCCATACTTTCTTTTAAAGCCGCCTGTATATTCTGTGTATTATATTTATTTGAAACATCTACCTCTTTTACACGAATTTCGTCTGCTTCAGGTCCTGTCTGACCGGTTTTTTCCCTCCACCTTGCTTCATATCTCTCCTGCTGGCTTTTATTCAGCGGAGTATAAATCATCTTGAGGTCCATTGCCCTTTCTACATATTTACCATCACTAAACCAGAGCATAACTGTGTCGCACTGTCTGATACACTTATCTCTCTGTCCAGACTTGTGATACAGCTTTGCAAGCTCAAATGCCCACTTATCATCCATATCTTCCTCAAGATACTGCTCCAATATAGAAATCTGCTTGTCTATCGGGTCACCCTTTGCCTTTGCAAGCTCATACTGCAGAATATATTTTGAAATATCCTTTGGTGCTGCGGAAACAAAATCATCATAAAAATCTTCCGCCTCTTCAAGCGCACCACATTTAATACAAATTTTTACCAGCTTATAGGCAATCTGACGACCCAGCCCGCTTCTGTCGTAAGCAAGCTTCAAATTCTCTCTGGACTGGTCATACCTTCCGCTTGCCTCATACACATCTGCTATCATTACAATGGTTTGATTATTTTTTACTTTATACCAGTCTATTGTATCTGCAATTCTTGCTGCAGTTGCATAATCCTTTTTTTTAATCAATTTTTTTATCTGTTCTAATTTTACATTATATTCGTACTTATCCATCTTTTACTCCTTTACAACAGCTCAGGTCACATCATACCCCTGAAAGCGGTATGACATATTCAGTCATACTCCTAAAAACGGGTATGACATATTCGGTCATACCCCTAAAGGTGTATGACATATCATACCACATCTTTCCCCATGTTTCAATGAGGGCTTTTGAAAAAACTATACATTCCCATAAAGTTCCAACTCTTCCTGCTCATATGTCATTGTGGTATAATCAAGTCTGTCACTGTCAACATCACTATAATAATCTACAACCACAGTCTGCTGTTTGCCATCCAGCAGCTTTTGCCCAAGTACATAATTTACATCAAATCTTCCCGTAATAGCTGGTGTGGCGCCTCTGCACGGAACAATCAACTGAACATTATTGGTTTTCAGCATTTTAAAAATCGGCTCCCAGATATAAATATCCTTTGCAGCACCAAATGGATTATCCAAAAAAATTACTTTCAGCAAAGAAGTACTGTCGGCATCTCTCGAATTAATACTGGAAATATAATTAATCACCGCTATTAAAAACTGAATATAAATTCCCTGTGACTGTCCTGTACTTCCCACTGCCTCCTCATATTTCAAATAACGGCTCCGTTCCTTTATGGATTCCCTCTTGTAAAGATTCAGGCGAATCAAATTCATATCCGTAACAATTACCGCAAACAGCCGCTTCCATGAAAGCTGACCTTTGATAAATTTAATTCTGTCTGCCTCGGATTTCACAGTATCTGCCTGCTGAACAGTTTCATCAATATAATCGGCCATTCTTTTCTGATACTCTTCCTCTTTTATATAAGGAATATTCAGTGAAATCATGGGAATACTCTCCCCGTCCATTACAATTCTTGACAGCTTTGGAAGCTTTTCAAGCTCCGTCTTTATATTTATACAGCTCTGAATACACTGACTCTCAAAATTCTGCTTGATTTTTTCCATGTCTTGTATACCTGTGAAAATTCTGTCTCTCTCCAGATTCAGACAGGACACAATTTCCTTCAAGCCTGTAATTAATATATCTGTTTCCTTCAGATTTGCCGGCATAAAGGCATGAAAGCTAATTTCATCTGCAAGAGCCTGAAATTTCATCTGGCGCAGATTATTCACCAGTCTGTTCTTCACCTTTTCAAAATCTTCTTTTCTGTCCATAGTGTCATTTTTAAAACGTTCAAACTTTTTTACTGCCTGTTTTGCACGTTCACAGATATCTTCTTCCAAATCAAAATATTTTCTTTCATATTTATTCAAAATTTTTTCTGTCAATACTCGATTCATATCATATAATAAAATATCATACCGCTTTTTTCCATTTTCCAGATTTCTGATATTTATTTTCATAGCTGCAATTTTTGTGTCTATAGTAACGGCTGCCTTCTGCTTTTGTTCAATAAATTCATCATAATTGCATTTAAGTGTAATCTTCTCATACACTCCATATTTTTGAATCACTGCTTCCTTTGCACCTATAACTGCACCTTTTATCTTATCCTGTTCTGACTGTAGTCCTGCCATAATCGATTGCAGTTTTTTTATCTGCATGGATACCTCTTCTGCCTTTCTTTTCAGTTCAAAAAGCTCTTCTTTTGAAACTCCACGATAAAAATCCTGATAAAAGCTTTCACAAATATTATCACAGGTACTTTTATTGGTATTTACATCTGGATTCCTGTCTGTATGCACCTTTGTATGATACTCATATTCTTTCGAAACCTCAGACACCGAAAGTCCTTTATAATCCAGTGCCTGCAAACATTTCTCCATAGCTGTCTCATAATTATCCAGCAGCTTTTGCTTATCGGCAATATCCGTACTTTCACTTTCAAACGCTTTTGCAGCCCCTGTAAGTTTTATTTCTATCTCATTATCCGTATATGTTCTATATTGCTCTAAAGGTTGCTGCTCTTCCACACAATATCTGCGATAGCTCTCTTTTGCTGCTTTCACTGCCTCTTCTCTGACTTTGAGATTCGCCAGCAGCTTTTGGTCTGCCAGAAGTTTGGTTTGCCAAGCCTCCAGCCTTCCCTCAACATTGGAAAGTTCTTTTTGTGCTGCCTGTCTGGTCTGGTAAGAATTTCTGACCTCCTCCTCATACTGGGAGGCAGCAGCCGAAAGTCGAATAATCTCTTCTATCACCTGTTCACGTTCATATAAAATATTCAGCTTTTGGTCAAGCTCTTTTTGTTCCTTCAAAAGCAAATCTGCAGATTTTTTCTGGTTCTTTTTTTCATCCGACTTTTGAGAAAACAGCTCCTGTTCCTGATAAATCTCTATTTCCAGAAGACGAAGTTTCTCCTCCTGTTCCTCCATCTGTATCTGATATTCCCCAATATATTGCTCAACATAGGCAAGCTCTCCTCTGCAATTGTCTATATAATCTTCCAGCCTTAATCTGCTGTTTTTCAGCTCCACAAGCTGATTCTCTGTCTTTCTCTGTTCTTTTTCTATCACCTCTTTATCAAAAAACATCTCTTTTTTATACATCGCAAGAATAATATCAGAAGAAAACAGATAATTCTCATTTCTCAAAGCAGCTTCATAAATAACTGGAACAGAATAATTTCCAAGGTTCAAATTCTCCAGACCGGCATCTCCCATAACAGCCTCAAATTTATCTTTTACCACAACAGAATAGGGAAGCACTGGTGCTTTTTCAAGCAGCTCTTTGCGTTCCTTCAGACTGCACTGCTTCAAAATATCACTGCCGGCAACAGCCACATCACCATGAAACCGGTTGATATAATCAAGCACTCTGTTCATTTCCTTTGTATTTCCAATCGGGCACCCGTCCTTCAATCTTTTTAAATATGCAGACTGTTCTTCCTGTTCTGTTTCGACTGCCTGTTTCTGCCGCTGTAAATCCTGAGATTTTTCCTTTAAAAAAATATGCAGGCTGTCTGTGTCTTTCTGATTATAGACTGTTTTTAATTTTTCCAGCCGTTTTTTATATCTCAGAAGGTGTTCTTTATCACCTTTATTTTTCTCAAGCTCCACTTTAAGCTCTGTTAAATTTTTATTTAAGGATTCAAGCAGCGCTTCTGTCTCTTCCTGAGTTTTCATATTTTCCGAAATTTTCTCTCTGTTTTTTTCTGCCAGTACCTCCATCTCGGCAATTCTCTTATGATTCAAACTCAGCTCTTTGTCCAAATCATACACCATTAAGAGATTTACAGAACGCTTTAAATCAGCAATTTTCTCATGATAGCTGTCTGTCATTTTTTCATATTCTGACATTTTATATTCTGCAACTGCAATTTCCTTTGCAACTCTCTCTTTCTCTTTTTCAAAAGCCTCGGTTTTTTCTTTGTCCTTCCCCGCTTTTTCCTCTGCTTCTTTCTTTTTTTCGTCTATTGCCTCAAGAAGCCTTTCATCTCTTTGTTTCTTTTCTGCTGCAAGGCATCCGAGTTCATAAAGCAGCTCCTTTTTGTCCACAGAAGCCTTTTCTATATTTTCTCTGACAATGTCTCTTTCCTTTTTATAATAAAGATAGTCCAGATAATCATTCATTCCCTCTGCCATAATCAGAGAGTGTAATGCTTTTCGCTGCTTCTCTTCCAGCTCTTCTCTTTTTCTTTGCAGCTCTCTTTTCTTCTCCTCCAGATTATCTATCTGACATTCTTTTTCCTGTATTTTTGCAATTTCACATGCCTGAATCTCTTCCAGTTTTTTCTGCTCCAGTCTTTCCTGTTCTGCCGCCAAAGCGCTTTTTTTCTTCTCATCCTCTTCCATCTGTTTTTGCAGAGAGTAATAACCTGTAACCAGCTCTCTTTCAAGGCTTTCCTGACCAAAATAAAACTTTTTCATTTCCGAACTGTATTCAATAAATTCTTTTAACAGCTCCATTTGTCTGTCATAATTATGAATATCCTCTTTTTTTGCTGAAAGCTCCAACAGCTTATCTTTTATCTCTATCAGGGTCTGCACCATTTTATTTTCATGTTTTCTTACACTCTCACTTCCCACTGCATAATTTTTAAAGGATTTTTCAATAATCTCCTCTATCAGTAAATCTTCCACTACTTTCTTTGTTGTTTTGTAATTGCTTTCAAAATAAGTCCGCACATGTCCCTCGGTCTTATTAATTCCTCTGATAATTTCCCACTCGCTTTCATAAATGCCATATCCTGCAATAAATCTCTGATACTCTCTCTTTTTTTCAAAAATTTTTACCTCCAGACGCAAATCCTTCTTTTCGAGCTCACGCAGATAATTTTTCAGGCCATTATATGTAATACGTTCCTTTTTCTTTGGATTTTTGGTCCCGGGCACTGACAGAGGCAGATTTTTAATATCGTTATCATTATATTCTCTATAAAATATCACATAATTAAAATAATCGATTGCTGCCGAATTTGCATCTGTTCGCTCTTCCTCTTTTGCTTTTCTGGCACAGAAACCTGTCAGCATATATTTATAATTATTTTTTATATGTACATCGCTTAAATTCCACTCCACAAGAGAATGAATTGTATTGCTTCCCTCTTCTGTACGAAATAATTTTTCAATCGGCTGTTTGTCGTCCAGCGTACAGTTTGGAATCATATTCTGCAAAAGCAACAGCATAAGCACACTTTTCCCTCCGCCGTTTGCAAGGTCGTAAATCGTATTTTTACCCGAAAATCTCATCATAAAATCATCATAAAACTGTGTGCCGAAATTATATTTTATATTATTCACTCTGATTCTGTTTATCTGCGGCATCCTCTTCTCCTCTCATAATTTCATACAGTCTTCCTTTATGAGCATCATAATAATTTTCAATTAATGCTTTCAATCGTTCCTTTGGATAATATCTTCCCTCTGCTTCTATCAAAAGCCCCTGAGCTACCATAAAATTAAAAACAAGCTTTACAAATCCTGTTTTGGAGCCCCTTGAGGCCCTTGCCACGGTATCCTCTGCCTGAGTCAGCGGCATATCCTCCCAGACCATGGCGATTTCTTTAAAGCTGTTTTCCTCTATTTCTGCAAGATTCAATTCTCTTAATCTTTTTACAATTCCCATTAATCCCTGGTCTACCGCCAAAATCACGCTCTCATTTTTAATATATTCTGTATAAGTCCTGCTGCCGGCATTTTTGTAAAAAATTGAAATAATCTGATAAATAATAAAATAACAAAGATACAGTTCTCTGTTTAACCTTACTCCTATTTCCCTTTTCAGCTCCTCATTGGTATATCCGAATACCCTGTTATTCTCTCCTGCTGAAATATAAAGCGCATTATTATATTCATATAAATCAATATTGAGTTTTTGAAATATTGTCGTTACATAATCATAAACCTCTGTACCCAGTGCATATTCTTCATACAGATTCGCATTTTCACCATTTCTTTTTATCTCATTTTCACTCATCAGCGCTGATACAATATCCAATGCCTTATCTAATGTATTGGCCATTTCAGACTCCTTTCCAACTGCCTTTGATAATTCTGAAATTTGTAATCATACAATCCTCGGTCACCTGCAGTTCTTCCTCTGTAAATTCCAGCATAAATTTTAACCGCCTGTATTGTGGATTTTCTTTTACTGTCTGTGTAATATATTCCTCAAAAAATGTATCTGGAGTTTCTATCACATTTTCTATCTGATAAAATCTTTTCTGTGTTAAATGGGCAAGCATAGAATAAAAATCACTGTTATTGAGAACTGTTTCTCCCAGAACTTCTCTGGTATAGTCAATAAATTCCCGAATTTCAAAATCTTCCTTTATGGAGATATAATAAAAAAGCAGTCGGATAAATAAAATATAATTTTCCCGAATCCTTCCCTGCTCTGCCTCATCATCAGAAACATAATCCTCTTCTTCCCGATTTTCACTGATTTCCTCACCCATCTCCTCTTTTCCCTGACGCAAAGTCAACAGTCGGTCAAGAGAAGAAAACCCAAAACTCTTTTTTACATGAAGCTTTAAAAGAGGAGCCACAAAATATTGTAAAACAGAAGTATCATTTTTCTCCATCATTATATGCATAAAATCCTGAAAATCAAAACTCTGTTTTAACTTTGAAAACTTTGCCTTTGAAATCATTTCATCTGCCTGTATCTGCAGTCTGGTACAGGAATCTAGAAGTTCACTGTGATTGACCAGTGCCCTTTTCAGCTCCAGTTCCAGAAAATAAATTTCTCCTCCTGGCTGGTCTGCTCTTTTCAATGTTTCATTAATAAGTTCCATATTTTTATGAAACATTCTCTGTTCCTCGTCAAACCACTTTACTACATTTTCCATAAACTCCTCATATGCTCTGATTCCCTCAAATATATCATGGCTTAACAATTCCAACACTTCATCTTGTCTCATTTTCAAACGTATCACCTGATGATTGATTCTTCGCACCACCTCAATACCGCCTCTGAAATTTTTGGCTGAAATCATCTTTGTCAGGAGAACTTGTGATATATTAATCATACTCTCATCCCTGATTTCTTTTGTTTCCAGATAAAATTCGACAGCTTCTCCAGTCAGATAATAATATACTGCTTCATTTTTAATCCGGCTTTCAATCAGACGGATTCGAATACTTTTCTTTTTCTTTTCTTCCGGATCAAAATACTGATAAACAAAAGGCTTTCCTTCGTTTCGAATCTTGTCAAATATATACAAAGAAAGAGACTGCTCCTCTGCTTTTTCAAGCCTCAGGCCAAAGTCCCTTTCATAAATTTCTTTTATAAAAGAAGAATATTCCTCATATGTGACATCTTTTTCCTTAAAGTTATTTTCTTCAATAAAAAAGCGCAACACTGCCATGAGGATATAGCCCATATCCAGCATTTCATATTTTCCACCATGATATTGTGAAAAATCGTTTTCAATCAATCTGAAATAGGGATAATATCGTTTTATATTTGCCATTCGCTCGTTGTGGTCATGAATCACATCTCGTTTTAGGATATATTCTTCTGTCATTCTTTCTCTCTACCTCACAATACTACATTGCATTGCGTATCACTTACATTGTGTATCACTTGCATTTATTTCATTTATATATTATTTCTTATAATTCTGTTCTTCCTTCCAGCGCCCTGTATAATGTCATCTCATCAATGTATTCCAAATCGCCTCCCACCGGCACACCGCTGGCAATCCTTGTTACCTTTACCCCAAGAGGCTTTACAAGTTTACTGATATACATCGCCGTGGTTTCACCCTCTACACTTGAATTGGTAGCGATAATAATTTCTTCTACTTCCCCTTTTAAGCGCTCAATCAATTCCTTAAGCTTAATATCATTAGGGGAAATTCCAAGCATCGGAGAAATCGCTCCATGCAATACATGATATACCCCATTATATTTTCCCGTCTTTTCATATGCTGCCAAATCTCTTGTATTTTCAACCACCATAATCATTTTATGATTGCGGCCTTTCCCCTTGCAAATCGGACAAAGTTCATTATCCGTCAGTGTAAAACACTCTTTACAATAACGTACATTCTTCTTTGCCTCCACCATTGCATTCGCAATAGACTGCACCTGTTCTTCCGGCATATTGATAATGTGAAATGCCAGTCTTCCGGCTGTTTTTGCTCCGATTCCCGGCAATCTTGACAATTCTTCAATTAATTTTGATATATGACTGCTGTAGTATTCCATCAGAACGGAAAGCCTCCTCCAAGACCGCCGGTAATTTTCGCCATCTCTGACTGAGTCATTTCCTCCATTTTTCTTAATGCCTCATTGACCGCTGCCATAATAAGGTCTTCCAACATCTCGATATCATCGGGGTCAACTGCCTCTGGTGCAAGCTTTACCTTTACAACCTCCTTTTTACCGGAAACTGTCACTTCTACAGCTCCACCGCCAGCCGTCGCTGTCACTTCCTTTTCTTCAAGTGCCGCTGTGGTCTCCTCCATCTGCCTCTGCATTTTCTGCGCCTGCTTCATCAGATTATTCATATTTCCTGGTATACCGCCCGGAAATCCACCTCTCTTTGCCATCTTTAAAATTCCTCCTCTATAATCTCCATATTGATATTTTTTGTAATTTCTGTAAATGTGTCTTCAAACCGTTTTTCTTCCTCCAGAAGTTTTACCTCCACTCTGACTTCCTTTCCAATTTCCTGTGCAATCAGTGTTTGTATCTCCTGAATAGTACTTTCCCTGTTAATCATCAGATAACCATTTTTATCCTGTGTAACAATTAAAAGGGTCCCTTCTCCAGCAACTGTCAGCCGGACATTTTTGAGATACATGCTGGCAGGTCTTGTTACTCTGCTCTGTATACGTCCCCAGTTGTTTACTGCCTCCTGTATTTCCTCAGGTACAGCGATTTCAAATTTTTTTGGTTGAGATTCCTCCATCTTTGTTATTCCGACAGATACCGGTTCCTGATTAATAACAGGAGCACGAACAAATCCATTCGTTTCTATATTTTTTTCAAGATTCTCTATTCTGTTCAATACGGATTCAAGATTGTTTTCCATCTGTGGCTTTGACAGCTTTACAATTGCTACTTCTGCAAGTACTCTTTTTGACGTGGAATATTTCATCTGGTTGGACAATTCTGACAGAATACGGATATATCTCATCACGGTCTCTTCCTCTGTCATCTCAGCCTCTTCCTGTAGCGCCGAAAGTCTTTCCTCCGACATTTCAAGCATCTCTGAAATATCGGTTCCCTCTGCAGTCATAACAAGCAGCAGATTTCTCAAATACCATGTAAAGTCGCTGATAAACTGTGACAAATCTCTTCCTGTCATAATGACATAGTCAAGTCTGTGCAATGCCCCTATAGTATCACCTGCAAGAATCAGCCGCAACATACTGCTGAAAGTCTCCACATCCACGGCGCCAAGCACCTCAAGTACTCTCTCATAAGTCAAAGTCTGACCAAGATAAAAGGCAATGCACTGCTCCAGAAGACTCAGTGCATCACGCATGGAGCCGTCAGCCGCCTTTGCCACATATCTGACAGCTCTGTCCTGGGCCTCGACTCCCTCTTTATCCATCAGTTCTTTTAATCTTGCAGTTATCACATCTATTGTAATCCGTTTAAAATCGTATTTTTGACAGCGTGAAAGAATTGTTACAGGTATTTTATGTGATTCGGTAGTCGCCAGAATAAAAATCACATAGGACGGCGGCTCTTCTAATGTTTTGAGCAGAGCATTAAACGCCCCTACAGACAGCATATGCACTTCGTCAATAATATAAACCTTATATCTTCCTTCTGTTGGGGGATATTGTACATTTTCTTTTATATCTCTGATATTGTCCACACCATTGTTAGATGCCGCATCTATCTCAATTACATTCATGGAAGCTCCTGCGGAAATGGCCTTACAACAGGAACATTCTCCACAGGGACTCCCATCTTTGATATTCTGACAGTTTACAGCCTTTGCAAGTATTTTGGCAATCGTAGTTTTACCTGTTCCTCTTGTTCCGCAAAACAAATAAGCATGCCCAATTCTATCTGCCTTTATTTGATTTTTTAATGTAGTTACAATATGTTCCTGACCCTTCACTTCATCAAAGCTGTCCGGCCGGAATTTTCTATATAAAGCTGTATAAGACATATTTATCTCCGAAACTGATTTAACTCCAAAAGTGATTAATCTCCGAAACTGATACCTACTGCTTTGGCTTCTTTAATAATAGATGCGTCAGGGTCTACGGTTTTCAGCTTTCCGGCAACTTCTGACAATGGAATACGCACAATTTCACCATTTTTAATGCCTACCAGCTTTCCATAATCTCCCTGCATAATCATCTCTGCTGCTGCTGCACCAAATCTCGTAGAAAGAACTCTGTCATAAGGACATGGACTTCCGCCTCTCTGGGTATGTCCCGGAATTGTTACCCTGATTTCCTGTCCGGTTTTTTCCTCGATTTTCTTGCCAATTTCATAAGATACGGATGGATATGGCCTTGCTGCCAGCTTTGCTTTATATTCTTTCTTGGAAAGCTTTGCATCCTCTTTGGATATGGCGCCTTCTGCTACTGCAAGGATTGAAAACCTCTTTCCGTCTCTGGTTCTCTTCTCAATCGCTTCCACTACTTTATTGATATCATAAGGAATTTCTGGAATCAGAATAATATCTGCCCCACTTGCAAGACCTGCGTGCAGAGTCAGCCACCCTACTTTATGCCCCATTACTTCCACAATAAATACACGTCCGTGCGAAGCCGCCGTTGTATGAATACAGTCAATCGCATCGGAAGCAATATTGACCGCACTCTGAAAACCAAAAGTCATATCTGTTCCCCAGAGGTCATTGTCAATTGTTTTTGGAAGCGACACTACATGCAGCCCTTCCTCACTGAGAAGATTTGCTGTCTTCTGCGAACCGTTTCCTCCCAGAACCACCAGACAGTCAAGATTCAGCTTTTTATAAGTTTTTTTCATCGCTTCTACTTTATTAAATCCATCCTCACCAATGACTCTCATAAGCTTAAACGGCTGGCGGCTTGTTCCGATAATTGTTCCTCCCTCTGTCAGAATACCCGAAAAATCACTTGGTTTCATAATTTTGTATTCTTCTCTCATAAGCCCTTTGTAGCCTTCTAAAAATCCAATAATTTCAATATCTCTCACATTGTTATAAAGGGATTTTGCAACACCTCTCATTGTTGCATTTAAGCTCTGGCAATCTCCGCCACTTGTTAACATTCCTATCCTCATAGTTTGCCTGCTGCTAAAAACATATACAAATATGTATATTTTAGATGATACACTATAATCCTATCAATATATAGTTACAAATTTTCACTCTGAAAATCTTTTCATCTAAATAGCTTTTCCTTTCCTAGATTTTTTATTTTTTATGATTATTTTGTCCTGGATTTTTGGACTTAACCATGAATCAACCTGTTACTGCTTTTAAATTTTTCTCTACAAGAGTTCTTGCCATCATAACCTGATGCCCGCATCCTCTGCATTTCAATCGAAAATCTGCACCAGTTCTCAAAACTTCCCACTCAAAGCTTCCACAAGGGTGCTTTTTCTTTAACTTTATCACATTTCCTACGTTTAATTCCATTTCAACAGCTCCCCTCCTTCAGCTGGCTTTGCTCATTGGCATATTGTATTGACTGCTTAAAAAACTCACCCAGATAGTTTATCTGGATGAGCCTCATTTTGATACGTTATTCCTCTCCTACACACAAATATAGTGCAAATAACTCTGCTCCGTTCTCCAGCATTGGTATTCTGAGTGCCTGTACATCTGTCTGCAATGTAAGATTATCTCCCTGCATGGAAAAAGGCGGGGTTATATCCATGGCAATTCCATTTGAGGCAAATAGAGTCGCTGTATTGCCCATAATCATATTGCTTAATTCACATAAAGCAGATTTTGCCATCTCATCAAGAGTTTCTATCGGCATTCCCATCATCATTTTACTTGCAAATATTTTTGCATGCTCCTCTGTCATCACAATCAGAACTTGTCCTTTTAAGACACCAGTAACGCCAACTCCCAAAATAACAGAAGTTCCTGGAAAATTTAATTTTGCAATTCCTGGCTTTCCTACCGTCACTTTGATTTGTGTTGCCATTTCAATTACACTCTGGCTGGACTGCAGAAACGGATTGATATGTGCTACGTCCAAAGTTTTCATAATAAGTTTACCCCACAATCTCTTTTTGTTTTTTAGTATACCATAAGAAACAGATAACATCAAACTTTTTTTATCAAAATTTTTGGAAAATTTTTCTATAAATATCATGTATTTCCAATATTTTTTCTTGTGAAATATTTTCTTGTAACATGCTATTTTATGACATGTTTCCTATGGCATATTATTATATTTTTCCCTTGCTATATATGAAGATTGTAATAGACAAAACTAAAAATTTCCTATATAATAAAACAAATTTAAATGAATGAGAGGAACAGGTTATGGATGAAGTGAAATGGAACAGCCATTTAAATATCGGAATAGAAGAGATTGACAATGCTCACCGCAGACTTTTTTTGACAATCTCCAAACTGATTAGGCTTAATATAGACAAAAGCTACTCCAGAAAAGAACTTCAAGAGGAAATCAAAATCTTTAAAAACTATACAATAAAGTATTTTTCCTCTGAAGAACTGTATATGAAGTATACAAATTATAACCGTTATGTAAATCATAAACGTCTTCATGACCGGTTATGGAATAAAATTATGCCTGTATTTGAAAAGGAAATGAAAGAGTCTGAATATTCTGTCGAATCCATTCAGCACTTTCTGGGAACCTGCATGGGCTGGCTTATTGGCCATATCCTAATTGAAAGCCGTGCTATTACAGGACATATTCCTGTTCAGGGACAATATGAAAAAGAAGATGAACGCACTAATACTTTAGAGCAGTCGATTATCCAGCTGATACAGGAATCTTTCCTAATAAATGCTCATACTTCCAGCAGAGATTATAAGGTAAAAGATTTTGACAAAGGAGTTTATTATCATTTAAGATATTTTTCCAATACCGGACTACCCAGAGATGTCTGGCTGGCTTTTGAGGAATGTTTTCTTTTCTACATATTCAAACAATTCTCTGGTCAAACTTTCCAGGAAATGAATGAAACTTTGATTTATGTTGTCAGACAGCTTCTGCAACATTTGATTATACGTATCGCAGTATATTTTAAATCAGAAGGAATCTTTTATCTGGACAGTGAAGATATTCTAACTGCTGCTGAGCTTGCTGATATATTTGAAAAAGAGCAACCACCATACAGATTGATGTTTGATACAGAATATGGACAGTTCGCATTCTGCATCAAATAAAATAATAATCAATATAATCCTGTCATGTGAAGTCAAGTACTTGATGTGACAGGATTACTCAACATATATCCATTCTTCATTGCCTCATTAAATGCGGCTGTTAAGAAATTCTGTATTTTTTTACAGTAAAATAACTGTATTTAAAGGTTAGACCAAAAAAATTTAGAAAAGGTGCTTGAAAAACTCAAGCACCCAAATTTCTATCTTTTATAATTTTATTAGTCTAAAAATATGAATTGGCTCTTACTTATTCAGTCTCTCTTGCCAATTCCTCAACTTCCTCTACTGAAAGTCCAGAACCAACTGCAATTTCTTCAAAAGATAATTTTTTCATCTTCAAAAGTCGTTCTGCTGTCTTAATATTAGCTTC
>CAJUDQ010000052.1 GCA_910585215.1 uncultured Lachnospiraceae bacterium | reverse complement strand
CTTAAAATCCTCTCGTATAATATATTTGCACATATGTCACGGTTCCCGATTGCCACATTTTGTTATATGTTGCCATGAAATTTTCCTGCCCTTAATTTTGCCCTTATAAGGTAATGAGGGCAAGATAAAGTTGTGTGAAACTATATAAAGAGATATGGTGGACACATTGCGATAAATCCTTTATTTTTAAGGTGTTTGGAGGATTTTATTAAAGTCCTACAAGATATTATAAATACCTATGAAATTGCGAAATTCAAATAATGATTTTTCCATTTTCTATTTCCTCCAAATAAGATATTCACTCTACATATTTGTGTCTGCTGCCTTAAACACAATTTTTGAGTTTTGTCCTTATCTGGTTTCGGACTTAAAAGTTCTCCATATGTAACCATTGACACCAGCTCCTTTCTTAAAGTCCGGCAACTGGCATATCGCCCCGGTGGCTCCCTGGGTAAATATATTATATTGTCAAGGTACAAAAGTTACAGTGTTAGTTTAGATAAAGAAAAATCAAGATGAATTTTCTACTGCTGCCAAAGGAGAAATTTTTCTAAAAAATTAGAAAACGCTACTTTCGGATTCCGCTAAAATTTTAGCACTTTTTTCTGGAATCCGAACAAATTTGTCCAGCTTAAGATGCTTATCAAAAAGCTGCCTGTCAGTATATTATAAGTATACTTATAATACACCGGCAGACAGCTTTTATTTTGGCAATTCTGTTTTATCTTTATCGTATCTTTAATGAATCTTTACAAAAAACTTTATGTTTGCTTAAAACCTTGTCTTGACTTAAATAGAAAAATCAAAATTTTGTCCAACCTGTTTTTCCTGTTCTGTTTGAGCCTTATCGCTTAATCCCGTATATACTACATCATTAATCTGCTTCATCAAATCATCAATAGAAGAAGCGGTGACTGTCACTAAATCCTCATCACCTGTTTTGTCCGTTTTTCCATTCTCTCGATGCTTTTCTAGTCGTTCCTCACGTTCTTCTTTTGCTGCCTTTTTCTTTTCCTGCGCCTTCTGTTCAGCCTTTTTCTGAATTCTGTCTTTTTGAGCTGCCAGAGATTTGTCTACTACCGCAAAGAAAGAAGCAGTTCCATTATCATTAATTTTTATTCCATAGCTCTTTACAGCGGAATTTGGACCTATATTTTGCATCATCTGCTTGAGCTGTGTCTGAGCACCGCTGATAATACCCTCATATTTTTTGCGATACTGCTCATCCTCTGCCATGCGCTCAATCTTTTCTTCATCAATTAATACAACTGTTTTGTTTGACGATGCATACTTTGAAGCATTTGCTTCTGCTTCCGCTTTCTTGTCTTTGCTTACAAGAATAAAGTCCATATTGCCATATTTCTTTTTAAGCTGCTCATAGTATTTGGCAGCCTTTTCACTTAACTTCGGTTCACCGACAGTCTTTCCTGTCACTTTGCCTGTCTTTTTTGTCTCCGCATATGCAGCAGTGCTTTCTGCTGCCTGATTTACCATATTTGTTTCCATTTTAAATCCTCCTTGAATCTGTAATCTTGTAAATCCGTTTACAAAGATTTTCCATAATCTGTATTGTGAATAGCTGCATAATTGATAATTGTACTGCAAATAATTACATTGCCATTAATTACCTTTGTGAATATTATCGGCATTTTATTATCCAAAATTTAGTGATAGAACTTTATTTGTTTTTTACTTTTATCACCTCATACAGCTTTACATGATATAGCTGTATTTTTTACCTTGATAGTTTACTCTGCCAGCTCTCTTGCCAGCTGTTTCATCTCTTCCAAATCTTTCTCTTTGGCCTCTGTTCGTATTGTTATCACTCTTTCCATCACTTCTACCTCCTTCATACCCTCCAGTGCTTCTTTCATTTTCTTTGCTGCCAATGGTGCCCATGTACCGTTTTCAATCAAAGCAATTTTTCTTTTTTGATAATTTTTATGCTTCAGACTGTATAAAAAACTTTCCATACATGTCATAATTCCGGCATCATAAGTAGCAGATGCTAGAATCAGTCTGTCATAACGAAAGGCATCCTCCACTGCCTCAGCCATATCGTCTCTTGCCAAATCTGTAATCGCTGTTTTTATTCCCTGCTCCTCAAGAAATTCCTTCATTTTCTGAGCCGCCTTTGCCGTATTTCCATGCATGGAAGCATATGCTATCAATACTCCACTGTCCTCCGGTTCATAACTGCTCCAAGTCTGATATTTTCCGATATAATATTCCAGATTTTCAGATAAGACAGGACCATGAAGCGGACAGATTATCTGTACCTCCAAAGCTGCCAGCTTTTTTAATACCGCCTGTACCTGAACTCCATACTTGCCAACTATATTAAAATAATAACGTCTTGCTTCACATGTCCAGTCTTCATCTGTATCCAACGCTCCGAATTTTCCAAATGCATCGGCAGAAAACAACACTTTATCTGTTTCATCATAAGTCATCATTACCTCCGGCCAGTGAACCATAGGCGCCATAAAAAACCTCAGGCTGTGCTTTCCTGTCTGCAAGGTATCTCCTTCCTTTACCACAATTGTTTTTCCGTCTGTATCCATATTTTCAAAAAATTGTGGCAGAAAAGCAAATGTTTTTGCATTTGAAACAATATATGTATTTGGATATTTGTCCATAAACCGCTGAATATTGGCGGAATGGTCGGGTTCTAAATGAGAAATGACAAGATAATCGGGCTGTCTGTCTCCCAGAGCGCTCTCCAGATTGGCAAACCATTCTTCTGATGCTCTTGCATCTACTGTATCTAACACAGTAACCTTATCATCCAGAAGTACATAAGAATTATAAGACACTCCGTTTGGAACAGTATATTGTCCCTCAAATAAATCAATGGTCTTGTCGTCGACACCTGTATATACTATGCTGGTATTTAAAAGATTGTTCATTTCTTCCTCCGTTCCGTGCATAAACACTGAATAATTTTTATAATTGATATTGTTATCTGATGACAGTATACTGAGGAAGCACGCGGATGCGTGCGCAGGTCATCAAACTTTGTTTGATGACATTATACTATCTTTTTTTCTTCTTTTCAATTTTTTGTACTGCTTTTTTTATTTTTGCCGCCACTTTCATAATCGGATTTCGAAATGGTCTTAAAAAAAGCCAGAATCGGGAAATCACTCTGTAAAACAACTGTGTTGTCTCTACATATTTTCCTTTTCGGATAAATGCTACAAGAAGTCCCTTTATCTGAGAATCCTCCAAAGGTCCTTCTATCTCTGTCTGATTATCACCTACCATGTAAAAACCGTCCGATTTATGTTTCCAGATACGATGAAGTACAAGAATACCCGACTTTCGGCGATAAAGAACAACGTCTCCTCTTTTCAGGTCTGCCAAAGCTGCCTGTCTGATAATTGCCTCATCTCTTTCCGGAAGAAACATTGGATACATACTGTAACCTTGTGTATGAATTTGTATTGTATTTCCCTGCTCTAATAATTCTTCTATATCTATTTTATCATTCTGCAT
This sequence comes from uncultured Lachnospiraceae bacterium, assembly GCA_910585215.1. Classification (GTDB taxonomy): domain Bacteria; phylum Bacillota; class Clostridia; order Lachnospirales; family Lachnospiraceae; genus CAG-303. The sequence goes on along the minus strand of CAJUDQ010000052.1, from coordinate 15,127 downwards.
TCCAAATCTCCCGTTCACATATTTTCCAATATTGTTTATTTACATATTTTATAATGCCATTATAGCATTTTCCTGTTGCCGATGCTATAATAAACTTATTAAATGATCGGAGGTATTTAATTTATGAAACAAGCACACGGATATTGTCTGAAGGAAATTGCAGGAGTTTTCTATCTGCTTCCATATGGCCAGCTGATTTCCGACCATTGTCGCGGCGTTCAATTAAATGAAGCTGGACTTTTTCTGTGGAATACACTGGAAAAAGTACATTCCCGCAGTGAACTTCTCGAATGTTTTATCAGATATTATGAGGCTGAAGAAAATGAGATTCCGAATATGGAAGCTGATTTGGATACATTTCTAAGGCAAATGTGCTTTTATGGCACAATTGATATGGAGGATTCACAAAATAGTTGTGAAAAGCCCGCATATCAATATTTGGAAATCGGCGGAATTTCCATAAAACTGATTGGACCAGCAGAAGTATTTTCAGAGAATTTTCTCCCATTTACTGCAAAATCCTGTAAAAGTGCCGATTTGACAATCGAAGTATTTATCGGCAGTCCTGACTGTCACAAAAATGGAGAAATACTAATACGAAATAATGAGCTTATTGTGTGTGAAGGAAAAGAAGAATATATTTTTCTTTTTTTAAAATTGAAGCAGCTCTCAGAAATGTATTTTAACAAGTCGGGCACCTATGCCTATTTTTACTGCCAGCCTCCCTTTGAAAAAGAACTTGCAGAAGAGCTGTTTCATGCCATACGATTTGTATATTTATATCTTGCACAGAAACGGGGGAGGTTTGCACTGCACTCAGCATCTATTCTCTATGAGAACAAAGCATGGCTGTTTTCAGGACACTCAGGTATGGGAAAATCTACGCATACAAATCTATGGAATCAACTATTGGGAACTGAAATTTTAAATGGAGACTTAAATTTAATGGAACTGACCTCTTGTGGTGCAGTTATTCATGGTACGCCGTGGTGTGGAACATCCAAAATCGCTGATACACACACTTATCCTATTGGCGGAATTATACTGTTGAAACAGGCAAAGCAGGATATCTGTATGGAATTATCGGAAGATGAAAAAGCTCTGCTTGTCATGCAGCGACTTATTTCTCCGGCATGGAAAAAGGAACTGCTTGAAGAAAACCTTTTATTTACCGACAGACTGGCAAAAATTGTTCCTGTTTTTCGACTGGAATGTACCAAAGAACATTCCGCCGTGTATACTGTAAAAAAATGGATAGACAGGCTTCTGTCTATTTAATATCAGTTATTGAAATCAGGAAGTCTTTGGACTTTAGACAATAGATCATTCACAATATGGATATATCCTGCTATGATTATATCATTATAAAAACAAAAATCTGCCTGTTCTTATATCTGAAAACAGGCAGATTTTTAATGTTTATTTACATGTCATATGTATTCCAGTCAATTTTCTCATCTGCTTTATGTCCCTTTGCTTCCCAGCCCGGCATACGTTTGCCGTTATCTGTATCATAACTGGTCGCTCCGTCAAGAAATGCCTGGTCAAGCTGAAGTCCGCATCCATTCCAGCGGAATGCCGGACATCCGTTACATCCAAGATGACTCAAATAAGTATCTCCATCATAATTATCCTTATGCCATACTCCATTTACATACTTGCTGTCACATCCTGGTCTTGCAGCATTTGTTGCAGTTGTATTATTTTCTGCAACCATATCCCCGCTGGCAGTATAAATTCCCTCCACAAGCTCTTCATTGCTTAAAACAACCGGTTTTTCATAATTCTTCATATTTCCTTCTCCTTCCATAAAAATTTTAATAATCCTATTATATTTTAACCTTCAAAAATTTCAAGCTTTCTATCTGAATTGATAGAAATTTAGTATCACAAATTTAGTATCTTGGACATTTTATTTTGTTTTACTATATCAATTTCCTGTTTTTCACAGAAAAAATCATCTATCAAACTTCTTTCAATTTTGATAGAATCATTGACGAACAGGAAAATCACTGTTACGATATATTTATATTATCAATCACAGTTCACTTATCAGTTATAAAAAAAGGAGGGTTCTATATTTTTATGAAAGCATATGTAAAACCTGTTGTGCTGGCAGCAGAAGAATTATCAGAAGGTATCTATACAGCAAGCGGGGAAGATATTACAACTGACTGCTGGACAGTAGATGCAGTAAGTGTTCAGGACTGGAATGGTTCTCATCATGTATTTGAGGTTCGCTGCAGACATTCCTCAAGCGTAGAACACATCTCTGCTTCCACTCTTGTTACATTGACCTTCAGTTCACCTGTTACAGATGCCTATTCCGAATTTATTTGCAATTATTCAGGAAGCACCGTAACTATTGAACGTGAATTACATGCAAATGCCTATAAGTCCGGTGATAACATGACATACAAAGTATGGGTAAAAGGGGCTGATGAAGCTACTACAAAGAGTATTTCCTGTACACAGAAAGTCATCTCCTGTACACACAAGACAAATGTTCAGGGAAAATATGACTAAGTGATATATTTTACTATTCTGAATTTTAAACAGCATCACCTGCTGTGTCGGGTGATGCTGTTTTTTCCACTATTATCTCTTGTGATCAGCTGAAGGAGACAGTTATGAACGAAAAGATAGCCTTTTATACCAAACGAATCAGGGAAGGCCGCCTGAAAGAAATGTGGCGGCAGACCAGATGGATTTATCAATATGCCAGACATTACTGGATTGCCATGGTTGCCTATACTCTGCTTGGCATGAGCAGCACACTGATTGCACTTGCAACCAGTCTGGTTTCCAGGGATTTAGTTGATATTATTACCGGTCATCAGACAGGTGAAGTAATTCGTACCTTTTGTACCATGATTGCGTTAAATATTGTCACCACCTTTTTGGGACTGATTTCTGACTATGCTTCCACATGGATTGGCATGAAGGTGGATGCAGAAATTAAATCCGATATTTTTGAAAAAATACTGGTCACAGACTGGGAATCCCTGACAAACTATCACACCGGCGACTTGCTCACACGCTGGAGTGCGGATGCTTCCATGATTTCAAACGGAGTTCTGAATTTTATTCCAAACACGATTATTTATCTTTTTCGTTTTCTCAGTGCCTTTGCCATGGTTATTTATTATGACTGGACTTTCGCCGTTTTTGCATTTCTTGGCATGCCAGTGTCAGTATTGCTTTCCAAAACACTTCTCAGACGTATGGTGAACAACAATAAGCGAAGTGCAGCTATGGGAGCGAGAATGTCGGGCTTTAATCAGGAAGCCTTTTCCAATATTCAGACTATCAAAGCATTTGATTTGATTCATCTGTATATTGAACGTCTGAAACAGCTTCAAAAAGACTATATTACCATGAAGCTTGACTTTCAGAAAATGTCAATCTGGACCTCTCTTCTTTTATCCACGGTAGGAATGATTGTGTCCTATGCCTCCTATGGCTGGGGAATTTACCGCGTCTGGAGCGATGCTATCAGCTATGGTACAATGACTTTGTTTTTAAGTCTTTCCGGTACTCTGACCGGTACTCTGCACAATCTGACCTCTCTGATTCCAACAGCGATTAGCATTACCACATCAGCGGGACGTCTTATGGATATTGTTGAAATGCCGCGTGAAGATTACAGTCATGATGATGAAGTAAAGGAATTTTATGAAAAATTCAAAGCGGATGGTGTTCATTTTCGCATAGACAATCTGTCCTATACCTACCATACCGGAACGACTGTATTTGAACATGCTTCTCTGGAAGCACACCCTCACGAAATTATCGCTCTGGTAGGACCATCAGGGGAGGGAAAAACTACCATGCTTCGCCTGATTTTATCTCTTATGCCTGTCAGCGAGGGAACCGCTGTACTATATGGAAAAGCCGGCAGGAAAAATGGTGATAATATTCTTCAGGAAATACCGGCATCCCCGTCTACCCGCAAGCTGTTTTCGTATGTTCCTCAGGGAAATACCATGTTTTCAGGAACAATTGCTGAAAATATGCGAAATGTCAAGCCTGACGCTACGGACGAAGAAATTATACATGTTCTGGAAATGGCGTGTGCGTGGGATTTTGTAAAAAAGCTGCCGGATGGAATCCACAGCATAATCAAAGAACGCGGAGGCGGTTTCTCGGAGGGTCAGGCGCAAAGACTTTCCATTGCCAGAGCGCTTCTTCGAAAATCACCGCTGCTTTTATTGGACGAGGCCACTTCTGCACTGGATGTAGCGACAGAACGACATGTACTGAAAAATATTATGCAGGATACTTATCCAAGAACCTGCATTGTCACTACTCACCGTCCTACAGTGCTGAATATATGCAGCCGTGTATATGCAATTCGAAACAGACAGTGCCATGTACTAAGCGAAGAAGAAATCAATCATATGATGTGCGATTTCTAAAACTTTTCTCTGACAGAAAAAATGTATTTCAGAACTTTTTTCCTGTCAGAGAAAACGTAAAACAACTCCCCTTTCCCACTTCACTCTCACACCAAATCGCTCCCCCGTGACGTTCCACAATTCCTTTCGCTATGGCAAGTCCAAGACCGCTGCCACTGCCCTCATTTTGTGGCGTTCTTGAACGGCTTGCCCGATAGGACCTCTCAAAAATATGCTCGGCATCCTCCTTATGTATTCCCTCTCCGTTATCTCTCACATAAATGCGGATTTTTCCTTCCTCCTTTTCTCCTTCAATAAATTTGGCACCAAGAGCAATCTCTGCTCCTTCTCCAGAATAGTGAAGTGCATTTGTAAACAGATTATCCAGTACCCGTATCATTTTTTCAGCTTCAATTTCCGCTGTATACGGAAAACTGTCCGGCACCTCAAGCTTTAATCGACGCTTGTGGTATTTCGGGTCTGCCATACAGGAATAAAAATAATCTTCCAGAAAAAATCCCATTTCCACAGGTTCTGTTTCAAGCTTTGTAGACGGACTTTCGAGCAGTGTCAGAAGAAAGATATCATTTAATATAGACTGCAGTGTATGAAGCCTGCGGTCCATTAATTTTAAAATATCCTGATACTTTTTTTCTCCAATTTCCTGTCCTGATTTTAACAGCTCCACAGCACTGAACAATGCTGCCATAGGTGCGCGCAAATCATGCGAAAGATTGGAAAACAGTTCTGCTCTTGTCCTCTCCTCTGCCTCAAGCCTGCGATTTGCCATCCAAAGCTCCTGATTTGCCTTTACAAGTGCCTTTTCCAGCTCTTCTCTGGAAATATCCGGTTTTGTATACTTTTTCTTTGACATATGTTTAACCCTTAAAGCAATATCCCTTTCCCCATGCGGTTTCAATCATATTTTCCAGTCCCACATATCCTTCCAGTTTTTTTCTCAGCCTGCTGGCACTGACCATAATATTTTTCCGGTCCGCATCGATATAAGTTCCAAACAGTTCCTCACCTATCTGCTGAAACGTCATGATTTCCTGCGGATGCTTTGCAAGACACACCAGCAGTTCAAATTCTCTTTTTGATAAAAATATTTCTTCCCTGTTATAAAATGTTTTATGTGCAACCAGTTCAATTCTAAGAGGCGGAAATTCCAGCACACCAGCTTCCTTTCTCACCTTATTCTGTCTTCGAATATTTATCTTGATTCTCAGAGAAAGCTCTTCCAGACTGCAGGGCTTTACAATATAATCATCTGCTCCAAGCGTCAGTCCCCATATTCTGTCCTCCTGCCGTGTCTTTCCCGTGAGATAAAGAATCGGGGCATCCGAGTACTTCCGTATCAGTTCAAACGCTTCAAAACCGTCTATATCCGGCATCATGACATCCATTACAATACAGTGCGGAGAAAAATGCTCCAGCTTTTTTAGTGCCAAAGCCACCGAAGCTGCTGTACATACCTGAAATCCTTTTCCTTTCAAATATTCCCCATTGATATGCAAAACTTCTTTATCATCATCTACGAGCAATACACGATACATTTCTATTCCTCCAGCACGTCAAGCAAACGCAGCTTATTTAAAAATTCCTCTACATCTTCTCTGACCGTAGCCTCGTCCACTTCATATTCATTTCTTAAAATCTGCTGCAGTTCCTCCCTTTTCGCCCCCTGTTCCAGCGATTTCCACAGCAATATACCCGTTTCATTCAGCGAAAAAATATTTTCATAATTCACTTTGTTTTCAGACACTGAAACAATAATACTTGTACCCGATACATTGCGCAGTGCAATTCCTTTCTTTATCTTCATTTTCACTTCTCCTTTAAAAGTCCAAAGACTTTTTCTCTATCTATTATTTTCCCCTTTATATCGACTTCTGGTAATTCTGCTATCAATCTTCAGTTTTCTTAACACTGCGATACCTGCTGCAAACAGCCAGTAAGCATGTATACAAAACAATACAGATGCCGTGCGTATTACTATTTTCCATGAAAGCGGCTGTATTTCTCTTATATATTTTCCCTTTGCAAGAGATAACATTGCACGTTTTACAAAAGGATTTTTTCCATATTCCTTCAAGATTCTTGCTGCATCCATAATTCCATGCTGTTTAAACTGAAGCTCCTGCTTCGCCAGAAAAAAACTGCCAAAAAAAATATGAAATGCCATAAAATCCCAATATCTTTTTTGGATGCCTCTTTCCTTCAAAAAATCCCGAAAATCTGTAGCAATTTCTATCCAGACAGGCATTAAATTTTCTTTATATTTATAGGTAACCGATTCTTCATTTATCCGGTACAGATATACACTGTCATCAAGAAATGCATAAACCGGTTCATAGGCATAACATGCCATATTGTGCGCCTTATCCTGTGTAAACGGATATGCCCTGCATTTTAAATTATATTTATCAAGAAATTCCTTTCGATAAAGCTTGCCCCAGTTATAAGCAAGATGTCCATACATAAAAAATCCCTTAAACCGAAAATCTGTTGTTTTTGTATATGCTCCCTCTCTTAAATGTGGTACATTCACTGCACTGATTTCTGCATGATGAAATCGGCGAAAACCTCCGGTCACAATATCCGCCTTTTTTTCTCTGGCACATAATACAAGACGTTTTACTGCCTCCGGTCCGTCAAGACAGTCATCAGAATCAAGAAACAATACATATTTCCCTTCTGCTCTTTCTAATCCTGCATTTCTGGACAGACCAAGACCGCTGTTTTTCTGATGAATCACCTTTATATTTGAATACCTCACTGTATATTTATCACACATTGCCGGAGCGCTGTCCGGAGAACCGTCGTCAACCAGAATGATTTCCAACGCAGGCCACGTCTGATTTAATACACTGTCCATACACTCCTTTAAATATTGCTCTGTCTTATATACCGGAATGATAATACTGACTAAATCCATTCGCGGGCCTCCTTTTCTTATTTCACAAAAAATTACTCTGTATTTTTATAATACAGCTCTTATAAAGCTGTGTTCTCACAAATTTATCATGTCACTGGCAATAGTATCATATTAAAATGTTTGTTTCAAGTCATAAATGATTGCGTTTTTTTCAATTTTCTGGTACATTTAATCTATAATTTACAGATAGAGCCGGCCCCGCCCTGACTGTTCCATAAATATAAACAGATTGGAGATGATTTTTTGAAAAAGGACGATACAATTTTAATATTTCAGGAACCAGACCTGTATTTTTTCCCATTTTATAAGGATATTACCTTTTCGCCTTTTGGTATTCCTGAACGCAGCTTTCGCTATCTGATTTATAAAGCTCTCTATATTCTTCATATTCCATACTGCTCTCTGTTTTGGGGCGAATGGAAAAATCATATCAAAGATGCAAAGCAGGTAATTATTTTTGATTATGGCTATCAGGCAGGCATGGAAACCTATATTCACAAAATAAATCCAAATTGCAGGGTATATCTGTTCTTCTGGAATATTATTACAAAAGAACGGAAAAATCATTTGCTGTTTACAGATAAAGCCTCTATTTACTCAACAGATAAAGGGTGTTGTCAAACTTACGGCTTTCAATATAATCATATTTTTTATCCAAAAGAGTTTTATCAGCCATATTCTCCACAGCATCAGAATAAAATTTTCTTTATTGGACATGACAAAGGACGAGCAGCCTACATTCAAAAACTATGCAGTTTTTTTCAAAACTGTGGCCTGACATGTGACATTCATGTATTGTCTGATTCAAAAAATAAAATTTATCGTGCTGCCCTGTCTGATATTCTGACAGACAAAAATCTGTCCTACTTTGAATACTGCAAAAGCATGAAACACTGTGGTATTCTGCTGGATATTAATCAGAAAGGACAGACAGCTCTTACTATGCGGGTGCTGGAATCCATTTATTTTTCCAAAAAGCTCATTACCAATAATAAAGATATTGTCAACTATGACTTTTACAATGAAAATAATATTTTTCTTCTGCCGGATAAAATAACCCGCACTACCGCTGACAAACTGAAAAGCTTTCTGAAAAAACCATTTCTTCCTTACAGTGAGGAAATATTAGACCTCTATGATTTCGAACATTGGAAAAAGCAGTTTATTTAAAATACTCTCTATTTAAAATATGTTTTATTTAATGCCTTTTATCAGAGAAACAATACTTTTAAAACGCCAGCTTTTTATATAAATCACACTGTTGATAAAATTTGGCAGGAAAATACATAAAAAGAAAATTGCAAAAAAACTCAACATATTTTTCTGCTGGTAGATATTTGCAGTTATAACATATATACCTGCTATCTCCAATATGGAAAGCACACCATATTGTATCAAATCTGCAATATATTTTTTACAGTCCATTTTCAGATACTCATAAAAAAATACCCGAATACGAAAAAGAAGCTGTATGATATAGGATACAAATGTCCCAGCCAGCACTCCCGATACTCCAAAAGGCTTTACAAGCGCCAGTGAAACTGCCAGATTGGCAGCAGCGGCAATGACAGAAAGATTTCTTTCTTTTTGAAAGAGTCCTGTTACCCCCATCATAACAGATAAGGGCATACCCAATATTTGAATAAAACAATTCATTACGAGCCACATGGTAATAAACATATCCATTCTGTATTTTTCTCCAAGCCACAAATCTGTTACAAACGGTGTAATCAGGCAAAACAGACTGACCGCTGCAAATCCCGCAAGCAGAAAAAACACAAACGTAAGTTGTCTTAATACTCTGTAATTTTTTTCATTATCACCCTCAATAAACATATTTCCCACACTTGGCTGTATCGCATTTGATAATGCAACCAAAACATTGATTACAGAATTGGTAATCAGGCAATAATTGGAATACAGACCAACTGTCGCTACGTTGATAAAGCCGGAAATAATTAAATTGTCGGTAGACAGCAGAATCTTTGCAGAAAAACGCGTGACGAAAATATTTTTGATATCTCCGGCGATTTTTGAAATTGTCTGCTTTTGCAGAGGCTTTTTATACATTTTTTTCAAAAATGGATAGGCTCTGTTTACATAACATGAAATCCAGATGTTTAAAACAGCTTCTACAAAAATGTTTATCAGCAGTACCAGAATATAGTTTTGTATTAACTCCAGAATTATGATTACCGAGAGATAATTTAATACATTTGCTGTCAGTGTGACAATACTGACAATATATTCTCTCTGGTCTGCAATTAAAATGGAACGTCGATAAGACAGAAGGTAGGATAAAACAGTTCTTGCCAGCCATAAAAAAAATACAATGCGGATATATCCAAGAGTAAAGCTGTTTTCCTTTAAAAAATAATGCACAACCGGAAGCACTGCAATACCAAGCGCTGTAATAACCGCTGCAAATATATAATAGGCTTTGCGATACAAATTCATCAAAGCAGCAATTTCACTCTCATTCTTTTCCGCCAGAGCTTTATATAAATGATAGACGACTGCAGTAGAAATTCCAAGCTCAGACACAGATAATATGGCAATTACATTGGAAAATACACCATTCATTCCAACCAGTTCTTCTCCCATTCGAAGATTCATAACTCTCTGGCTGAAAAATCCTACAACAATCAGAACAATTTGCGACAACATACTAAAAAAACTGTTTCGAAATACATTTTTTAACCGCATAACAGCTCTATCACCTCATTCCAGTTCTTTATAATCTGCGTCATCTGAAACTTTTCAATATTGTGACAGGCGTTTTCAGAAAATTCTTTTCTTAATGTTTCATTTTGTATCAGAAGTTCTATTTTTTCTGTCATGATATCACAGTCAAATGGAGGAATCAGATATCCATTCACTCCATCTTCAATGATTTCCTTTGGCCCTGTGCGAATACAAAAGCTGATACAGGGCAGATGGTTTGCCTTTGCTTCCAGCAGACACATGGGAAGTCCCTCCACGCGTGAAGTCATGACAAATATTTCCGCTTTGACAAGATAATCGGCTACATTTGTCACATTGCCTTTCAAAATCAGCTGATTTTCCAGTTGATTGTCGGAAATGACTTTCTCAAGAAAAGTACGCTCCTCTCCATCTCCCAGAAGAATCCAGCTCCAGTCTTTATATTTTTTTAATACACGGACTGCAATTCGGGCAAGATAATCTATCCCTTTGCGCTGAATCAGCCGTCCCACTGTAACAATATACTTTTTGCCTTGCTGTGATTGTGCTGTCGGTTCTGATTGTATAATCTCCATCGGATTATAAATTGCTCGTATATTTTCGCTTCTTCCAAACGTATTACAATAACATACCCTGTCATCCTCTGTCAAAGTGATAATATAATCACTTCTTTTTACTGAATATTTCAAAATAAAACGTCTATACAAGATAGACTGTTCATATTCACAGTTAAAATGCTCCCATGAAATTACCTTTGTTTTCATTCCTTTCGAAGCGGGAAGTGAGAGAATATCCAGTACAATATCAATATCTATCAGTATGTCTATTTTCTGTTCTTTTAAAAACCGTCGCAATTTATGGATAACCGGCAAATATGCAGGTCCGGGCTGAATCCATTTATCTCCAAGAGAAAAACGTTTAATCCCCTGCTCCAGCGAAAAAAACGGCTGATTTTTCTGCTCGGTCAGGCTCAGAAAAAAAATTTCATACTTTCCCTGTCTTTTCAGTTCATTTGCAATTAAAATTGAAACCTTCTCTGTTCCGCCGTTTCTTGTGATATCCCCTGAAAAAAAACATATCTTTTTCATAAAAGCAGCTCATTCCTTTCGTTTCATTTACGCACAGGCGAAAAAACATTTCCTTTTTTGCAGTTTGACTGTCTTTTACAGACTTCTTTTCGTATCCTGTCCTTTTTCAAGATAGTAAGTTCGATACCATCTGGCATATCGGGCAAGTCCTTCTTCAAGCGTAATCTCCGGTCGAAAGCCAAAATCCTTCTCAAGCTCTGTCACATCTGCAAATGTCTGATAAACATCTCCCTGTTGCATGGGCAGCAGTTCTATTTCTGCCGGTTTTTGAATAATATTTTCCGCCAGAAGACAGCTTTCCAGCGTTTTGACAAAATTTTTCAGGCTTTCCGGCCTGCTTCCGCCAATATTGTAAATTTTTGCACATGCTCCGTCTTCACTTTTCTTTGGAGGCTTTTTCAACACCTTCAATGTTCCGGTAATAATATCATCAATATAGGTAAAATCCCGATACATATCTCCATAATTAAATAACTGAATCTTTTCACCTCTTACCAGCTTATTAGTAAATCCAAAATAAGCCATATCCGGCCTTCCAAGAGGGCCATAAACAGTAAAAAAGCGAAGTCCTGTCACCGGAATTTTGTAAAGTCTGCTGTAAGTGTATGCCAGCAGTTCGTCCGCTTTCTTTGTCGCAGCGTACAGACTCGCCGGATGGTCTGCCTTGTCCTCTGTGGAATATGGAACCTTCTTATTTGTACCATAAACACTGGAAGAACTCGCATAAATAAAATGCTCCACTCCTTTCTTTCCATTGTCATAAGAGTGTCGACATGCCTCCAGCATATAAAAAAATCCCATCAGATTTGTTTCCATATAAACCTCGGGATTTGTTACAGAATACCTGACACCTGCCTGTGCTGCCAGATGAACTACAATATCCGGCTGATAATCTGAAAATACTTTTTGTACAGCCGCACTGTCCTGAAGATTTCCCTTTACAAAGAAAAACCTTTTATCATCATTCCTTTTGTCATCATTCCTTTTGTTATCATTCCTTTTGTTATCATTCCTTTTGTCATCACTCTTTTTGTCATTATTCCTTGTTGTATTTCCTTCTGCCATTTCTCCTTTCTCTTCTTCCGTTTTTGCCGCTTCTCTTAAAAGTCTTAACCTCTCTTCTTTCAGGGTGACATCATAATAATCATTTAAATTGTCAAAACCCACGACCCTGACTGTCTGATTCTGCAAAAGAATGGCACGGCATAGATAATATCCGATAAATCCGGCTGCTCCTGTAACTAAAATTGTTTTATCAGAACAGTCAATGCAGGCGTCTGTTGTATTATTTAAAACATTCATAAAAAGTAATTCCTTTTCCATTATTTTTGAAACAGCTTCAGCTGCTTTAACATCCAGCTTCGTTTTTCTGCCTGTCTGAAAATCTTAATCGACGAGGTTTTTCGTATTTTGCGGTTATTGTACAAAAACCGTATCAGTGTCGCAATCCACAACAATGGCCATAATATCCATATTTTTCCTGCATTTGGATAATTCAGATGCATTTGATGCTGAAATTCCCGCATATAATCAGAAATGCCCGTTCCCTGAAGAACAAGCATACGTTCTCTGTTTGATTTTCCAAACTCCTCCGCTTCAAGAATATCTTTCATAAATTCCCGACTGGTCTCCTTTGGCAAAAGACTGCAAAGTCCAATATCCTTCAACCCGAGAAAATGAATACAGAGAGAAGTAATCATTCTGGAAAACCCCTCTAACCGGCTTTCTTTTATCAGTTTTTGATATCCCTGCACTTCTTCCTCTGATATGTTGCTGTTCCAGAAAACCACCCAGTCACATAAAAGCTTCAACCCAAAACCTTCCCTCAGAAAATGCTGCAGCATATGAATCAATAAATAATAGGCATTGTATGCATCTGACAAAACCGGAAGCCTTATTCCCATAATGTCCTTTTCCTGTACATGATACTTCATTTCCAGTGCTGTCTGTTCCAGATAACGGTTAATTTCGTCATTTTCAAACGGCTCCGCCAGCATGGTATGCAGCTCTATTTCTATACCCTGTGGGGTCTCCACTGCAAGATGATGATTGGTAATCTGCTTTTTTTCCACACAAAAGCCCGCCTCTTTAAAAATTTTCCCCGCCTGCGCAAGCTTATCCTTGTCCAGAAGCAAAAGGTCCACATCACCAGATTTGCGAAGCTCCGGAACAGGATAATAACAGGAAATGGCGGGGCCCTTTAAAAGTACTACCTGTATTCCCTGCTGCTGCAAAAGCTCTATGACATAACGACTGAAAAACAATAAATGATAGCTTTGCTGTACAACACGTCTGCTCACTCTTTCTGTTCGCTTTCTATTTTCCTCTGAAAGAGCCTCTTCCATAAGCCTGTCATATAAAAGTGACAAAACTGCATGATTTTCCGCCACAGTTAAAAATTTGTCCCAATCCAGTGTTTCATTGTGTAAAATTGTCTGTGTATGTTCGTCTTTCTTTTTTAATGATTCTGAAAGGAGCTGCAGCAGGTAATTCTCCTCTGTAAATCTCTCCTCCACATCTGTTCCTCCTCATCTTCATATTTCCATACCTGATTATAATTGTCTATCTATATTTTACATTTGTTGTATGGAAAAAGCAATATAAATTTTTCTGATAATCTTACATTATTGGAAATTGTACAAAATTGTCACTACACAGATAGCCCCATTACTTTCATCAAAAGCATTCCGTTTTTTATACTTAATAAACCATTCCCAAGTTTTCTGTTCAAATCAACCACCAAAGTAGTATCACAAACAATCCTGACTACTCTATATCTTCATCAAAATATCCTTCTGTTTTTACAAATTCACTTCCTGGGTCTATCCCCCAATTACTTAAATCAGTTCCCCAATCACTTAAATTATTTTCTTCTTTAAAAATAATTTTGTTATTTTTTATATAAAATTCATAGTCTCCTGATTGAGAATACAATGTCAATATACCATTTTTCACACTATAATCCCCATATAACGAATGACCTGCTGCAATATGCAGTATAAAATGAAATGTTTTATCTGCCCGCAGCGTTATATAAGATTCTAAACTTTCCATTTTGTAAATACCCTCTTGTATCTTATTATTTCCCTTGAAACCAAATATGAAAACAAGGCCGATACCGCAAATGCAAAAAAATATTACTAAATAAAACACGAAACTTTTTTTCACTTTCATATAGTCCTCCTTTATTATAATAGATTTAGGAGTTTAACAAATACTTAAATCTATTGATTTTAATACATTTTTTTACTTATTTTAAATAAATTTTCTCTCTAAAGTAGTAAAATGCAAATGACAACATTAACACATTTTACAACTTTAGGAGAAGAAAATTTATGACTATTTATCAAAAAATTTTACTTATAATTTTTATAAATATTATTTCGATATAAATTATGAATCACTGTTGTAGTTAACTTTGTAATTTAAAAATAAGTTGCCTTCCCCTTTATTTTTGAATAATCCATTTAAGCATAACTATCTCTTCCTGCACTACCCTTTTTGTTACATAAATCTTGAAATATTTTATCATTTTGTAACATATAATATACTGTATTATGTGAAAATATATGATTTTGTTTTTTAGATTCAACTGTCCCATCACTAGCCCATACAATTCCCGACTTTAAACATGTAGCCAGACAATGCGCAACAGATTTTTCATAATAATCAATATCCACACTACTCTATCTCTTCATCAAAATATCCCTCTGCTTTTACAAATTCACTTCCTGGGTCTATCCCCCAATCACTTAAAGCAGCTCCTCCCCAATCACTTAAATTATTTTCTTCTTTAAAAATAATTTTGTTATTTTTTATATAAAATTCATACTCTCCTGATTGAGAATGCAATGTCAATATGCCATTTTCTACGCTATAATCCCCATGCATTGAATAACCTGATGCAAACGGTACAAAATGAAATGTTTTATCTGTCCGCAGTGTTATATAAGATTCTAAACTTTCCATTTTGTAAATCCCCTCTTGTATTTTATTGTTTC
>CAJUDQ010000051.1 GCA_910585215.1 uncultured Lachnospiraceae bacterium | reverse complement strand
TACAGGAATTGAAAAGCAAGTGAATCCATTATGGGAAAATGAAGTTTCTACCGTTCATGTAGCAAATGTAAAAAGAATGATTGATTTGGTAGATGCTGAAATAACAGGTACAAAACGCTTGCTTGCCATCTATTCCGACAAACAAATATAAATCTTTAAAAAGAGCCAATCACTTGCAAATACTGTATAAGAGCATTGGCTCTAATAAAAAAATCAATATAATTTATGTGTATATGAGTTCCCTCTCTACAATCTCCTTCGCACAAGTTCTTATGTTATTGAGGCGTTCTGTCCATTCTAAAGCATTCTCTGCCTTTAGCTGTTCATTATGCTCTGTGCCTGTTTCATGTTCTCTATAAGTCTTTCAAAGCGTTCCTGTGCCTGTCTGTTGATGTCGGCAAGGTAAGTGTTCAGCTTGCCGCTTGTGAGAAGATTAGTGTATGTAACCTTTTGGTGCTGTTTCAGATAATTTAGATGCCGCTGTCCCCATATGCCTATCGACTGTTCTTCTTCGGCGGGTACAGTCAAGCACGGTATTAAATAATCACTTTCTTTTCGATATGTACCGCCTAACTGTTCAAATAATGATTTTGCCATTTTGTAATTCTTCCAAATAAGATATTCACTCCACATTGTAATGTCTGCTGTCTTAAACACAATTTTGAGTTTTCTCCTTATCTGGTTTCATTCATCAATGGTACATCAATTTTTTACCCAATGGTACTGAATAATATTTGATGATATAGAGGAACCACCTAATATAGCGCCTGAAGGACAATCTTATTCTGACGAATGGGACTGTCCTTTTTTTGTTATAGTCAATCATCAAGATGTAGGCACAGGCATTGTGGGAAAAATCTATAAGTTTTGATTTTCATAATACAGTTTTGATATGAGTGGAATTCAGGTTTATTACATGGTATAATGTCATCAAATGAAGCAAAGCGTAGTTTGATGACCTGCGCATGCATCAGCATGCTTCCTTATAGTATAATGAAGAGTAACAATTTGAATTTTTGCTTCAGGTATAAGAAAGAACAAGGATGGATACGAGGAAAGAAAGAGGATGGATATATTAATTGTAGAAGATAACAAAGAAATAGGTACGTTGTTGTGTGATTTTTTGCGTAAGGAGAATTACACAGTTAGTGTAGCAAAGACTGGTGAAAAGGCTTTGGAATTGTATGAAAAATATGGAGCTAAAGTGATTGTGTTGGATATTATGCTTCCTGGAATAAATGGCTTTGCGGTTTGTTCTAAGATTAGGGAGACTTCCAATACCCATATTTTAATAGCCAGTGCCAAGGTAGAAAAGAATGAGCAATTAAAAGGCTTAAATCTTGGTGCAGACGATTATATTGAGAAACCTTATGATGTAGATATTTTAATTGCCAAGATTAATGGTATATTTAAAAGAAAGTATGGTCAGGCAGAGATTGTAGAAGGGAATATCCGATTAAATATTGTACAACAATCAATATATGTAGATGGGCAGAAAAAAGAAGTTACCAAAAAGGAGTTTGAACTGTTAAAGCTGCTCATTGAGAATAAGAATGTAACTATGAAGAAGGAGTATTTGTTCAATACCGTTTGGGGAAGTGACAGTGATTCGGAGATTCAAACACTGGCGGTACATATTAAGTGGCTTAGGGAAAAAATAGAAGAAGAACCCAAAAAGCCTAGGCATATTATTACAGAGTGGGGAGTGGGATATCGGTTTGAGTAAGTTTAAAATTTTTATACTTTGGATTGTCATTATTGAGATATTGCTTATACTGTCAATTAATATACTATATTTTTATCAAAATAATGACAGTGATGGAAAATTGTATCTTGTGGAAGCAAGGCGTGTGATGAAAGAAATAGAAGAACAAAAATCAGAGGATTCCGAAATAGAAGCAATGAGTTTAAATAAGTATAAGACGATAGTAGGAATCAGAGAGTTTATTGCAGGAGAAGCCTGTGATAACGCTTATTTAGTGGAAGAAATAGCTGATAAACTGTATCGAATAGAATACGTAGAGGAAAGAAGTTCACGATTACCTTTGTACATAAATTTTTTGTTGCTGGGTATGATGATTGTGACAGATATTGTGTTTGTGTATGTATATAATAAAGTCTTAAAACCTTTTCAGGATATGAGCAATTTACCTTATGAGCTGGCGAAAGGAAATTTGTCCATGCCTGTAAAAGAAGAAAAAAGTAAGCTGTTTGGGCGCTTCTTGTGGGGAATGGACATGCTTCGCGAAAAGTTGGAGGATAACAAGAAGAAAGAACTTGAATTTCAAAAGGAGTGGAAGACATTGATTCTTTCTTTGTCCCATGATATTAAAACGCCGCTTTCTTCCATTGAATTGTATTCCAAAGCATTGTCGGAGAATTTGTATGACACACAGGAGAAAAAGAATGAAGTTTTGCGGGGTATTGCAAGGAATGTGAAAGAAATAAAGGGGTACATGAATGAAATTGTAACTGCATCCAGAGAAGATTTTCTGAATTTGGAAGTGATTATGGGAGAGTATTACCTTTCAGAGGTTATGAAAGCCACAGAAAGTTATTATAAGGATAAGTTGTTTGTGATTCACACCGAATTTCAAGTGGATGAAATTTCGGAATGTCTTATCAAAGGGGATAAGAACCGTATGGTTGAGGTTCTGCAAAATGTTCTGGAAAATGCTATAAAATATGGTGATGGTAAGAGTATCTGTATTTCGTTTGGCGAAGAAGAGGACTGTAAATTAATACATATTGAGAATTCAGGGTGCAGTCTGAAAAAAGAGGAACTTCCAAATATTTTCGATTCTTTTTATCGTGGAAGTAATAGTACTAATATGAAAGGCAACGGTCTGGGGCTTTATATTTGCAAAACACTGATGCGTAAAATGGATGGCGAAATCTTTGCTGGTATAAATGAAGATATTTTTTGTGTGACGATAGTAGTTAGGAAATGTTCATAAATCCTGCGCATTATTCCGCAGTTATTTATGAACAGTTTTTTAGAAAAGCATAATGGGTATAAAAACTTCACAATCATATTCAGTGATTCTGAAGTTTTGTATTTAATGATTATTTAATAATTTTGGTGTTATCATATCTCTTGTAGAAGCAATTCAGAAGCAAGAGAGGAGTAAAAGAATGTATCTAAACATACTAAAAAAAGACTTAAAACGAAAAAAGGCAATGAATATTATTCTTCTATTATTTATTGTTCTTGTCACAATGTTTGTATCATCAAGTGTAAACAATATTGTAAATGTTACTACAGCGCTGGACAATTATTTTGAAATGGCAAATATGCCTGATTATTTTGTAGCTACTATGAACAAAACCTTATCCGTTAACATTGATGAAGATGAAATGTTAAGCTCGGCGTATGCAATAGATAGCTATAAAACGGAAAATGTATTGTTTTTAACGAATGAGAACTTTATCTATGAAGATGAGGATATAGTTATCGAGGCTGGTACGCATTTGGTTCATAGTGACATTAGCATGAATTATTTTCTTTCTGATGGCAGTATCCTTGAAACAGTAGAGCCGGGTGAGTTTTATATGACGGAAGGTAAGGCGGACGCTCTCGGCGTTGATGTGGGTGATAAGCTTACCATAGAAGTAAACGGTGTGAGCCGTGAATTTATTCTTGCAGATAAAATAAAGGATGCACTTTTTGGCTCAAAACAAATGTTGTCATTTACCCGTTATTTAATAAGCGAGGAGGATTTTGAGTATTTCCTTTCCGCAGAAAACGCGGAGGAATATTATGGCGGTACTTTTGTTTACATAAATTCTTCTGATATTGAAACGGTTTTGCCGCAGATAAAATCGCTTGTAGATAACAGTATTCTCTCAATGGACAGAGCCCGTATGGAATTCATCTATATTTTTGATATGATGGTGGTAGGTATACTGCTTGTGGTAAGCGTTATTCTTATTTTAATAGCATTTGTGGTTTTGCGTTTTACCATTTCCTTTACACTTTCCGAGGAATTTCGTGAAATCGGTGTAATGAAAGCTATTGGTATCGGCAATTTTAGAATCCGAGGTTTATACCTTGTGAAATATATGGGGCTTTCTATCATCGGTGCGGCTATTGGTCTTGCCCTCAGCTTCCCATTTGGTAAAATGCTTATGAACGTTTCCGCGCAGACAATTATTATCGGAAATCAGAGTCCAATTTTGATAAACGTTCTCTGTGCTGTTCTTGTCATCGCAGTAATTTTACTGTTCTGTTATGGCTGTACAGGCAGGGTTAAGAAATTGACTCCTATTGATGCAATCCGAAGCGGTCAGACAGGTGAACGATTCCGTAAAAAGAGTCTTATGAGTTTAGGCAAATCAAAACTTTCGATGGAGCCTTTCCTTGCACTAAATGACATTGTAAGCAGCCCCAGACGTTACAGTATTATAAGTCTTACATTTTTCCTTTGTCTGTCCCTTATGCTTATACTTTCGGCAACTGTATTCACTATGAACAGCGGCAGTCTTGCCACAACATTCGGATGGGCAGATTGTGACATATATCTTGACAGTAAAATAAATAAGGAATGTATGGTGGAAGACGGACACGAAAAGCTTGAAAAGCATCTTGACGAAATGGAACAGACTCTTGCAGAAAATGGTATTCCTGCAAAATGCTATAAGGAAATGATGTTTACGCTGCCGGTATCTTTCGGAGAAAACGAAAGCAATATCTATATATATCACGGCACAGGCACAACAATGGATATGTACCAATACACAGCAGGAACAGCACCACAGAATACCGATGAAATTGCAATAACACGAATTGCAGCAGATATGCTGAATGCAAATATTGGTGATACCGTTACAATTAAAACCATTGACGGAGATAAGGAATATATTATTTCGGCGTTTTTTCAAGGTATGAATACGCAGGGCATTGCTATCAGACTTCACAGCGATGAGTATATAAATTACGTTCAGGCATATGGAGGTATAAAAACACAGATTACCTTTACAGATAATCCTGACAGCAGGGAGATTGAACGGAGAATGAAAGAAATTCAGAGGATTTTCCCTGATTATGAAAGTATAGAAACCTGCGCTAAAGTAGTGGCGGATATGCTTGGTGTTACCGGCACACTTGGGGAGGTAAAATCCCTTGTGGTTATGCTCACGATAGTTTTATCTGCACTTATTACCGTGCTTATGGAACGTTCCTTTATCGCAAAGGAGCAGGGAGAAATCGCACTTATGAAAGCCGTAGGCACACGAAACGGAAAAATCTATGTATACCATGCATTGCGGTTTACATTTGTGGGAATGATTGCAGTAATTATGGGTGAAATTTTTGCAATACCGCTTACTCACTTGTGTATTGACCCACTATTTAAAATGATGGGTATGGAGCTTGCAGTTGAATACATTATCAATCCTGTTGAAATGTATCTTATATTCCCTATTGTAATTCTTGTTACAACAACCGTAAGTGGGTTCCTTACCTCACTTTACACAAGAAAAATCAAGTCTTCCGACACTGCAAACATTGAATAAGAACGGAAACTATTATGAAATTTCGATTGCAATCTTTACATTGATAAGATTAAGTAGTATAATCTTATCAATGTAAAGATTGGAGGAAAGCTATATGAAAGAAAAGTCATACCATCATGGTGATTTACGACGTGCTCTAATCGAAACGGGAATAGAGTTCATTAAACAGAAAGGGGAAGAAACATTATCTTTACGCAAAATAGCTGAGATGTGTGGTGTCAGCAATGCAGCACCTTACGCTCATTTTAAGACCAAAGATGAATTTATAGTTGCAATGCAGCAGTATGTTATGGATTTATTTTCTGCTGTACTAGAGAAAACAGCTATGGAATATAAAGATAGTCCCTCTCTGCTTCCTATGCTTGGAAAAACATATGTGATATTCTTTTATCAAAATCCATTTTACTATGATTTTCTATTTTCACGTAAAAATATTAGCATAAAATTATCTCTTGAAAATGCTGATACGAACGAAAATATACCATTAGCTATTTTGCAAAGAACAGCTATATCGGTTTTTGGCAAAGCAAAACTTCCAGAAAAAGTGATACAAGATAAGATTATCGCTATGTGGGCTTTAGTACATGGGTTAGCTGCCATTGTTACAATGCCCAATATTGAATATGATGGCAATTGGGAAACAAGGATAGAGGAAATCATTAAGTCTATTTCTATACCTTATCAAATGCAGGAGGAAAAAGAATGAATATTTTAATACATGATTTAAACAATAAGCAATTTCAATTATTATTTCCGAGAGTGAACAATGATATCTATATTATTTCAGATACTGGGACAATACGACATTGTAGTGGATGTTTTGGCTGCTGGATAAAAACTCCCGGTAAATGTGTATTGAAAGATGGATATGATAACATGGGAAAATTACTTGGAAAGAGTGAGAAAGTCACGGTTATTAGTCAATGTTTTTATGGGTGTTACAGTCCGTTTGTGAAAAATGTTTTAGATCGAAGTATTTCCTGGCTGCTCCCATTTTTTAAAATAAGAAATAACGAAACTCATCACAAAAGACGTTATCAAAATAATATATGGCTTGCAGTACATTTTTATGGTGAAAATATCACCAGAGAAGAAAGAGAAACGGCTGAGAAATTGGTAAAAGCAAATTGTGCTAATCTTTATGTGAAAAACTATGAAATTTCATTTTCAAATTCATTAGAAAATTTATGTAAGAAGGTAACTGTCATATGAAGATTTGCATTATAAACGGAAGTCCCAAAGCAAGTAAAAGTACGTCTGAATTGCTTATTGAATATTTAATGTCATTTATTAAAGAAAACAAAGTAGTAATATACAATGTGTGTAAAGCGGAGCTTTCTTTCAATCAGTTTTCACAGATACAAAACAGTGAGGTACTTATATTTGTATTTCCTTTGTATATTGACAGTTTAAATTCATGTTTGCTACGCTTTCTTATTGAGCTTGAAAAAAGAGGATTCAGCAATAAGAATATTAATGTTTATTGTATGATTAACAATGGATTTTATGAGGGCTGGCAAAATTATGTGGCTGCCGATATTATGAGAAATTGGTGTAATGCTACTGGTCTGACCTATGGCCAAACCCTTGGTATCGGGGCAGGAGAAATGCTTCCGTTTATTAAAGATATACCTTTAGGTCATGGACCTAACAAAAATATTGGAATTGCACTTCGAAAGCTGAGTTGTAATATATTGTCTTTGAATAAGGGGGAAGATTTATTTGTTTCTCCAAATTGGCCAAGATTTCTCTGGAAAATAGCTGCGTCTTTTTGTTTCTGGTATCCAAAGGCAAAAAAGAATGGAGTAAAAAGAAAACGATTAAAAGATAGAGTAAATTGAAAAGATAAATCAAATAAATAGAGAAGCGCCTTTTACTTAATCAGATAAATTTTCAAAATATACTGTAAAAATTGCGATTGGTGCCAAACGGGTTGCTATTCTTGATTGATTTGCTATACTTATCCTACGTAAAATCTAAGTATAGCAATTTTTGCAATACGGAAAAATAAATCAAAGGAGGCAGCTAATATGAAGAAGCGAAAGAACAGATTATTACAACGAATGATAGTGATACTGCTTTCAATAGTGCTGACAGCGGAAATGGTATGCAATACTGTTCCTGACAATGTGTTCGCACAGGAGAATGCAGAATCGCAGGAAAATATTGACGGGAATACAAAAAAAGAACAGGAAAAGAAAACTGCGCAGTATGAAGAAAACGCAAAAAATGAACGGGCAGCAGATATTGAGGAAACTATCATATCCTCCGATGAGGAGTGGGACTCAAGGACGTTGGAGGCTGGAATTTACACAATTAATCCGGGAGTGACTGTCACCATAACGGGAAGGCTGAGAGTTAACAGCGATGTTACCATAAGAGGTGGCGGAAAGATTGTGCGTGGTTATTCAGACGCATATTTTTCTGTGTCAGGAGGCAATCTGATACTCCAGAATATTGAAATAGACGGCGCTTCTCTATCGGCTAACTATTATGCTATGGTAGAGGTTTCAAATAACGGAATGGCAACGCTGGATGACGGATGCTGGATTCATCACTGTTATAAAAATAGGTACAAGGGTGCCGCTTTTTACTTAAACAAAGGCAGCGCTGTTTTTGAAGACGCCATAATTGAGAACTGTCAGGCAACATATTATGGAGGTGCTATTTGTATAGAGGATAAAAGCACTCTGATTATTAATGACGGCACGTATCAAAACAACAGTACAAGTTCAAGTTCTATAGAACCTTGTGGCGGTGGATTTATATATAACATAAGTTCAAAATTGAAAATTTATGGAGGCAGTTTTATTGACAATACTTCTTCTGGAAAAGGCGGCTGTATTTATAATACTGGTTTAGAAGGTTCGGAAACTTATTTATATGGCGGATATTTTCAAGGGAATAAAAGTTTTTACAATAAAAGTGACGGCAAAGGCAGCGGTGCGATATTTTATTCCTCTCAAAACACAGCTAATACAATTATTCAATTATCTGGAAATGTGCAGTTTTGTGGAGATGGTACTGCAGATTCAGGTGTAGATGGAGTATTTCTTGATTTTGCCGATGACGCTCAAAGAAAAGCGCAAATCAGCTCTCAATTAGAAGAACCTATTGTGCTTTATTTGGATGCAAAAGAAGGCAGAGTGATTGCACAGGGGGTAGAAGGATATCAATTACAGAAGAAGGATATGAAAAAAATATCATTTATCGACATTGGTAAATCAGATATTGTATACTATGCCAAGCTGGATGAAGAAAATAATCAGATTATTCTGACAAACACCGACCCGGGTTATCCGCTTTATGTCACATATTCTTCAAATGGAGCTGACGGCAGTGTATCAGATGAGAATGAATATAAAATTGGTGATATTGCCACTGTACAGTCAGAGAATGGTTTGACTCACCAGAACGGTTATAACTTTGACGGCTGGAATACCAAACGGGATGGCACAGGTACAAACTATGAGGCGGGTGCTTCTTTTGAAATTTTAGAAGATATTACGCTGTATGCGCAATGGATTCGTGGAATTAAAGTAACCTATGATTATGCCACAAATGGCGGAGATTCAGCAACACAAATATTCACAGATGCTTTAAGTGGAGAAGACATTGATTTAACTCCAACAGCGTCGAAAACCGGCTGGGAATTTGTGGGCTGGAATACAGACCCAGATGCCGAAGAAGGACTTGTTTCACTGAAAATGGAAGATGAAAAAATTATTTTATATGCAATCTATAAAAAAGATTTGAAACTTACCTTTTATTCTGGAAAAGCAGGAGAAAAGGTAACACAAGAAATAACGCTTTATAATAAACAGGAAGATGCCACATTTACATTTCCAGAGTTAAAAGATTTGGATATATCAGATGCAAATGGATATGTGGCTTATGGGTGGAGTGATAATAAAGAGTTAATTTCAGAAATATCAGAAGAAAATACATCTGGTCAGGCATCAGAGGATATGATTTTTTATGGGGCGTATCAAAAAGAAATCAAAGTTTCTTATAATGCAAATAACGGCAGCGGAAACGTTCCTGAAAGTCAGACATTGACAAATTATGCCATTGTATCAGATGCGGAATGTAAATTTTATACGAAAGATTCTGAGAGTATCAAACTTCAAAATGGGACTGGGCTCAGTCGTATTGGTTATACTTTTAACGGCTGGATAGAAGGAAGTGAAACAGGAGAAGCCATAGAGGCAGGAACTTCTGTAAATCCAACAGAGGATACGGTCTATTATGCGAGTTGGATTCCGGTTACTTATCATGTTACTCTGCATACAAATAGCGGAGACAGTGGAACAGACCTTGCTTCATACACTTATGAAATAGGCGCAGCGCTGCCTTTGGACTGGACAAAGAAAGGGTATATTTTCGGCGGCTGGTTTGACAATGAAGATTTAACCGGAGAAGCAATCACAGATATTTCGGATAAAGATACTGGAGATAAGGAATACTGGGCAAAGTGGAATCTTATCAATTATACAATCACATATGACCTTGACGGCGGAACAGTAAGCGACAATCCGTCATCTTATACAGTAGAAAGTGATAATATAACCTTAAATAATCCAACAAAAGAAGGTTATACTTTCACTGGCTGGAGTGGTACGGATTTAACAGAGAACCATACAAATGTTATCATAACAAAGGGAAGTACAGAAAACCGTACTTATACTGCAAATTGGGCTTTGGAAGTTTATAATGTCACCCTGCATACAAATGGTGGAGACAGTGGAACAACCCTTAATTCATACACCTATGGAACAGTAGCAGCATTACCTTCGGACTGGACAAAAAAGGGGTATGTTTTCGGAGGCTGGTTTGATAACGAAGATTTAACTGGAACAGCAATCACAAATATTTCAAATAAGGATACTGGAGATAAGGAATACTGGGCGAAGTGGATAGACAATATTTCTCCTGTTCTTGGTACGCTTTCTTATAGCTATGAGCCAAAAAATTTATGGCAATGGCTGATTGGAAAGGAAAGTTTGATTATTACAGTACCCGTAACCGAGGAAGGCAGCGGCGCAGACCAGATAACTTATGAGATGACTTCAAAAGACGGCAATACAAGCAGTGATACGGCAGAAATTAAAAATAACATAGCAAAGATTATTGTTGATGCAGATTTTAAAGGAACTATTCGTATTACTTGTACCGACAAGGCTGGAAATATATCGGCAGAAAAAACAGCAAATGAAGGATATAATGGATTTATTATTGAAGGTAATGCTCCTCAAATTGAATTTCAGACAGACAGCGCAGATATACAGGATGAATATATGACGGCGCCCGCCATTACAGTATCTATAACAGATGATAAAGACAATGCTATATCATCGGGAATTGCTTCTGTGACTTACAAAATAGGCAACAATGCGGAAACTGTTTTACAGCAGGATTTTGCTACAAACATGAAAACGAATACCAGCTTCGTGATTCCAGCAGATAAAATTTCAGCGGGCGAAACAGTTATTATTGTAACAGCCATAGATAATGCTGGAAATCAAAATACAGTAACAAAAACGATTAAAATACATATCCACAATGGGATATTCGTTCCTGCAACAGCGGCAGAATGTACTACATCTGGAACTATCGCATATTATACCTGTTCCTGTGGAAAACGATTTTTTGATAGTGAATGTACAACT
The DNA here is from genome assembly GCA_910585215.1 of uncultured Lachnospiraceae bacterium. Classification (GTDB taxonomy): domain Bacteria; phylum Bacillota; class Clostridia; order Lachnospirales; family Lachnospiraceae; genus CAG-303. Next base: position 7,698 of record CAJUDQ010000051.1, on the reverse strand, counting down.
CAGATTACAAATGATGCAGATATCATTCTAAAAGAATTGGGACATGATTTCAGTGTAATCCAGTATGATGAAAATGGTCATTGGAAAAAATGTTCCCGTTGTGAAGAAAAACAATCCATAGAAGCACATATATTTGATAATGATAAAGATACCACCTGCAATAAGTGTGGTTATGAAAGGTCCATAGAACTACATACCCATAAGTATTCAGAACAATGGGAAAATGACAAAACAAGTCACTGGCATGAATGTGTTTGTGGAAAAAAGACAGATGTTGCCGGGCATATCGAAGACGAAGGGATAGTTACCAAAGAGGCAACTGCAACAGATATGGGTATAAAAACATATAAATGTACAGTTTGCGCATATATTATGAGGACAGAAACAATCCCGGCAACAGGCAGTGGAAATATTACGGTGATTGCTCCTGTTATTTCAGAGGGAGCGCCGGACAGTAATTTTGCAAGTGCATTAGATGAAGTAAAAAAAGCAGTTATTTTGACACAGGAAGAAAAAGCAGAGGTTGCAAATGGAACAGATATCAATATTTGGCTGGATGTAAAGCCTGTGACACCAACAGAAAATAAAAAAACCTTAATAGAAGCTAAAAAAGGGGATTATACAATTGGAACTTATATGGATATTTCTATGTTTAAGCAGGTAGGAGATAAAACGCCGGATTTTGTTTCACAGCTAAATAAAAAAATAAAAATCAGTATTGTTATTCCCGAACAATTGCGAAATACAGACAAAAACGCAAAAAGAGCTTATCAGGTGCTGCATTATCATGATACAGAGACGGAAGCAGAAGTTCTGACGGGTATTTATGATGAAAAAACATTTACATATACCTTTGAAACAGACCGCTTCTCTACTTATGCGATTGCCTATAAGGATAGCAGGGAACCAGCTGGCAGCAATGGAAGTAACGATAAACCAACAGATACTATCAAAGAGGATAATATACCAAAAACAAATGATTCTGGAATACTAGAAATCTGGTTATGGATATTGGTTTTGAGTGGAATTGGAATTATTTATTTTGGCAAAATAGCATCGCATAACATTGTATCAAGAAAAAATACAAACTAAAATGAAAAATGGGGCTGTTGCACTAAGAAATTAGTGTTCAGCCTCTTTTCAATATATATTATCGAAATCTCTTTCTTGTTTTTATTTTTTTAATTCGTATTACGAAAAATACTTGACATTTTATACCATAGAAAATATAATGTCAAGTGAATGTAGAAAGGAAGTATGATTATGGGAAAAAGAGGACGACCAAAATCAGATGTTATAAAAGAACGTATTGTAACTATAAGGATGTCTGACGCAGAATATCATACTCTAAAAGAATATTCTGACAAACATCAGCAGACGATAACAGAAACGATTAAAACAGGAATTGATTTATTGTATAAAACTCATATCATTAAAACATAGTTTCAGAGTTTTAATCTTGCTGTAAAAGCAAGTGTTCTATAAAAGCAAGGATAAAAAGGAGTGATTTTATATGAGTTTAAAAGAAAGCTATCAGTCATTTTTTAAAATCGGGGCGGCAATACCTGCAAGAGTATTTGAAAATCATTCTGTTTTAGAGCATATTTTAACGGAATACAATTCCATCACCTGTGAGAATGATATGAAGCCGGAAAGTCTTCTGGATGCACAAAAAAACCAGACAGAACCGGAAAAATATGATAAGTGCCCAGCAGTGACTTTTGATAAAATTGTCAATTACATGGATTTTGCACAAAACAATGGACCTGAAGTAAGGGGACATACACTGATATGGCATAATCAAACGCCCAGATGGTTTTTTGCAGAAGGTTATAGTGTCAAAGAAAATGCACCATTGGCTAATCGTGAGACAATGCTGGCAAGAATGGAAAATTATATACGTGCCGTTTTGGAATATATTCAGCAGAGATGGCCAGGAGTTATCTATGCATGGGACGTGGTAAATGAGGCTGTTGATAATGGAGGATTGAGAGAATCTCTCTGGACACAGACGGTAGGGGAAGATTTTTTTCTTTATGCTTTTCGGTTTGCAAGAAAATATGCAGACAATAAAGTTTCTCTGTTTTATAATGATTACAGCACATTTATCCCATGGAAGAGAGAAGCCATATGCAAGCATATCTTGAGTCCTCTTTTAAAAGAAAAACTGATAGATGGCATGGGAATGCAATCACATTTTGATATGGATACTGATTTAAATGAATATAAAGATGGACTCTTTTGCTTTGGTGCGCTTCCGTTGCAGATACAGATTACAGAGCTGGATATTCACAATGCAGATTCATCGGAAGTCTCCATGAAATTGTTAGCTGAAAAGTATGAAACCCTCTTCCGGCTTTTATTGAAAACAGTCAAACAAAAGAAAGCAGATATTACAGGGGTTACTTTTTGGGGAATACATGATGATATGAGCTGGCTTACCGGATTTCGGGGTGAGAAAAGCTATCCGTTGTTATTTGATGGACAACTGCAGCCTAAAATGGCATATAATGCTGTATTACAGGCAGCGCATGCAGAATGACATTTATTCTAAAAAGAGGAACTTTTGCAATGGAATTGATAGATAAAATTCAAAAAAATGATGAGGTGATGGAGGAGTTTCATACTTCTATCAATCATGGCATTTATGTCAGCAATACCGCATATTTGCTGGCAGAAGAAATAGAGTTGAAAGAAGAACAGTGCTATGAGCTTGCGGTGGCCGGTATGCTGCACGATATTGGAAAAATTCGGGCTTCAAAGCTTTTATATGTAGAACAGCCGGACCATCATTTTGTAATTAAACAGCTTAATTATTTAAGAAAGCATCCATTTTTGGGATTTGATTTATTAAAAGATAAGGGATATTCAGATTTTGTGCTGGAAAGTATTCTGTTTCATCATGAAAATTATGACGGCTCCGGTTTTCCAGGCAATCTGTCAGGAGATTTGATTCCACTGGGAGCAAGGATTCTGCGTATCTGTGATGTATTTGTGACACTGGTGACAGAGAAGGCTTACCGGCCGGCATATGATATTGATACTGCGCTGGAGTTTATGATTGGCGAAGTAAAGAATTTTGATATGAAACTTTTTCTGGCGTTTATGAATCTTGTCAGAGAGATAGATATTGACAAAGATATAAAGAAAATGAATCATATATACTAATTAAATAAATTATTTACAAGCGTATACGGTTAACGGCCAAAGGATGAAACATGGATGATATAAATGTGTGAATGGAAGGGCAGGAACCTGTGATTTCAGCCAGGGGAGATTCAGAAAACAAGGATAGTAGGAAATAAGGATAAATATAAATAAGGATAGATAAACAGGAGGAATTTTTAAAATGGCGTTGAAAAAAAAGCCGGTAACAGGTATGAAGGATATTTTGCCGGAGGAAATGGAAATTCGGGATTATGTAATAGGAGTAATTAAAGAAACTTACAAACAATTTGGATTTACTCCAATAGAAACTCCATGTGTAGAGCATATAGAAAATTTAAGCAGCAAACAGGGGGGAGAAAATGAAAAGCTGATTTTTAAGATTTTAAAGAGAGGCGAAAAACTGAAGGCTGCACAGGAAAAGGAAGAGCAGGAAGAAAATGACCTTGTAGACGGAGGTTTGCGCTATGATTTGACCGTTCCTCTGGTACGGTTTTATTCAAATCATGCAAATGAGCTTCCGGCTCCGTTTAAGGCTTTGCAGATAGGAAGTGTATGGAGAGCAGACAGACCTCAGAAGGGAAGATATCGCCAGTTTTACCAGTGTGATATTGATATCTTAGGAGAGCCTTCCAACCTTGCGGAAATTGAATTGATTCTGGCAACTACGACAACACTTGGAAAGCTTGGGTTTCACAACTTTCAGATTAAAATAAACGACCGACAGATTTTAAAGGCAATGGCATGTTACAGCGGATTTCTGGAGGAGGATTATGACAGTGTATTTATTACTCTTGACAAGCTTGATAAAATCGGTATGGAAGGCGTTGCGAAAGAACTTCTGGAAAACGGATTTTCGCAGGCTTCCATTGATAAATATTTAAGTTTGTTTCAGGGATTTGAGACGGCCGAGAATGGACTTTTGTATATTTACGATTCTCTTGGAGAATATCTGGAAGATTCAGTGAAAACAGGTTTAAAAGAAATTATTGACAGCGTGGGTGCAGTAAAATCCTCTGATTTCGAGATTGTATTTGACCCTTCCCTTGTCCGGGGAATGTCGTATTATACCGGCACGATTTTTGAAATTGCCATGCCAGAGCTTGGCATTGCCTGTGGCGGAGGCGGGCGTTATGATAAGATGATAGGGAAATTTACTGGAAAAGATGTGCCAGCATGTGGCTTTTCCATTGGATTTGAGAGAATTGTTCTTTTGCTGTTGGAAAATGGTTTTCAGGTGCCAAACCAGAACAAAAAGACAGCGTTTTTAATTGAAAAAGGAATTTCTGCAGAAAAGCTCTGCGAGATTATAAAAGAGGCACAGAAACTGCGAAGCGAAGGCAGACAGGTTCTTGTCGCACGCATGAATAAAAATAAAAAATTTCAGAAAGAAACGCTTATGTCTCAGGGATATGAGGAGTTTCAGGAATTTTTTGTTTCATAAAAATTTCTATAGAAAATTGTTCCAAAATAATTTGAGAAAGGATATAAGAAAATGGCTGAATCAATGAAAGGGCTGAAAAGAAGCCACAGATGTACGGAAGTTTCGAGTGCAGATATCGGAAAAGAAGTGACAGTAATGGGGTGGGTACAAAAAAGAAGAAATCTGGGAAGTTTAATTTTTATAGATTTGAGGGACCGTTCCGGTATTTTGCAGATTGTATTTGATGAAAATGATGTAAAAGCGGAGGGATTTGCGAAAGCAGAGACACTTCGAAGTGAATATGTAGTTGCCGTTTTGGGAAAAGTGGTAAAGAGAGAGGGAGCAGTCAATGAAAATCTTGCAACTGGTGAGATAGAAGTGCGTGCGACAGGCCTTCGTATTCTTTCTGAGTCAGAGACACCACCATTTCCAATAGAAGAAAATATTTCAACCAAGGAGGAACTCAGACTGAAATATAGATGTCTGGACCTTCGAAGACCAGATATTCAGGCAAATATGATTATGAGAAGCCGTGTAACAGCTCTTACCAGAGAATTTCTGACCAGAGAAGGATTTCTTGAAATCGAAACACCTATGCTGACCAAGAGCACGCCGGAGGGAGCAAGAGATTACCTTGTGCCAAGCCGTATTCATCCTGGCAGATTTTATGCTCTGCCACAGTCTCCACAGCTGTTTAAGCAAATGTTGATGTGTGCCGGCTATGACAGATATCTGCAGATTGTAAAATGTTTCAGAGATGAGGATTTAAGAGCCGACCGTCAGCCAGAATTTACGCAGATAGATATGGAGCTTTCCTTTGTGGATGAAGATGATGTAATAGATATTAATGAAAGGCTTCTGGCGTTCCTGTTTAAAGAAGTGCTGGACGTGGAGGTAAAGCTTCCAATTCAAAGAATGACATGGCAGGAGGCAATGGAACGTTTTGGTTCGGATAAGCCGGATTTAAGATTTGGAATGGAATTAAAGAATATTACAGAGCTTGTAAAGGGCTGCGGGTTCGGCGTATTTACAGGAGCAATTGAAAACGGCGGAAGCGTTCGTGGAATTAATGTAAAGGGACAGGGCGGCATGCCTAGAAAGAAGATAGATGCACTGGTGGATTTTGCGAAGGGATACGGGGCGAAAGGACTTGCGTATATTGCGATACAGCAGGACGGAAGCTGCAAATCGTCATTTGCAAAATTTATGACAGAGCAGGAAATCACAGATATTGTGAAGGTTATGGAGGGAGAAGCAGGAGATTTGCTTTTGTTTGCCGCTGACAGAAACAAGATTGTATGGAATGTATTAGGTGCTCTTCGAACAACTTTGGCGGGGCAGCTAGATTTGTTTGATGAGAATGAATACAGATTTGTATGGATTACAGAGTTTCCTCAATTTGAGTGGTCAGATGAGGAAGAACGGTTTGTGGCCATGCATCATCCGTTTACCATGCCAGTGGAGGAGGACCTTGACAAGCTTGAATCCGACCCTGGAGCCGTAAGAGCAAAGGCTTATGATATTGTGTTGAATGGAAATGAAATCGGAGGCGGAAGTGTGAGGATTCATCAGGCAGATGTACAGGAAAGAATGTTTCGGGCGCTTGGGCTGACAGAAGAGCAGGCAAATGAGAAGTTTGGATTTTTATTAGATGCGTTTAAATATGGCGTACCGCCTCATGCAGGGCTTGCATATGGTCTTGACAGACTGATTATGGTAATGGCAAAAAAAGACAATATAAGAGATGTAATTGCATTCCCGAAGGTAAAGGATGCCTCCTGTCTGCTGACAAACGCGCCGGATGTAGTGGATGATGTGCAGTTAAAGGAGCTCTGTGTTAAGATAGACATATAAATTGCTTGACTGATAATTGAAATAAGGCTACCGCAATCCCACTGGCACAGGGTGGCAGCTTTGCTGTCATGCCGCATAGCGGCACAGCCTCTTTGAGGCTGCCAAAAGACGGTGGGTTAAGGTAGCCAAAAGTAGCAATTTGTGTTATACTTGCGTTATGGGAACATGGAAATCAAAGAACAGACATAAATATTTATAACAATATCATCTTATTTTTGTATGCAAGTACAGAAAGAAATTACTAATAAGCAAACATATATCAGATGATATAAAACAGTTTTCTTACGAGATATGTCAAAAACATCATGTAATTATCAGGTATATGGAAACAGATAAAGACCCATATCCATTAAATGATAGAAACAGAACCAACAATGTCTGTTAGTAAAATTGTAAACCTGATGAAAAGTTATACAACATATCATATATGGAAGAGATATCCAAATTATCTGCAAAAATATTTTTGGAAAGACCATACTTTTTGGACAGATGGATATTTTGCCTGTAGTGTAGGTAATGTATCTGAAGAAATGCTGCGGAAATATATAGAAAATCAAGGATAGAAAGAAAGGCGGTGACAGAGGATGTTAAAAGCATATAAGTACAGAATATATCCTGATAATGAGCAGAAAGTACAGATAGCAAAAACATTTGGCTGCTGCCGTTTTGTTTATAACCAGACACTTTGCTATCGGAAGCAGACTTATGAAAAAGAAAACAAATCTATTAGTAAAACAGATTGCAATAATTACTGCAACAGGGAATTAAAGAAAGAATATGAATGGCTGAGGGAAGTGGATAAATTCGCACTGACAAATGCAGTTTATAACATGGACGCGGCATACCAGAAGTTTTTCAAAGAACATGCAGGATATCCAAAATTCAAAAGCAAACATGATAATCATAAATCTTATACGACAAATTTTACAAACAGAAATATCGCTGTAGATTTTGGGAAAGGAAAAGTGAAACTGCCCAAGTTAAAAGAAGTAAGGGCAAAGCTGCATAGACAATTTTCCGGTCAGATAAAATCAGCCACTGTGTCACAAGTGCCAAGCGGGAAATATTATGTATCAATACTTGTAGAAACGGCGCATGAAGAATTGCCGCATACAAACTATAATATAGGATTGGATTTAGGAATTAAGGATTTATGCATTACATCAGACGAGGAAAAGTACACAAATCCCAAAATCATAAAGAAATATGAGAAAAAACTTGCAAAACTGCAAAGGCAGTTATCGCATAAAGAAAAA
>CAJUDQ010000050.1 GCA_910585215.1 uncultured Lachnospiraceae bacterium | reverse complement strand
TGTTTACGACGCTTTACTCTCTTTGGCATTAACATTATTTATCGCTCCCTTCCTTTTCATCTGCCTTAGCAGCCTTTGTTGGAAGTACTTCGCCTTTGTAAATCCAAACCTTAACACCCAACTTGCCGTAAGTGGTGTCTGCTTCAGCGAAACCATAATCAATATCTGCTCTCAATGTCTGAAGTGGAATTGTACCTTCGCTGTAGAACTCTCCACGCGCCATATCTGCACCGCCGAGACGTCCTGAAACTGCTGCTTTGATACCTTTTGCTCCTGCCTTCATACTTCTTGACATTGTAGACTTCATTGCTCTTCTGAACGATACACGGTTCTCCAGCTGAAGAGCGATGTTTTCTGCTACAAGCTGAGCATCTCTGTCAGGTCTTTTTACTTCTTTGATATCTACTACTAATTTCTTTGCTGTCAGCTTCTGCAATTCAACCTTCAGCTTCTCTATTTCAGCACCGCCTTTACCGATTACAAGTCCCGGTTTTGCTGTGTGAACAATCACCTTACATCTATCTGATGCTCTTTCGATTTCAATTTTGGCAACACCAGCGCTGTATAATTTATCTTTCAGGTATTTTCTAATCTCCTGATCTTCAATAAGGCAATCTGCAAAATCCGCCTTAGATGCATACCATTTTGAATCCCAGTCTTTAATAATACCAACTCTTAAGCCATGAGGATTAACTTTCTGTCCCATTCCGGTTCTCCTTTCTAAATTATGCAACCAACGCCTGCTATAATAAAACAGTCAAAAACCGATTGCGTTGATTGCGCAGTCATGCTTTTATTTTTCATTGAGCACAATTGTAATGTGACACATTCTCTTTTCGATTCTGTATGCTCTTCCCTGTGCTCTTGGTCTGATTCTCTTCATAATAGGCCCCTGAGTTGCATAACATTCCTCAACATAGAGGTTCTCCGGGTTCATTCCCTGATTATTTTCAGCATTTGCAATTGCTGATTTTAACAATTTCTCTATTACTGATGATGCATATCTCGGATTATACGCTAAGATACCCAGAGCAGATACAACATCTTTGCCTCTGATAGCGTCCAATACGAAGCATGCCTTCTGAACTGATATTCTAGCATACGAAAGCTTTGCTGATGGTCTTGTATCCTTAACAGCATTTCTCTCTCTTTTAATTTTGCTTCTATGACCTTTTGCCATGGATGAATACCTCCTTTCAAAATCCTAAAAAATTAGCGTCTTGCCTTCTTCTCGTCTTTTCCATGTCCTCTGTAAGTTCTTGTAGCAACGAACTCACCGAGCTTATGTCCAACCATGTCTTCTGTAATATATACAGGCACATGCTTTCTTCCGTCATGCACTGCAATTGTATGTCCAACCATCTGTGGGAAGATTGTTGAACGACGTGACCAAGTCTTGATAACCGACTTCTGGCCTGACGCATTCATTGCTGCTATCTTCTTGAGTAAGCTTTCATCCGCAAATGGTCCCTTTTTTAATGATCTAGCCATTGGTAATCCTCCTTATTTCATGTTCTTACCGTCTCGTCTTCTTACGATAAGCTTGTTAGACTGCTTGTTCTTCTTTCTTGTCTTCAAACCAAGTGCCGGCTTGCCCCATGGTGTACATGGACCCGGGCGTCCGATACCAGTCTTTCCTTCACCACCACCATGTGGATGGTCATTCGGATTCATAACAGAACCACGGACAGTAGGGCGGATACCCATATGACGCTTACGTCCTGCTTTACCAATATTTACTAAGTCATGCTCTATATTTCCAACCTGACCGATTGTTGCGCGGCAGATAATTGGAACCATTCTCATTTCGCCTGAAGGCAGTCTGAGTGTAGCATATTTGCCCTCTTTTGCCATAAGCTGTGCTGAGTTTCCAGCAGAACGAACAAGCTGTCCGCCTTTTCCCGGATATAATTCAATATTATGAATTTCCGTACCTACTGGAATCATTTCAAGAGGAAGGCAGTTGCCGACTCTGATTTCCGCATTTGGACCACTCATTACTTTCATGCCGTCTGTCAGTCCGTTTGGTGCCAGAATATATGACTTCTGACCGTCTGCATAACAGATAAGCGCAATATTTGCAGTTCTGTTCGGGTCGTATTCAATACCGATAACAGTTGCCGGAATATCATCTTTTCTTCTCTTGAAATCAATAATTCTATATTTTCTTTTTGAACCGCCGCCACGGTGTCTTACTGTAATTTTACCCTGGTTGTTTCTGCCTGAGTTCTTCTTTAAAGAAACTGTTAAAGACTTTTCCGGTGCCGACTTTGTGATTTCTGCGTGGTCAAGCCCTGTCATGTTTCTTCTGGAAGGTGTATATGGGTTATATGTTTTAATTCCCATTTTCTTTCTCTCCTTTTCTTTCTCTGTCATCCGTCATAAATGATGGAGGACCTATTCTAACTGCCGCATATATGTGAGAATTTTATCATGCTGGCTACGTCATCAATCGCTTGCGGTTGATGACCTACGCACACATCAGTGTGCTTCCTTTTCTGTCATCAATCGTTTGTGATTAATGACCTATTATAAACCTTGGAATATTTCAATATCCTTGCTGTCCTCTGTAAGCTGCACAATTGCTTTTTTCTTCTTTGAGGTTTTTCCAACAGTTCTTCCACGTCTCTTGGTTTTTCCCTCCAGATTCATGGTGTTGACTCTGGCAACCTTTGTTCCCTCAAACATCTTTTCAACAGCCTCTTTAATCTGTACTTTTGTAGCCTCTGTATGAACATAAAATGTATATTTTCTTTCAGCCATATCATTCATGCTCTTTTCTGTAATCACAGGCTTGAGGATAACATCATAATATTTTACGTCTGCCATTATGCATACACCTCCTCGATAGTCGCTACAGCTGCCTTGTCAATCACAATTGTATCATATTTTAAAATATCATATACATTGATTGTATTTGTGAAAGCAGTCTTAACTGTAGGAATATTCCTTGCTGAACAAACTACGTTCTGGTCATTTTCATTCAAAACTACCAGAGCCTTCGATACTTTCAAGCTGTCTAATGCTTTGACAAATGTCTTTGTCTTTTTCTCATCCATCTTAATTGCATCTACAACGATAAATTTATTTTCCTGTACTCTTGAGGTCAATACTGACTTAAGAGCCAACTGTTTTTCCTTTTTATTCATTTTGAATGAATAATCTCTTGGCTTTGGAGCGAATACAACACCGCCGCCTGTCCACTGTGGAGCTCTTGTTGAACCCTGTCTTGCGTGGCCTGTACCCTTCTGCTTCCAAGGCTTTCTTCCGCCGCCGCGCACTTCGGAACGTGTCTTTGCGCTCTGTGTGCCCTGACGCTTATTTGCAAGCTGGAGCTTTACTGCCTGATTTACCAGATGTTCATTGATTTCTACATTGAACACTTCGTCATTCAGTTCTATTTCGCCAACCTGCTGTCCTTCCATATTGTAAACAGATACCTTTGACATTTGATTATTCCTCCTTCCCTAATACCTATTTGCCTGTTTTTACAGTTTCTCTGATTGTAACCAGAGCTTTTCTTGGTCCCGGAACTGCTCCCTTGACAAGAAGCAGATTCTTTTCTGCATCTACTCTTACAATCTCAAGATTTTGAATTGTAATCTTCTTGCAGCCCATATGTCCCGGCATTCCTTTTCCTTTGAATACCCTTGACGGACTTGAGCAGGCACCATTCGAACCCTGATGTCTGTGGAATTTTGAACCATGTGCCATAGGTCCTCTTGACTGTCCCAATCTCTTTATTGCGCCCTGAAAGCCTTTTCCTTTTGAAATAGCTGTGGCGTCTACCTTATCGCCTGCGGAAAATACATCCGCTTTAATTTCATCCTTTACAGAATAATTTTCGGCATCCTCAAGTTTGAGTTCTCTGACAAATCTCTTGCAGGAAACTCCTGCTTTATCAAAATGCCCTTTTTGCGGCTTGTTTACCAGTTTTTCTCTGATATCCTCAAAGCCTACCTGTACTGCGCTGTAACCGTCGTTTTCTACTGTTTTCACCTGAGTGACTACGCACGGACCGGCCTGAAGTACTGTTACCGGAATCAAAGCGCCTTCTTCGTTGAAAATCTGGGTCATACCCACTTTTCTTGCTAAAATTGCTTTCTTCATAGATAGTTTACCTCCTGTTTCATCTACAGCGGTTTTCAGCAAATGTCTTTTTACATCTTCTGAAAACATCCTAGAACAGCTTAATATATGTGGAACACTATATACATAAGAAAATGTGTTGCTTTTATATCTAAACCCTTCAGGATTACTTGCTTATTATTTTTCAGATGAGCTTTTATTACTTTTGCTTCATCTTTATGTCGATATATACACCTGCTGGCATTTCCAGCTTGGACAATGTTTCAACTGTCTTCTGTGACGGTGTGATAATATCAATAAGTCTCTTATGAGTTCTCTGCTCGAACTGCTCTCTGGAATCTTTGTATTTGTGTACGGCTCTTAAAATAGTTACTACTTCCTTCTTTGTTGGAAGAGGTACCGGACCGCTCACCTTTGTTCCTGTCTTTTTTACAGTTTCGATGATTTTGGCAGCAGACTGGTCGATTAACTGATGGTCATATGCCTTCAATGTGATTCTCATTACTTGACTTGCCATAAAAAAAGTCGCCTCCTTTTCGTACTTTTCACTAAGCACAACAAGTGGTGACTGTACACTCTGCCGGGTGTTTCGTATACTTTTCTAATTAAGCATACATTTATTTTTTCTATCTTTACTTCTATTTTTATAGAAAAAATACTCACACGACTCCCGCGTACTGCGGAATGTTATTAGGTACAGTGACTTGTCGCCAGTTTGTTGAAGCCGGATATTCCGGCTTTTTGACATTCGCTCCACGGAAAACCTGCATATGCAGCAACCTCACGCTTCATCGCTATCATGTCACAGCGAGTAATACTATACACTAATTTTTCCCAGAATGCAAGCATTTTTTCTATTTTTTTGAAATGTTTTTTATTTTGTACAGGTTTATTTCTTAAAAATAATAATTTTATGGTGTTTTAAACAAATCCGGCCGTTCTGCCAAGCGCCTTTGTGAAAATTCGATAATACGGGGAGCCATTTCTTCAAATCTTCCTGCTTCCAGATAAATAGTCCCCAAATCATTCACATCATACTCTAAAGCCTTATATGGTGTCATCTTGAGATAATCCTGTCTTTGTGCTGCTGTCATATTAGAACCATAGGTCGCTGTCTGCCTGTGGATTCCTCCTGTCCCCGGACTGGGCATATCCACATTCATACAAAGGCCGTCATCTCTGGTTTCTCCATATTGTGCCATATACTGCCTTGAAGGCATATGATGTGGAGTAAGATTATCCCCAACCACTCCTTCTCTTGATAATTTTTTATAAGTACCAATATCTCCCTCTTTGGGTGGCCAGCATTGCACAGGTGAATAGTCTGTACCTAAAGAAATCGTCTGCCCTGTATTTCTCTCTTGGCTATTTGCATTACCCATTGAATTTTTTTGAATGTTTCGTGGAATTACTTTAGGTACTGCATTTCTTCTTTTAATACTTTCCAAATTTCTTTTTGAATATATAAGCGTGTTTTTATTATCTTTTTTCTTCCTTTGCTGCACAAAATCCATAGAATTATCCTCCGTCTAATCATATATTTTCAAATACCTGTATTGTACAAATTTTCCTTGAAATTTGTTTAACTGTTTTGATATACTCCCCAAATATATTTCAATGCCTCAACTGCATTTTCCGGTTTTGTATCTTCCAGAGTAGCATGCATAAAAGGCTTCTCTCTCTTCATATATTTCATAATTCTGTCCCAATGACACTGACCCTGCCCTGCCGCCACAGAAACAAGCTGCCCGTTTTGTATCACAAAATCCTTTACATGAAGCACAGCCACATCCTTTCCAAGCAACTCTATTGCCTCATCTATAATTTCATCCTGTTTTTCATAATTATAGATTTCAAGCAGATTTACAGGGTCCAATATAATCCGAAGATTTGGCGATGCCACCTCATCAAGCACACGCCTTGCCCGCACAGGATTGCATACAATATGCCTTGCTACCGGTTCAATCGCTATCAATACGCCCATCTGCTCTGCATACCGGACAACAGGACGGAAATTCCTTATAAATATCTGCAATGCATCCTCTGACCAGCATGCTTCTTCAAACCTGTACTCTACATTCGGTGCACCGGTTTCCGTTCCTACTACTCCTGCACCTAAATGCGCGGCAAACCGGATATTTGCAAGATATCTGTTCTGTATTTCCCTAAGCTGTACAGGGTCCGGATTCGCCAAATTCAGATAACACCCCAGCACAGCGATATCCAGCTCATTTTTGTCAAACAGTCTTTTTAAATACATTGCATATCCCGGTGTCAAAGCACTGTCCTTTGTTGAAAACTCTTCCATTACTCTGGGAAGTGCCACATGCGCACAGGAAAATCCCTGCTCTCTAACTCTTTTTAAACGTTCTTCCATAGGTGCCTGCACTGCATCGTGCAATCGAATACCAAACTGCATAATTTCCTCCTTAAAGATTATTTCCATAAACTTCATTTAACGACATTTTACCATAATATGCTTCTATTTGCTACCCAAATTTATTTTTAACTTTTTCCAGCCTTTTCTTATTCTGTTAAAATTTGACATCTCTTTCAATCCATGTTATAGTTATTTTATAGTTACATCAATTTAAGAAACAGGAAAATGGAGAAAAATCATATGTGGATTGCAGATAACTGGAACGATTATGAACTGCTTGACTGTTCTGAGGGAGAAAAGCTGGAGCGATGGGGCAGCTATATCCTTGTACGGCCAGACCCGCAGGTAATATGGAATACTGAAAAAACCTTAAAAACCTGGCATACTGTTAACGGACATTATCACAGAAGCAGCAGAGGCGGAGGAGAATGGGAATTTTTTGATTTGCCCGAACAGTGGACCATAAATTATAAATCACTCACCTTTCACCTGAAACCTTTCAGCTTCAAACATACCGGCCTTTTTCCCGAACAGGCGGTAAACTGGGACTGGTTTTCAGAAAAAATAAAACAGGCAGGCAGACCGATAAAGGTACTGAATCTTTTTGCTTATACAGGTGGAGCAACACTTGCCGCTGCGGCTGCCGGAGCTCATGTTACACATGTAGATGCATCAAAAGGCATGGTAAACTGGGCAAAAGAAAATGCCCACTCTTCAAAACTTTCCGATGCACCGATACGCTGGCTGACCGATGACTGTATAAAATTTGTAGAAAGAGAAATCCGCCGCAAAAATCAGTACGACGGAATTATTATGGACCCTCCTTCTTATGGCAGAGGTCCAAAGGGAGAACTGTGGAAGTTGGAGGACTCTCTCTATGAATTTATAAAGCTGTGCACAAAAGTTTTATCAAAAAACCCCTTATTTTTTCTGATTAATTCCTATACAACCGGACTTGCCCCTTCTGTTCTTACCTATATGATGTCAACAGAAATCGTAAAACAATATGGTGGTACAATAGAAGCCTCTGAAATCGGTCTTCCTGTCTCTTCCAATCATCTGGTACTTCCATGCGGCGCTTCCGCAAGATGGTCACAGTGAAATTTTTGTTACAGGAGTATTCACCGGAATATTCCATACATCCAGAGGATATCCACCAAAAAAATATATTTCCTTCTGCTGCCTGTATATATCAGGCGGCAGAATATATATCAATTCCACTTTAAGGCTTTCCCCGTCTGCCAGCCACTCAGAACTTAAAAATCCGGTTCTTTCAGGAAATGCGCTGTTTTCTGTTACTCTCCATTCATCTGCTGTCCCAAAAAGATACCATTCCGTTTCATTTTTTCTCAGATAAACCATACTATTTTCATAGAAAGCATGCTTCTGTAAATCAGTACTTCCAATAACCTCTGCACTGTATTCTACATTCAAAAACAACACCTTTAATTCTTCTGTTTCATACTCGTAAATGTCTTTGTACCGTTCTGCCATTTGCTGCAGATTTCCCTGCTGCATATACTCTTGTGGTAAATCTTTCCAGTTCAAAAGCTGATAGTCTAAAAGCCTCCCTGTCTCCTTATAGCCACATACCATGTTTCCATCTTGAAAGTAAGTGTCAAACAGCCTCGTATATGGATATGCCATCTCTTCCTGCACAGAATTAAAAGAACAGCTTTGTATCTGATTTTTACTTCGTTCCAGATTCGTCCAGCTTCGGCTCTTTGCTGTCTGAACTGCATCTGTCCTTGGTGGCTCACAGTTTATATCTAGACGAATTTTTTCTCCACGAAGATTCTGCCCTGTACTGATTTCTGTACCAAGACCTGATATGGAAAGATATAAATCTCCTCTTTCAAAAAAATCAGCAATAAAAGCAGCCGAAGAAGAATTTGAATCATCCTTTCCGTCCTCTCTTCTGCATAACAAAAATTCTCCTACAAAATCAATTACCACTGTCTCTTCTGGCAGAATAGACAAAATTTCCAAACTTTTTTCACAGTCCGGCTTTTTTCCCGAAATATCTACTTTTTCTATACTGCCATTCTTTTTTTCTATCTGATATCTTCCATCATTGGCAAGAAACTCTCCCCAACTCAAACTTTCATAACTGCTTGAAATAGAAGTCAATTTCAACTTATCCGGCACAAAAATTTTTTTCATTTCAGAATGATTGGTCAGTGAAAAATTTAAATGAATAAATCGAACATCTTCGGGAAAAACACCCTCCAATTCAAATTTTCTCATCAGATATTCTTCAGGCTTCACAAGATAACTCCGTTTCTGATAAAAAGAATCCAGTTCCTTATAACCCTTCAAAAATTCCGCCTGATTAAGCTGACAAACTACATTGATAGATATTACCTCTTCCCCTGCCGTATAAATTTTTTCAAAAGGAAAGCTGGTTCCATTTTCTTTGTCTTTATCTTCCTCACTGCTGTCTGTCAGGCGGTTTCTTCCATATATCAGTGCAGCAATTAAAAATAACACCCCAAGAACAATTACTCCCAAATTCTTTCCCAGTTTGTCCATAACAAAAACATACTCCTTTTTAAATCCTAATTTTTGTAATGGCAGTTCTATTTATAACAAAAACCAAATCACCATTTCTTACTCTTTCTTCAATAAATATCATTTTTTTCTTTCTTTAAAAACTCCCTTAGTCAACCTGCTGATGAGCGATATTCAATTCAATTTTTGTCATTGGAACCTGCTCTTCATCATAGGTCAGTTCGTATCTTCCTCCTGTAAAATACAATGCAGAATATTCCTCATAAAGCTGTGGAGGAAGAATGTACGCCATTCGAACAGAAATACCTGCATCCAGCTCCATTATATCCAGATTAACAGAACCAACATTCTCCGGATGCGCGCTGTTTTCTGTTACAATCCAGCTGTCAGCACCACCAAACAGCCAGAGTTCATTCTTCTCATCCTTTACATAAATCTTGCTTCTTCCATAAAAATAATTTATTGCCCTTCTATAAACATCCATCACGATTTGCCCCAGTTCACTTGAGGTATAGCTCAAATCCAAAACCAGCACCTTTAATTCTTCCTCATGGCAATTGTAAATATCTTCATACCGTTCTGCCATTTTTTTCAGAGTTCCCTGCTCTGCAAAATCAGAAGGCATATCTTTCCATTCTGTAATTTTAAAATCATTCAATGTGGTTACTAAAGAAAAAGCCGAATGTACTTCTTCATTTGAAACTCCTGCATTCAGCAGTTCTAAAAACTCCTGCCCTGGTTCCTCTGTTTCTATTATCGGCCTGCTTTCTTCATCCAGCCGATATCCATGTTCTATTTTATTTTTTTCTCTCCATTCTCTGTGCCATGCCATCTGCTCCAGATTTGTCCAGCTTTGAGCTTTCATTTCCTGAATATTTCTTGCTTCCTGATATATTTTATTTTCACCAAATTCACCTGAAATGTTTAAATGAATTTTTTTTGTAGAATTTTCCCCTACCAAATAAAGCTCATATTTGCTGTTTTTACTGTTTGAAAACTGCAAACCATATGTAGAATAAATATCATGCAGACACAGTTCACCTACCAGTTCAAGTTCTATACTTTCCTTTGGCAAAATATCATAATATTTTGTTACAATAGGTTCTCCTATCTTTTGCTTATAGCCTTCTATTTTAAAAGAGTCATTTCCACCAGAAATCATCCTCACATCATAATTATTAAAATACCATCCGACCATGTCATTTCCAATAATAGAAGTTGGAGCAAGAGAAGACGGAGAAAATTTATATGGGGTATCTGAAGTATTTGTTACAAGACATTTTACCCGAAAATACCGAATATCACCCACAAATAAATCTCTGTCTGCAAACTGCTCTATATATTCTTTTACATATTCTTCCCGACTCTGCAGAAATCCCCTTTTCTTATAATAAGAATCAATTTTTTCATAATCCTCTGTTAATTCAGCCTCGGAAACATTCCAGAGCAGCCCTTCTATATTCATATCTTCACTCAGTTCATATAATTGTTTTGGAGGCTTTATGGAAAGCTGTTCCTTACTTTCCGGCTCCTTGTCTTTTGTCAAATATGGGCGCAAAAATAAAACTATCATTATAATAAATACTACTGCAAGCAAAATACCTCCAAAAATCCTTTTCCCCTTTTTCATAATACATTCTCCTTTTGTTTTTATCAATATTAACAATAAACTGCCAGCCATAACATCACTAAAATTCTCAAAATAAGATTTTAATAATCCCATGGTCAGGCAATTATCTTTTATATCAATATCTTCCTAATCTTCTGCTGCAAAAATATAACACTCCCTCTTGATATAGTTCCAGCAGCAGAAGAGGGGCAGTTTACAGCATAATAACCTGACTTTTCACAGACCTTTGTACATCAATATAATAAGTTTGTAAGCAGTTCCAAATATCAGCCATTTTTCTGCCTTTTTATAAATTCACGTTCTCTCTTCCCTTCATGTTTTTATATTTTCTGTTATTTTCCCTTATTATAATACTAATACTTTCCTTATCTGATACGGTCTTAATTTATGAATCTCTTTATTTATTTGTTTCCTTATTTGATATTTTGCTTATTTTAAAACAATCTTCTGTAGCGGCTGTTCAGAATAATCAATATCCTTGTACTCTCCTCCATTAAAATATAATGCTCCCTCATTATAAATTTCCGGCGGTAAAAGATAAGCAGCCTGCAACACTACATTCTGTCCTTCTGCTATGCGTTCTGTATTTATATGACCGGTTCTCCCACTTTCAGTGCTGTTTTCTGTCACAATCCAGTCATCAGCCGTTCCAAACACCCATCTTTTCTCATTGTTATCTCTGGTGTACAAATAAGTCCATGGATAAAAATCAACACTAATAACAGAATCATACTCCTGTTTATGCTGTTCTGATTCATTTTGTACCGATTTCATCACATTCATATCCAAAAGCAGTATTTTCATCTGATTTTTATTATATCCATACTCCTGTTCATAACGTTCGGCCATTTTCTGCAGGGCTCCCCTGTCTGCAAAATCTTTCGGAAGCGTTTCCCAATCTACTATCTTTGTACTGGAAATCTGTGTATTTATTCCATAGCTTTCAAACAGATAATTTTCTTCTGTTACTTCTTCTTTAAATTCCTTTATAACACCCTCCTTTTCATATAACGTCGGATAACCTTCTTCCTGATAATTTTTCATATCAAGATTTGTCCACTGCCTGCATTTCATTTCTGGAATATTTCTCTGTTCCCCATAAGTATTTTGCGGCTCAGTCTGGTCAATTCCCATATGCTTTGGTGCAATATTCAGACAAATTTTATTATCAACTCCTCCTGAATCATATACTGTATCTGGATGTAATGAAAAAGTAGACAAGTATAAATCATAGATATACTGTCGTTCTCCATAGTTTGAATATTCGCAATACTGCACAACATGCTCCACCTCTACGGTTTCCCCACTTTCAACAGAGAAAAAATCCTGACTTTCTTCTATCTGTTTTATCTCTCCTGCTTCAGAAACACATTTAGTATCAGAAGAAAAATCATAAAGTGGCAGTTCCTTAAACTCTCCCTCCTGATAGGAATTATAGAACTTCATTTTGGAACAGTTATACTGTTTTTGAACCTGTGAAGTATTTGTAAGCGTCGCTCTTAACACAAGAAATTTCATCTCTTCCTCAAAATATATTTTATGGTTCTTCTTCACCCATTCTTCAGGATTTGTCAATCCCTCAGGTCTTGCATGATAGTATGCATCTAGGCTGTTATAATCCTCCACAATCTCTGCACTTGTAATTGTCCATGTAAGCCCATCACATTCAACTTCCTGTCCAAGCTTATAAAGCTTTTGTTCCGGTATCTTCAGTTTCGGCTGTTTGATACCACTCTCCGTCTCTTCTTCTGTAAAAAATTTCTGGATACCTCCTACATCATACTGCCAACAATAAATACCTACAGCTCCGGCAAAGATTACGCCGAGCATTGTTCCGGCGAGTATTTTTCCTGCTTTCTTCATGATTTCTTTCCATTCCTTCCTTTCCATCATTTTTTGAATTAGTTTTTTTCGAGATATCTCCTTACATATCCTTTCCATCATTTTTTGAATTAGTTTTTTTCGAGATATCTCCTTACATATTAAGTACGATTTTTTTCAGATTGCTTGCAAAAAAATAAAAAAATAATTTTCTTTTGCTGCTGCCAGTGAAAAACAATCTGACCAAATAAAAACAGACCATGTTCAAAAATATAGTTGCTATCTTTAAAAACGGTCTGTTTTTTATTATTTTTCCTATTTCCTTCTCTTAAAAATGTTTCCTTTCATCAAAACAATTGCACTTTTCTTCAATTAATATATTGTCAATTCTCTTGTAAGCTCTGAATACTTTTATTTCACATCTCTGCGGTTTGGAAACCTTATTGTAAATCGTGTTCCAAACTCTGGTCTGGACAGCACTTCTATGACTCCCTCATGCGCTTCCACAATCCATCTTGCAATTGAAAGCCCCAGTCCAGTTCCACCGGTTCTGCTGTTTCTGGCGCTGTCAGAACGGTAAAAACGTTCAAAAATATGGCTTACCTCTGATTCTGCCATTCCTGTGCCCTCGTCCTCAATGATATAACATATCCACTCTCTATTTTCACCTTTCTTTTCCAAATCTTTTTTCAGCTTGACAGACAGGCAGATTGTATCTCCTTCCTTCGAATATTTTGCAGCATTATCTGTAAAAATTCTCACTGACTGCTTCATCATGGCAATATCTCCATGCATTGTAATCCCTTCTTCTCCCTGAAAACGATAACAATGCTTTTCATCTATCATCACAGATTCCTCATATACCTCTCTCACAATGTCTGTCAAAACAAATTCCTCGATTTTTAAATGATTTCTCCCGCTGTCGCCTCTTGCAAGAAATAAAAGCTGCTCGATCAAGTCCTTCATATGCTGCGATTCATTTTTCAGTGCTTCAATGGATTCCTCCAAAATACTCTCATCCTCCTTCCCCCACCGGTCCAGCATATTTACATATCCCTGTATCACAGCAATAGGAGTACGCAGCTCATGGGATGCATCTGATACAAAACGGTTCTGCTGCCTGTATGCATCCCTCATTCGTTCAAGCAGATTATTAATCGCCACTTCCAGACTTTGCAGTTCTTTATCCCCTGTGGAAAGCCTCGCATCCATGGATTCCGGATTCAGATTTGAAATTGCATGCTCCAAGTCTGAAAATTTATTGCCGACAGCAATATTGCTCAATTCCTCCGCCTTTCTTGCCATATCATTTAGCGGCTTCATTGTCCGGCGTATTTTCTTTGTCTGAAACATGCTTTCTGTCAGCACAATTCCCTGAAAAGCCAGAAAAATCGCAAAAGGCCACTGTATATATTCGATATGTTTTTTTACAGAAAAAGAATATTTTTGTCCTGAATCTGTTTCAATCACATATACTGCATTTTTATAGCTCAGAAGGTCTTCAAAATAACGTTCTGTCACTGTTTCGTCTTCTGGAAGCTCCTGTTCCTTCCAGTAAAAAAAACTTCCGGACACCAAAATCAATATCAGAAAATCCATTGTCAGAAAAACTGATAGCTGATTTGCCCAGAAGTTCAGATTAATACGTCTTGCAATTGAGGAGGTTGATTTACTCTGTTTCATTTTTACTCCCCCCTTCTGCTGATTTCTTCTCCTGTCTGTTTTCATCTTTGATTGCATAACCGACACCCCGTATCGTGCTGATTAGCTTTATTCCGAATCTGTCATCGATTTTTGTCCGAAGGTATCTCACATAAACATCGATAATATTTGTCTCCCCAATATAATCATACCCACATACCATATTTAACAGCTTTTCTCTGTCAAGTACAATGTTTTTGTTCTGCAATAAAGTTTTTAGAAGCTCATATTCCCTGTGAGTAAGCTCTATCTCCTCCCCCTGACACATTACCTCATGACGTTCCTCGTCAAGTGTAACACCTTTGGCTGAAAGCTTTGGAGTATCTTTGTTGAATGCATGCCCGAAATCACTTCTATCTGCTCCTCTTTTTTTAAAGACAACACGGATTCTTGCCAGAAGTTCTTCTATGGCAAAAGGCTTTGTAATATAATCATCCGCACCGGCATCAAGTCCTGATACCTTATCCATCACGGCGTCCCTTGCAGTCAGCATAATAACAGGCATATCCGAAAACTTTCGTATCCGTCTTAATACCTCCAGTCCATTTAATTCAGGAAGCATAATATCCAGAAGAACAAGGTCAAATTCTTCTGTTTCTGCCATGGCAAGTCCATCTCTGCCATTAAACGCCTTAGCTACTTCATAGCCTTCATGCTTTAATTCCAGCTCAGTAAAACGGGCTATTTTTTCTTCATCTTCTATCAGTAAAATTTTTTTGTTCATAACAGATATTATCCTCCCAGACAACAGAACTTTTCATTGAAGCATTTTTCATACATTGTACATACTTTTATATTATTTGAATACTTTTTTATAATATTATAATTTCTTATTTTTGCTGCATCCAAACACCAGATTTAGATGCAGCTGTAATCTGACTACCTATTTTATTTCTGCTCGTCACTACCTGTAAAATCCTTTTTAATATTTTCACAGGTTTCTGCCATCTTGTCACAGGCAGAATTAATATCTACTGTTTTTGCAATATCCCCGTGAAAAGAGTACCGAAAGCCACAAAACATTCCGATAATCAACAGTGGAATTGTTACCCAGAAGAAACAGATGACTAATAATACCAAAACAATCACCGGCATATTGAGGATATTTTTTCTGTCCCTTGTTACTTCAAAATAGCTCTCACAACCTTTTTTAATTACTTTTCCACACCAGCAGAAAAATTTATCCATCATTTCTCCAAAAGTTTTCCCTCCACAATTGTCATAATTCTGCGACGCCTGCTGAAATTCCTGTGAATTTTGTGCTCTTGTAGAATAGGAAGACATATTTGGTCCCTTGATTTTTCCCTGATTCTCAAGATATACAATGGCATCCAGCATATCCCAGTTGCTCACTTCCAACGCAGCTTTTGCCTCCTCATAAGTAACGCCTGTCTTTTCTCTTAATTTTTCTACCTTTTCCAATTGTTCCATAATTTTTCTCCTATTCCTGTGAAATACACATACTAATAATATTTTTAGATATTGAAACTTCATTCCGAAAAAAATATTCTGAAATGAACTTCTTTCATCACATGAGACTTGCTGTTTCATTTGATAGGTATATATTACCGCAATAAAATTAAGAGAAAAGGTTGAAAAGATTAAAATCAGATTAAAAAATAAAAATCTATTCTACTTTATTATAACCTTTTTCTCAAAACTTGTCACTAGCACGACACTAATAAATTTGATTATTATACAAATCAATCGCTACTTTTTCGGTAAACTATATGGAACATCATGCCTGTATTCTGCCGGCAAAGCTGATACAGGTTACTTTTTGTATTAATACCATTCTGAATCAGGCTGACTGATTCTTCATTGCTCATGTTTCCACTCCATTCATTCTTTTTAGATATAAAAAAGGCATGGAAATAACTTTCATCAGAATAATGACGGTTATACAGTGGTTCTTATTCCCTGTTGTAAACTATGTATAATCCTGTATTTCATTGACTAAAATATCCAATAATGTTAAAATAAATCTATAAAATTCAAAGGAAGTGAGCATATGAAAAATTCTACTGTCCGTTTAAGTTCAATAGTTATTCAAAATTTCAAAAATATTAAATCCGGCCAGCTAAATTTTTTAAACTACAGAAGAAATTATAAAGCCAGCATTTTAGGAGTATATGGTCAAAACGGGTCCGGCAAAACTACACTGGTGGATGCTTTGCAGCTTCTGAAATATATTCTCTGTGGAAAATCCGTTCCATGGCATATGGCGGATTATATTAATGTAGAGGCAGAATATGCCTCTCTTCTTTATACCTTTGATATCAGTGTTCCTGCCGGTCGATATCAGGTTTTCTATGAATGTAATATTCGCAAGGAGGAAAGTATGGAGGACCAGAATATAGAACTATACAATACTTCTGACAGCCAGTCAAAGTCTGTTATTTTTAACGAAGTTCTCAGCTATTCCTTTGAAGGAAACGATAAAGAAAATGCCGAAGGAAAACCGGAGGAAAAAAATAAAAAAATTCGCAAATCATTGTTTATTGACACCCGTACGGATAAGGTTTTTATTCCCGTTTCCAAATATGAATGTCTTATGGGAAAAAATAAAGAAAGAGAAATGAATCTGTTTGTAGCAAAAAAAATAGCTGCCCGTACTTCCCGTTCTTTTATTTTTTCCTGGGATTTTTTGAATGCTGTCAGAGGCCAGTATACAGAACAGCAAAATAACACAGAGTATATCAGGCATTTAACGCTTTTGGAAAATCTTATCTACTATGGAAATTATGAACTGTTTGTTATTCACACGGCGAGTATGGGAATGATTAGTATGAATACACTGCCTCTGGCATTTAAATATCAGGAACAGAGCAGCAGTACAGTTGGACAGATAATGCTTCCGCTTGACAATCCTGCTGTTATCTCCAGAGAACAGATAGAGATTGTGGAAAAAGTAATTTATGATATGGATATTGTATTGAATCAAATTGTACCCGGGTTGACGATAAGTTTGAAAAATCTTGGCACTCAGGTTTTGGAAAGTGGAAAAACCGGCTGTAAAATTCAGCTTATGTCGAAAAAAAACAGCAGAGAAATACCATTAAAATATGAATCAGAAGGTATTAAAAAAATTATTTCCATACTCCAGCTTTTGATTGTAGTATATAATCAGGCATCTATCACTGTTGTAATTGATGAGCTGGATACAGGTATTTTTGAATATCTGCTTGGGGAAATTTTAAGAGTAGTTTCAGAAAAGGGAAAAGGACAGCTTATTTTTACATCGCATAATCTTCGCCCGTTGGAAACACTGGACAGAGGATTTATTGCATTTACAACAACAAATCCCTTTAAAAGATATATCCGGTTGAATAAGGCGAAGGAAACTGGTAATATGCGGGATTTTTATTTTCGGGATATTGTACTGGGAGAACAGGAGGACGAGATTTATAAACCGACAAATAATGCAGAAATTGCTCTGGCATTTAGAGAGGCGGGTGAAATCCGTGTCCCGTAAAAAAATTGTATTTATTATTGTAGAAGGACCATCGGATGATGAGGCACTGGGGGTTCTTTTAAACCGTTTGTATCATGAAAACGCAGTTCATATTGAAATTGTTCATGGAGATATTACCTCAGAAAAATCTGTAACACCAAAAAATATCGCGGCTAAAATAGGAAATCTGGTTCGGGGATATGCGGCATCAAACCATTATAAGGCATCGGATTTTCAAGAAGTGATTCATTTGGTTGACACAGACGGAGCGTATATTTCGAAAAAATTTATTGCAGAGCAGAAAGGCATCCATCAGCCTTTTTATACTGAAACAGAAATACAGACAGCGAAACCAGAACAGATAATAGAACGAAATCAAAGAAAGAGTGAAAATTTAAACAGAATCTGTTTTATGAACAGGGTATGGAAGACATTGCCATACAGTGTATATTACATGTCTGTAAATCTGGACCATGTATTATATAATAAACCAAACAGTACAGACGAAGAAAAAGAAACAAATGCATATTTGTTTGCAAAAAAATATAAGGACAATCTGGCAGATTTTTTAAGCTTTCTTTCAGATTCAGACTTTTCCGTATGTCAGGATTACAGGCAATCGTGGGAATATATTCAGGAAGGAATACATTCTCTGGAACGGCATACAAATCTGGGTATATGCTTTAAAGAAAGAAAACATTAGGTCTTCATTTTAAAATAGGGGATTGTCTGCGATTGAAAAAAGATGTAAAATATTTGTGAATAACAGAAAATTTTTATTTTTTAATCTGATTTTATATTTCATGAATCCATAAATTTTGGCATAATATGCTAAATAGCTTAAATTCAAGATTCTGTTAAATTTGTATTTTGTGGAATTGTGGGGATTTTTCCAGTGCAAGTAACGTATTAATGAAATGAAAAAGGCTGTAAAAGCGGGCGTCAAATTGACAACGGCCTTTATTGTTGCTTCATTCAACCCTACTGTACTGACATAATATCCTTCTGCCCAAAAATGACGGTTCCCATATTTGTATTTCAGGTTTGCGTGCTTGTCGAATATCATCAGAGTGCTTTTCCCTTTCAGATATCCCATAAAACTTGATACACTCATCTTTGGTGGTATGCTCACAAGCATATGGATATGGTCCGGCATCAAATGCCTAGACCTTCTATAATTTCCACTCCTTTATAGGAACACAGCTGTTTTATAATATCTCTTATACTTTCTTTGTATTGATTATAAATCGCTTTTCGTCTACACTTAGGAGTGAATGCTATAGTAATCTAAATCACACATCGGCGGCAAAAAGGCAACTGCCGTGACGACGGTGTTATTGTCTATGTAGTCGGCTGCGCCGAACAGATTTGTATAATTCTCTGTGGCGCAACCCTTAATATAAATCTGACATTTCAGTTCGTTGTTCTCGGTAGTGATATAAAGGCGTTCTATAAGGGTATGAATTAAAGTAAATACGGTTTCTGGCTGTTATCCTTTGCGTATTCTTCAAAGGATAACAGCCGCTTTTTTTATGCCGCTTAACTCATGCAGCATATATTGGTTTTCAGTCTGCAAATCCTCCATACGCCGCAAGTCAGCTTCACGCTTGGCAAGCTACTCGGTCAGTTCCTTAATATCGTCCTGAATAAACCGCCGCAGGGCTTCGTCGGCTTCACGCAGATTCCGCACCTGCACAGCAATATCCGTATTAAGGCATTCAACGGCCTTTTTTGTTTCCTGATACTCTTGCTCGCTCTGCTCTGTCCGAATCATATTAGCAATTCGGCTTTCAAAAATTTTTCTGTAAAGATCGTTTTGTTCGTCGTTTAGCCTTGAAAGCTGCTGCACGACAAATTCATCAAGTGAAACGCCCTCAACCGCCTTAAAGGTACATTTCTTTTCTCTTACCCCCGGACAGGCATATTTGAAACGCGACTTGCCGTTTGCTCATCGGTTTGATTCGGGCAGTACCCGAAGTCATCTGCCGCAAATTAGGCAATACATCAGTCCTGACAAAAGCGCGTTTGTTTTTCGGTGAGGACGGCTATATTTCTCAGCTATTTCGTCCAACATCTTTTGTGTTTCCACCTATTTACAGGACGGGATAAATCCCTCATGCCGCCCAACCGATGTAGGACGGATTTTGCGGACATTCAAAATAAAAAAGAATGTGGAGGTAA
>CAJUDQ010000049.1 GCA_910585215.1 uncultured Lachnospiraceae bacterium | reverse complement strand
CAAAAATGAAACTGCCGCTTCACGAATCTTTATTCATTAAAGCGACAGCCCCTTTGATTTAATAATCAGGAGGAAAATTTATGCTGAAGACAATTTTAGCGCAAGTCAAACAATATAAGCTTCCATCTGTTCTAAGCATTGTTTTTGCTGCTGCCGAGGTAGTGATGGAGGTGATTCTGCCGCTTTTGACAGCAGGAATTATCGATGAAGGAATTAATGCGGGAAATTTGTCAAAAGTTTATCTGTATGGCGGGCTTATGATTCTGGCGGCTCTTCTAAGCCTGACCTTTGGCATACTCGCCGGAAAATTTGCAGCGCAGGCATCGACCGGTGTTGCATGCAATCTAAGGGATTCCATGTATGAAAATATCCAGACCTATTCATTTGCAAATATTGATAAATTCAGTACAGCTGGTCTTGTTACCAGATTGACTACGGATGTTACAAATGTTCAGAATGCATATCAGATGATTATCCGCATCTGTGTCAGGGCGCCATTTACACTTGTCTCGGCGCTTGTTATGTCCATGCTTGTCAGTGTGAAGATAAGCATGATATTTATTGTAGCTATTATTTTTCTGGGATGTATACTGGCGGTGATTATCCGCACAACAATGCCGTTGTTTGACAGGGTATTTCACCGTTATGATGATTTAAATGCCAGTATCCAGGAAAATGTTTCTGCAATTCGTGTAGTAAAGGCATTTGTGAGAGAAGAACATGAAAATACAAAGTTTGAAAAAGCAGCTGAAAATATTTATAAAATGTTTGTAAAAGCAGAAAGTAATCTGGCTTTTAACAATCCTGCAATGATGATATCTGTATATGGAAGTATTTTGCTGATTTCATGGTTTGGCGCAAAGATGATAACAGTGGGAGATTTGACAACAGGAGAACTGACGCAGCTTTTTCAGTATGTAATGTCAATTCTTATGAGCCTTATGATGATTTCCATGATTTTTGTTATGCTCAGTATGAGTATTGCCAGTATCCGCCGTATCTGTGAGGTTTTGGATGAAACCTCGGACCTTGCGAATCCGAAACATCCAATCTGCAGTGTGGAGAATGGAAGTGTTGTATTTGAAAATGTTTCCTTTTCGTATCAAAAGGACAGTCAGAAGCCTGTGCTTTCCAATATTAATCTTGATATTCGGGCAGGTGAAACAATCGGGATTATCGGCGGAACCGGAAGTGCAAAATCAAGCCTTGTCAATCTGATTAGCCGTCTGTATGATGTTACAGAGGGAAGAATTTTAATTGGAGGAAGAGATGTCAAAGAGTACGACTTGGAAGTACTCAGAAATCAGGTATCAGTAGTACTGCAGAAAAATGAACTGTTCTCCGGTTCCATACTGGATAATCTCCGGTGGGGAGATGAAAATGCCACCGAGGAGGAATGTATTCAGGCATGTCAGTGGGCATGCGCAGATGAATTTATTGAAAAAATGCCAATCAAATATAATACATATATAGAACAAGGTGGAAGTAATGTATCCGGTGGTCAGAAACAGCGTCTCTGTATTGCCAGAGCTCTTTTGAAAAAACCGAAAATTCTGATTCTGGACGATTCTACAAGTGCTGTTGATACTGCAACAGACGCAAAAATCAGAAAGGCATTTGCAGAGGAAATTCCTGATACTACCAAATTTATAATTGCACAGCGTATTTCCAGCATTCAAGATGCGGACCGCATTATTGTACTGGAAGACGGAAAGGTAAATGGTTTGGGAACTCATGCAGAGCTACTTGAAAGCAATGAAATATACAGAGCCGTATATGAAGGTCAGACCAAGGGCGGCGGCGATTTTGACCATTAGGAAAGGAGAGGAAAGAGATGAAAGAAAACAAAAATATGCAAAAACGTCCAAGGGTTGAAAATCCTGGAAAAATCTTTCAAAGATTATTTAAGCTTATCATGCAGTCTTATCTTGTTCCATTTATTATTGTGGTAATCTGTATTGTAATTGCCGCTTTTGCCAATGTAAGAGCGTCTCTGTTTTCACAGACTCTGATAGATGATTATATTATTCCTCTGACAGAATCTGGCGACCCCGATTTTACTCCTCTGGCGCATGCGCTGCTGACAATCGCATCTGTTTATCTGATAGGAATTATTTCGTCCTATGCTTATAACAGAATTATGGTAAATGTAACACAGGGAACACTTCGCAATATCAGAATGAGAATGTTCAAGCATATGGAATCTCTGCCGGTGAAATATTTTGATACACATGCGCATGGTGATATTATGTCGGTTTATACAAATGATATTGATACGTTGAGACAATTAATCAGCCAAAGTATTCCTCAGTTGATTAACAGTGTGATTACAATTGTTATGGTATTTGTAAGTATGGTGATGTTGAGCATCCCTCTTACCATACTTACACTTGTTATGGTCGCAGTTATGATGTTCTGTACTAGAAAGCTTGCCGGACAGTCGGGTATGTATTTTGGAAAGCAGCAGAGAGATTTGGGGGCATTAAATGGATATATTGAAGAAATGATGAGTGGGCAGAAGGTGGTAAAGGTTTTCTGTCATGAAGAAAAATCCTTAAAGGAGTTCAGAGTTTTAAATGAAAGGCTGAGAGACAGTGCAGAGAATGCAAATACCTATGCGAATATTTTAATGCCGGTAAACGCTCAGCTTGGAAATGTCAGTTATGTTCTGTGTGCTGTTGTGGGTGCAATATTGGCGATTAACGGACAGTTTGGGCTGTCGCTTGGCGCGCTGGTTGCATTTGTACAGTTAAATAAAAGCTTTAATATGCCGATTACACAGGTGAGCCAGCAGTTAAACAGTGTTGTGATGGCTATGGCAGGTGCAGAGAGAATTTTTCAGCTTCTTGACGAAGCTCCGGAAGAGGACGAGGGCTTTGTTACACTGGTGAACGCAGAGGAAAAATCAGATGGAAGCCTTGAGGAATGTGAAAACCGTACTTCTGTCTGGGCATGGAAAACCGTGGACAGACAGACCAATCAGACAAAGCTTGTGCGGCTGCAGGGTGATGTGGAATTTAAAGGGGTTGACTTTGGATATACAGATGAGAAGATTGTACTTCATGATATTAAAATGTTTGCCACCCCGGGACAGAAGATTGCCTTTGTCGGAAGTACCGGAGCAGGAAAAACTACTATTACAAATCTGATTAATCGTTTTTACGATATTCAGGATGGAAAAATCTATTATGACGGTATTAATATTAATAAAATAAAAAAGGCAGATTTAAGAAGAAGTCTTGGAATCGTACTTCAGGATACACATCTGTTCACTGGAACAGTAATGGAAAATATTCGTTATGGCAAACTGGATGCAACAGACGAGGAATGTATTGCCGCAGCAAAGCTTGCCAATGCGGACAGTTTCATTACCAGACTGCCACAGGGATATCATACCATGTTGACTGGAGATGGAGCAAATCTTTCTCAGGGGCAAAGGCAGCTTCTTGCGATTGCCAGAGCAGCGGTTGCAAATCCGCCGGCGCTGATTCTTGATGAGGCGACTTCTAGTATTGATACCAGAACAGAAGCATTGGTGCAAAAGGGTATGGATGGTCTGATGGAGGGACGTACCACTTTTGTGATTGCTCATCGGCTGTCTACTGTAAGAAACAGTGATTGTATTATGGTTTTGGAGCAGGGAAGAATTATAGAGAGAGGAAATCATGAACAGTTAATGGAGGAAAAAGGAAGATATTATCAGCTGTATACGGGCTCTATTGCTTGATAATATTTATTGGTAAATATTTCTTATAAGATGATAAAACTAAAAAATATTTTGATAACAGAAATTCTTAATATGATTTAAACTATATGGATAATGAAACCGAAGTAAACGCCTTTTGGCATGCTTCGGTTTTATTATATTCTAAATTAGTAAAATTAAACATAAGAATATGAGATTTATCAATTTTACTTTTTTAAAAATTGTGAATTTTTTACAAAAATAATTTCGTGTCTTGCCAGAATTTGTAAAATCTATTATATTATGGACATAGGGCAGAAACAGCCATATGACTATTATCAAAAAAGGAGGGTAGGAGATTTTGTTTATCAGGGAGGTAATTTGGGTAGCGATTTGATTGTATTTGTAGTTTTAGGGAAAAAAATAAAGTGTATGGAAAGGAAATCAGAATCGTGAAAGTTCAATCAAAAAAAAGAACCGGCTTTTTAAAAAAAGCCACAATACTTATGTTTCTTGTAATTTTTGTATTTACAGGACTGCATCCGGCAGATATTGTAATAGGAGCAGCAAGCTCGTCTACTACATCAAATACTACCAGAATATCTGTCCATGACCCGTCTGTATTTTATGACCCGTCTACCGGAAATTATAATATTTATGGCAGCCATATGGCACAGGCAACTTCTAAGGATTTGAGAAACTGGTCTGCACTGGGTACTCAGGGTTATACGAATAATACGCTGTATGCAAGTGAAAATGTAGAGGGTATTTATTACATACAAAATAAATTCAGCGGCTTATATCTGGATGTTGCAGACGGTTCCTCAGCAAATGGAGCAAATATCAGACAGTGGTCATACAATGGTTCGGATGCACAGAAGTTTAAATTTGTTTCACTGGGCGATGGATATTACTATATTCTGACAGGTGCATCTGGTTATAAAGGTTGTGTAGATGTAGAGACAGGTTCCGCAACCAATGGGACAAATATTCTTCAATGGGAATACTGGGGCGGCGAGATGCAGAAATACCGTGTCGTTCAGCAGCCGGACGGAACCTATGCAATTCTTACAAAAGCAAGTAATTGTGCTTCTGGTTTGGAAGTATATGACTGGTCTCAAGAAGCAGGCGGAAATATTGATGAATGGGAATATTGGGGTGGTGACTGCCAGAAATGGAGACTGATAGAGGCAGAAAGTAACAGTGGTAGCACAAAGGTTTCTTCAGGAGAGCATTTAAGAGATGCACTTGCATCCCCGTTTTTATGGGCAGGATATAATGATCAGGATAGCGCTGATAGTGATGAGGGATGTGCAGTATGGGCACCGGATATTATTTATAATCCGGAGTATATCTGGAATGATGGAAGCAAAGGTGCATATATGATGTATTTCTGTACCTCGTCTACATATATTCGTTCCTGTATTGCCTATGGAGTGTCAAAATCAGCCACAGGTCCATTCTCTTATGTAGATACCATTATTTATTCAGGTTTTACAAAGTCAGACAATTTAGTTACTACTAATTCAAAGTATGGAACAAAGACAGTTAATACAAACTATGCAAATACAAATATTCCAAAGCTGATTGAACAGGGAAAATTAAGCTCTGCGCGTGCTGGATGGTTTAACAGCAAAGGTGAGTATAACAATACTTTATTCCCAAATGCCATTGACCCGACTGTTTTGTATGACGCAAACGGAAAGATGTGGATGACTTATGGTTCATGGTCAGGCGGAATCTATATTTTAGAAATTGATAAAACAACAGGTCAGCCAATTTATCCAAAGGCAAACAGCGGCCAGACAGACGGATATTTTGGTACAAGAATCGCAGGAGGATATACAAAGTCAGGAGAGGCACCTTATCTTGTATATGATGCTGAAAGCGGATACTATTATCTGTATGTAACCTATGGATGGCTTGGTGTAAATGGTGGTTATCATATTCGTATGTACCGTTCCAGAACAATTAACGGTTCTTATGTAGATGCCGCCGGAAATTCTGCAATCTTTGATGCTTCAACAAATCAGGCAACCCGTGGTATTAAAGTATTTGGAAACTATGACTTTTCTTCTTTAAGTACGGAAGGGTACAAGTCTGGTGGGCATAATTCTGCCTTTATTGACACGGATGGTCAGAGATATCTGGTTTATCATACAAGATTTAACACAGGTTCTGAATTTCATGAAGTGAGAGTGCATCAGCAGTTTTTAAATGAAGACAAATGGCCGGTAACAGCCGTTTATGAATATCTTGGCAGCCAGATTTCCAATACAGGCTACAGTATGTCGGATATGGCAGGAACTTATGAATTTGTCAATCATGGAACAGATGCTTCTACGGACAATGTGGGAATGTTGCCTACAAACACTGTAACTCTTAACAGTAATGGAACAATTACCGGAGATTATACAGGTACATGGAGTTATACATCCGGAAAATATTACTGTCAGATGAAAATTGGCGGTGTTACCTATAAGGGAGTATTCTTTAAGCAAAAGGATGAATCTCTGAATCATAAAGAAGTTATGACGTTTTCTCTGATTGGCTCCAATAATGAGACAATTTGGGGAACAAAGACCATTCCGGTTATTTCAAGTGTAGAAGGTACTTTTTATATTCGCAATGCCTATTCCGGTCTGTATCTCGATGTGGAAAACGGCAGCAGCGAGAATACCGCAAATATCCGTCAGTGGACTTACAATGGTGCAGATGCACAGAAGTTTAAGATTGTATCAAATGGAAATGGATATTATCGTATCTTAACAGGTGCATCCGGATACAGAAAAGGACTGGATGTAGAAGGAGGCAAGTCGGCAGACGGAACCAATATTCAACAGTATAATTATAATGGCTCCATGCATCAGCAGTTTAAAGTGGAAAGACAGGCTGATGGGACCTATGCGATTTTGACTGGAGCCAGCGGCGGCACTTCAGGGCTGGATGTATACGACTGGAGCAATGAGCCAGGTGGAAATGTAAATCAATGGAATTATTGGGGTGGCACCTGCCAAAAGTGGATATTGGAGCCGGCGAATTAGTATATAAGTGAAAAAAATTTGATGTTTTTTTGAGAAATATCAATGATAAGTTTGGTTTTACAGGCCAGACAGCAAATTTCAAAAAAGTCTGACAGGTAGGTCTGCCGTATTACAGATAGAATATGATATTCTGTTTGTGATATGGCAGACATTATTTATGTTGATAAATGGTGAAGTAAAACTCACTTCAAGGTGAAATAAATGTACCTTTACAAAACAAAAATGGAATGTTATAATAAAATTAATTATAAAGTTGGTCGAGTACAAAATTATTTTCTTAATTTTTGTGAAAGAAAATGAATGGCATAAAGAGAAGAAGGGAGGAAAAAAGTAAAAAGAATTAAGAACAATAAAAACAGAGAGGGGGTTTAGGAAAGAATTATTAAAGCTGGCAAATATCGACAAAGAGTGAATGATTTAATATTATTAAGAAAAAATTTATTTAAAAGGAAAAAATAAAAATCATTCAGATTTGAGAGAGGAAAAAAATGAAAAAGTTATTTACAAATAAACAAAAGTTTATTTACTATTTTATATTATATACTTTGTTAATTTTTGGATTTATTTTATTGTATAAATATTATCAGTCCAGTGTTCATATAAAGATAACGCCGGAAGAGGTAGAGTATATAATGATAAGTGATATAGAAGAGGGAAAAACAGAATTTTTGGATATGCAAAGAACAGCAGAAATAATAGAATTGTTTAATGATATGAAACATATAAAAAGAGATTTTAATGGAAACGGTTCAGGAAAATACCCTGCATTTAAGATTAAATTGAAAAATGGTGAATTGCTCACGTTGTTTGTAATAGGTACACAGAAATGGAATGTGATTGTGGAAGGGCGTCCATGGCAATGGATAGATTACTGGGGAGCACCAGATTATGAATATTGGGATATTGTATCCTATATTGGTGAACAGACAGAATGGAGACAATTGTATACTGAGTTAATAGTTGAATTTTTTAGTTGATAGGAGAGTTTATCTGTTTTAAATTGAGAAGGGAAAAAATATGAAAAAGTTATTTACAAATAAGCAGAAGTTTATTTATAGATTTATATTATATGTTTTGATGATTTTTGGATTTGCTTTATTATATAAATACTATCAGTCCAGTGTTCATATAAAGATAACGCCGGAAGAGGTTGAATATATACAAATAGGAAGTAATTATGGACAGATAAGTAATAGTGTAAATAAGGAAGATGATATTAAAAAAATAGTAAGACTGTTTAATAATATGACGCATATAAAAAGAGACCTTACAGGAATTGGAACAACAGTAGAGAATCCGTTTATCATTCAATTAATTACAGGAGAAACTATAAGTTTACAGCCTATAGGTGAAGATAAATGGATTGTTAATATTGAAGGACGTCCATGGCAATGGATAGATTACTGGGGAGCACCAGACCTTGATTATTGGAATATTGTAGCATATTTTGGAAAGCAATCAGAATTAAGAAAGATATATGAAGATCTAATTGGAATATAAGTGAAAACAGTTACAAATACTTTGGAAAGAAAGGAAAATCAAAATGAGAGAAGAAAAGTATTATAAAATAAATAAAAGTAAAAAAATATGTATATTACTTGTAAGTATATTAGTTTTGATAAAGAAAAATAATGGATATGCAGCAATAACTGTAGGAGGAAGCTCTCAAGGAGCATATCAGAGCATTGGTTCTTGCCAGCAAAAAGATAGAACTTGCACTATTCTTACAAGTAAGTTTATAGACTATTTGAAAGCATATGCTGGAAGTTATGTAAGTGTAAAATTTAATTATAAAGATAGTTCAGCATGGGAGCAAGACATGAAACCAGGAACTTGGTCAAATGATAGTATTGATGATGTAAATTTTATGATTTTTTCTGGACATGGATATAAAAAAGGAAAAGTATGTTCATATAATACATTACATTACTACAATTTAAATTCATTTACAGATTTCCATCCTTCATCAAACGAAGGAATGTCAGATGCAAATTTAACCACAAAAGAGGCGGAATGGGGAAAGTCAGGAACAGCTACGAGATGGGTTGCTACATATTCTTGTAATTTTTTAAATACAGAGGATTCTTATTGTAGAAATATGATGCAAGGAATAAATATAATGATGGGTTTTTCTTCTACGATGTATATTAATTCTAATGAAGGAATGGCTTTGGGGATGGATTTGGGACTTGGTGAAAATATAATTGACTCATTTTTAGCAGATGCAGCAAAAAATCAAAATGGATGTTTGGATAATGAAGGTGTAGCAATGGTAATTTATGCTTCAGCTGCCAGAAATGATACTATTTATTCTTATGCATATGCAAATTCAAAACCAAATCCAATAGGTGGAAGTACTGCATATTATTCAATTACAAGAACAATACCAGCAAAGCAATAAGGAGGAGATATTATGAAGAATAGAAAAATAGAGATATTTATATTAATAAGTATGGTAGCAATAGTAGCAGTAGGTATATTAGGAATATACATAATCAATAATGTTTCTGACAAGAAAAATAATCAGAAAAAATCTGTTATAATTCCAGAAATTGAATTTCCTGTTTCCATGGGAGGAGCAAATGATGAACTGATTTTTGAAAATAAAATAGATGAGAAAAATATTAAAAATAAAGATATTATTGATGAGGTTTTAATAGTTTCCAATACACAATTAGAAAAGAAGCGTGAGGAAGTAAAAAAAGCTTTTGATATGCAATCGATTGATATAACAGAAACAGAAGATGCAGAAATATATCGAACAGAAGACAGTACATTATTGTTATATAACAATGGAAGTTATATGTATCGAAACAATAATAAAGAAGATAAGGAAATACATCTAACAGATGATTCTTGTATAGAAATAGCAGAAAATTTTTTAAAAGAAAATGGGTTGTTGCCAGATGAATTTTCATACAGCGGTATAGGATATGATACATTAACCGACTTATCTCACCCAGAAGATGAAATAATTATAGCAAAACAGATTTATTTTCATCGAAATATTGATAATATTGAGGTAGATGGAAATTCAAAAATATATGTTTCTATTGACAGTAATGGAGAGATTTCAGAAGCATATTCCGCTTACAGGGATGTGGATAATAGAGTTTCGGTTAATGAAGTCATTGAATTAGAGGAAGCAGTTGATAAAGTGTTAAATTCAAAAGGATTTATCGCTGTGGAAGAAAATGCTGACAAAGTGGTTTTGGAAAATGTAGAAATTATATACTGGGAGGATTCGGCAGAATTTAGTACAAATTCCACAATTCAGCCAGTATATAAAATCACAGGAAAATCTTATCAAGGCGAAACTGTCATTGGAGAATTTGAAGCAATAGAGTCAGCCGTCAGGTAATACCTGTTCAAGTTTTGAATATGATAAAATTTTTTTATCACATTCTTCCAAAATTTCATTATCAACTGTAATAATATAATAAAAAATACTGGTATTCCATTCCGAAAAATATCGGGCATAAATTCTTCCTTTCATAGGAATAGCAGCAAATTCAAAACAGTCTTTCTCATTAGGCCTGCCATATTGCAGATAGGACCTGACATTCTGTCTTGCAGTGTGACAGGCCTGATTTACCATAATATCAGAATCTATCCGTGTCCACCCGTCAAAACCGGAATAAGAAATATTTTCTTTTATTTCTGTGATCTCACAATCAAAGACAAAATCTTCTGGGGATAATCCAAAATCTTCCAGAACCAGCCAGTAAAAATCAAATTCCGGTACAGATGTCACCTCTCTTTTGTGAATAGTTCCGTCAGAGTGAAAACCATAAGGTTTTCCGCTGCTGTCACTGACAAGATATGCCCCATAAAATCCGTTAAAATACGAAGAGTTTTTATCAAAAAGCCTGCTGCATCCGTTCAACAGCGAAAATGCCGGAAAATTATAGAGAATGGTCAGAGACAGATTTTCATTTCCTGTGTAGCTCTGAAATCCTTTATTATCTACAAATGTCATTACAAAAGGATACCAGTCTGTTTTCCATGTAGTCAACCCTCCAGGGATATGGATATCAAAGCCTTTTTCTTTCATAATACTTTCTTTCTGCATCTGTTTGCTGTATACGGACATAACAAGCAGACTGCGAAGGTATACGGCAGGAGGGGTGAGAAGAAAAAGAAAAACGGATATTATTACAATGATACATTTTACAGGAACTTTTTTCTTCATAAATTTATTATCCTTTTTCATAATAGAGAAAATTTACAGTATTTCAGGTAGTTTATAATCTAACATGGAATTTACAGACTGTCAATGTTTTTTGTCTGTTTTAAACTAGATATGCCAAGAAATCCCCAATCTCTAAGGTGACAGGATGAATCGGCACAAACTACAGGTTGCAAGAGCCTGAATTTTATGGTATGCTATAGAACAAAACATATATTCACTTATAGAAACAGGAAGGTATTAGTAAACAGTAGTGGTTGAAGCAAAAAGCTCCCACTTCAAAGCGAAGCTAAGTGGGGGCTTTGCAAACTGGGTTCAGGATTGGAATTATATTTCCTGTCCGGAGTGCCAAAAGCCGATGAAGCTGCTTGCACAGATTCAGTGGGAGACTGTGCAGTTAAACTGTGAGGGTACATTATACATAGAAATCTGTCCGGAGTGCCGGATAGCCTCCATGCATCATCAACAGACATAACGAATAATCAAAAGGAGAAAGAATGGATATTTTAAATTTGGAACAAGACATGATTGACAAAAGAATTGTACGGGCAGTAAAAGAAATGGGCTTTTTACATTTTTCACCTATTCAGGAGCAGTCCATACCAGAAATACTTGCCGGAAAAGACGTCATAGGACAGGCACAGACAGGTACAGGCAAAACAGCAGCATTTGGAATTCCACTGTTGCAGGCAATTGACCCCGACACCAAGGGTATGCAGGGGCTGGTTCTCTGTCCTACCAGAGAGCTTGCCATGCAGGCGGCAGAGGAACTTCGAAAATTTGCAAAATATATGTCAGGCATACGTGTACTTGCAGTATATGGCGGACAGGAAATCTACAAACAGATAAAAAACTTAAAGGGAAATGTACAGATTATTGTAGGGACTCCAGGACGTGTTATGGACCATATGCGCAGACGTACAATCAAACT
The DNA here is from genome assembly GCA_910585215.1 of uncultured Lachnospiraceae bacterium. GTDB lineage: Bacteria > Bacillota > Clostridia > Lachnospirales > Lachnospiraceae > CAG-303. The sequence goes on along the minus strand of CAJUDQ010000049.1, from coordinate 8,570 downwards.
GGACAGACTGAAAATGGTGGTTCTTGATGAAGCCGACGAAATGCTTGATATGGGATTTCGTGAGGATATGGAGGAAATTTTATCTCAGATTCCAAATGAGCATCAGACCGTATTATTTTCCGCAACCATGCCAAAAGCCATTTTAAATATTACTGGTCAGTTCCAGAAAAACCCGATTTTGATTAAAACGGTGAAAAAAGAACTTACAGTTCAAACGATTAAGCAGTATTATTATCATGTCAAAAAAGAGGATAAAAAGGAAGCCTGCGCAAGACTTTTGGAGTACTATACTCCAAAACGGACTCTTGTCTTCTGTAATACAAAAAAAATGGTGGAAGAGCTTGCTGAGGAGCTGAAATCAAGAGGATTTTTTGCAGAGGGACTTCATGGGGATTTGACACAGAATGTCAGAGACAGAGTGATGGATTCCTTTAAAAGTGGAACTGCCGAGGTTTTAATCGCTACAGATGTAGCAGCGCGAGGACTTGATATTGACAGTGTAGAAGCAGTGATTAACTATGATGTTCCACAGGATATTGAATATTATGTTCACAGAATTGGCAGAACTGGAAGAGCAGGCCGTTCAGGTCGTTCCTTTACACTGGTATCGGGAAAAGAAATTTTTAAAATTCATGATATTGAAAAGGTGTGCAAATCAAAAATGAAGGAACGAACTGTTCCAACAGCGGCGGACATCGAGGCGGTAAAATCAAAAAAAATACTGGATGAAGTGACAGAGGTTATGAACAGTAAAAATCTGAGAGAAACCACTAGAATGATATCTGCAAGAATGGAGGAGGAATCCTGCACTGCGCTGGAGCTTGCGGCTGCATTTTTAAAGCTTCATCTTGGAGAGGAAAAAGAAGATATTCAGCCGGACAAATACATAGTACCACGAAAAAACAAAAGATATGAAGATGGATGGAAAAATGGAAAACGTGAAAAAGGCAGAGGATTTAAGGGCGGATTTAAATCTTCTGACAGAGAAAAAGAAGAACAGAAGAGAAAAAAGAAAAATACAAGAAAAAAAGTATTTCAGGATAGAACGATTGGAAAGAGAAGTAAAGAAAGTTACAAATAAATTTTTTATCTATATGATTTTATAGTTAAGAAAAGAAGCGTCAGATGGCTTAAGTCTGATAGGCAAAATTTTCTGCAAAAGGCAGCATCCTACTTTTACAAAATAAGATGCTGCCTTTTTGGATATTATAATTATAATATTATAAGCAAAGGTTACATACCAAAAGTGTATTTCCAAAGGCTGTTGTATACCATTGCTATGGATAGTTACTGTTTATATGATTTTAATGTTTCAGTTTTCCGAGAAATTCCTGCATTCTTGTATGTTCTGACTGAAATACTTCATCCGGTGTTCCCTGTACAGCAATTACCCCTTTATCCATAAAAATAATCCGGTCAGAAATATTTCTGGCAAATTCCATTTCATGAGTAACAATTACCATGGTCATTTTTGTTTCTGCCAGCCCTTTGATGACCTTTAGTACCTCTCCAGTCAGTTCAGGGTCAAGTGCTGAGGTTGGTTCGTCAAAAAACAGAACCTTCGGCTTTAAAGCCAATGCCCTCGCAATAGCCACTCTCTGCTGCTGACCACCTGAAAGCTGATAGGGATAACAGTTCTCTTTATCAGAAAGCCCCATTTGAGCCAGCAGATTTCTGGCTTCCTGACAGACCTCATTTTTTTTTCGTTTCTGTACATGAATTGGTGCATCTGTAATATTTTTCATTACTGTAAAATGTGGAAATAAATTAAAATTTTGAAATACAAGTCCAAAGATACTCTTTATTTCATTCAGCTTTGCAGGTCTTTCATATACTGTTTTATTGTTCACAATCGTCGCTGCAGATTTTTCAAGGTAGCTCAAATCACCGCAGTCCATGGTTTCAAGCAAAGTAGCGCACCGCAGTAAGGTAGATTTACCGGAACCGGAAGGACCGATAATCGATACAACCTCTCCCTGATTTACTTCCAGGGAAATATCCTTCAGTACTTCCAGACTGCCAAACGACTTTTTCACATGGTTCATTTTCAGATATACCATCACAATCCTCCTAGCAAATTTTCCTTCTATCGGTAATAATTCATTCTTTTTTCAATCCATTCCATAATTACGGAAACCAGCAGATTAAATACATAGTAGAACAATGCCGCAATTGCAAACGGCATAAGCGTTGTTTCTCTGGCTGCAATCTGTTTTGCAATACTGAACATTTCCATATAAGAGAGTGAAAATGCAAGTGAGGTATCCTTTACCAGTGTAATAATTTCATTTGTCACAGAAGGAAGAATAATTTTTATCACCTGTGGAAGAATAATTTTCATAAAAGTCTGTATTTTGTTATATCCCAGAATTTCGGCGGCTTCATATTGTCCTTTTGGAATTGCTTCTATTCCCGAACGGTAAATTTCTGCAAAATAAGCGGAATAATTGATTACAAATCCTACAATAATAGCAGGATAACGCCAGTTTCCAATAGAAAATCCAAATAAATAATAAGGGGCGAAATAAACGACCATTAATTGCAACATTAATGGGGTACCTCGAAGCACCGAAATATAAAATCGGGCAATTGCCTGCAGCAGCTTATTCTTTGACATTCTGCCAAATGCAATTATAAATCCAAGCGGCAGTGAAAAGATAAGTGTCAGAAAGAAGATACCGACAGAGCGTTCCATTCCTTCAGCTATTGAGGAAAGTATGACGGAAAAACTCATTTTGGGACTCCTTTATTCTTCCAGACAAACCATATCGGCAAGGTCATATTTTTCTGCCAGTTTATCAAATGTACCATTCTTTTTCAGAGTGTGTAAGGCTTCGTTTACCTCCTTGCACAGCTCAGTATTTCCTTTTTTAAATCCAACTGCATATTTTTCTGCATTTAAGTGTTGGTCAAGAATCACAAATTTATCGTTGCCACGGGAATTTAACTGATACTGAGCTACTCCGATATCTATTGCAATTGCATCTACCGAGCCGGCTTGCAGTTCAGCAAAGGCTGTGTTGTAATCTGCAAATTCCTGTATGGCTTTAAAGGTATCTGCCAGCTCTTTCTGTCCCTCTTCCTTATCTTGAAGTACATCCAGAGCAGCGCTGGCTGCCTGTACTCCTACTGTTTTGTCTGCAAGGTCTTTCAGTTCCTTAATTCCAGAATCAGTTTTTGCTACAATTACCTGACTGTTGTCTACATAGGGGTCAGACCAGGTATACTTGCTCTCCCGTTTGGTCATGGTGAAACCATTCCAGAGACAGTCAACGGAACCGGAGTTTAACTCATTATCTTTATTATCCCAGATAATCGGCTGTTTTTTGAGTGACCATCCCTTAAGCTTGCATACCTCTTCTGCAAGTTCAAGGTCAAAGCCGGTATAATCTCCATTATCGTCCATATAGCCATAAGGAGGATATTCTGCATCAAATCCGACAGTAAATGTCTTTTTTCCATCTTTTTTGTCATCATCCTTGCTGTCCTCTTTTTTACAGCCTGCAAGCAGGGCGGCAGCCAGAGATACTGCAAGAATACCGCATAATAATTGTTTTTTCATAGTATGTAGGTCCCTTTCTTTTGTCACGGACTAGATTGTCCGGAGTATATATTTGTTAGAACTATTTTGTGTTTTTATTCTGGTGAAAACACAGCAAAAACCATATAGATACTGCTTGTGCAATACGGTGTAATCTTAACATATCAGTCGCGGTATGTCAATAACGAGGTGACAAAGCAGTGTGATAAAGTACAAAAATTATTCAAATTATTTCTACAGAAAAAACAATTGACAATATATAGGTAAATATGATATATTATATGAGAAGATATAAAAAAGTTTATAATTTAAAGTTAAGTATATTGCATATCCACAGCAGAAGATGAGTATAGAGATATTTCATAAAATAAAAAAATTGGTACTTAGTGTAGTGCCTTCTTTTGTGACGAAAGCAGTATAGGCTAAGTACCAATTTTTTCATAGTATCTGGTCTGTATCGGAGGGAATATAACGAACAATATCTTCCACCCTGCAATTTAATTTTTTACACAAATCATTAATTGTTTTTGTAGATATGTCTTTATTGTTTTTCAATCTGTGCAATGTGCTGAATCCGACATTATGATTTCGGGTCATGGTATACCAGCTTTCATGCTGTCTTTTTAGTGTTTCCCAAAATGGTGTATAATCAATCATTCCAATCTCTCCTTTTCCAAAGTTGTATATATCATATACTATATAGTTTTAATCGAAAATATTAGAAATATTTAATATGTTATATTAAAAATATGATAAAAATGAAATATTTCGAAAACAGAATATTTTACTTTTTATATATTCTGTATATTGAATAGAAACGAAAAAAAAGATATAATAACAATGTCGATAAAAGTATAGAAGAAAGAAGACATGGAATTATGAAAAAGAAAATATTATATGGGGTAATTATTATAATAGCTGGCATATCCTGCATGTATTTATATAAAAGATATACAGTCCATTTTTGTGCAGTTTCGTTCGAAGACCTTGCATTTGAATCCCTCGACTTTTTACCTTCAAGACAGGAGTCAGAGCATATTTCAGAAGACATATCGGAAAAATAAGTATTTTATAAATAAAAGCGAACCTCAGGTAGAAGGTTCGCTTTTTGACATATATTTTGTTTATAGAAAATATTTTACATTATCATTATTTTTCTTTTTAATGTGCCTTTACTCTGGTCCATAAATCTGCAAAATATCCTTTTGTTTCAGCGCTTTGATATCTGAAAATCTCATTTTTTTCATGTCCCATTACCGGTGTATAAGAGCTGATTCCTTTATAATCCATTTCCATCATATTTTGATAAGCTCCCTCTACTGGTGACGTATATCCCACAAACGAAGAGTTTGCTGTTGCGTGTTCTACATCCAGCATAAAATCAATAAATTTATGTGCCAATGCTGTCTTTTCAGAGGAGTTCATAATGACCATACAGTCAAACCATTCATTTGTCCCCTCATTGGGATTAAAAAATTCAAGATTTGGATTTTCTGCCATAATATAAGCCGCATCCCCTGAATAAACAACTGCCAGTGCCTTGTTTCCTGCAATCATATTGTCAATCACATCGTCTCCGACATCCACAGGATTCATGGTAACACGTTGTTCAATAAGCCAGTTGTACGCTGCATCAATTTCCTCTTTTTTGTCTGTATTCATAGAATATCCCAGTGCTTTTAATGCAATCATAAACGCATCTCTTTCGGAATCATACATATAAATGTTGTTTTTATAGCGAGTATTTTTGAGTAAATTCCAGCCATCTTTTAAATCCTCTTCTTTGACCACTGTCTTGTCATAAAGGATTCCGACTGTTCCGTAAAAATAGGGAACTGAATATTTGTTTTCAGAATCAAATTCCATTCCCATAATATTCTTGTTCAGATTATCTCTGTTTGACAGTCTGTCCCAGTCAATTTCAGCCAGTCGGTTTTCCTTTATCAGTCGTTCAATCATATAGTCGGAGGGAACAATGATATCATATGTTTCACCACTCATAATTTTTGTATACATACTTTCATTTGAATCAAAAGTTTCATAAATAATTCTGCAATTATAGTCCTTTTCAAATTCAGTAATAAGGTCTGGGTCAATATATTCCCCTGCATTAAAAATTTTCAGTGTTTCTCTGTTTCCTGCATAGCTGGTTAGTACGATTATAACAATCAAAACAACAGCAGAAACGATTCCGGTATATTTCTTTAGGCGGTTATTTTTGGAAATAAAAATGCCTTCCTTTTCCAGCTCAAGGTTTTTCCTTGAACGTTTTTTGGTTATTACAGGTACAATATTTACCACTACCAGTGTAATCATAATAACAAGAATTACGATTGTAGACAGGGCATTAATCGTGGGATTTGTACGTCTGGTCATATTATAAACCACAATGGAAATATTTTTTACGCCATTTCCAGTAATAAAATAAGACACGACAAAGTCGTCAAATGACATTGTAAAAGCCAGCAGCACACCTGCAAAAATCCCTTCCTTAATCATGGGAAGAATTACCTTTGTCAGTGCCTGAAACGGTGTTGCGCCAAGGTCCATGGCGGCATTGGCAAGCGCGGGGTCCAGATTCCGCACCTTTGGATATACGCTTGTAATCACATAGGGCGTACAAAAGCAGACATGAGCCAGAAGCATGGTCAGATATCCTTTTTCTATTTTCAGTGAGGAAAATAAAATCATCAGTCCGATTGCAGTAACAATATCAGGGTTCATAATTGGGATATTATTTACATTTATAATGATTTCCTTTATAATCTTTCTGCTTTTTGACAATCCGATTGCAGTGATTGTACCAAGAATTGTAGAAATCACTGTTGCAAGCAGTGCAATTGATATAGATACATAAACTGCTCCCATAATTTCACTGTCTGTAAACAGTCGTTCATACCATGTGAGGGAAAATCCCTGAAATCTTGTCAGAGATTTCGAGGAGTTAAAGGAAAAAATCATAGTCACCAGTATAGGCAGGTATAAAAACAGAAAGCACAGTGTAATATACAATACAGAGCCGATTTTATGCTTCTTTTGCAGTATTCTTTCTTCCATTATTCATCCTCCGTTTTTTCAGGGTCTATTTTTCTCATAATTGTGATTGCGACAAGAATCACCACTGCAAGAATGACAGAAATTGCACTGCCAAAATTCCAGTTGCCAACAGAGATAAACTGGCTTTCAATCAGATTTCCAATCAGCATATATTGTCCGCCGCCCAGAAGCTTTGGTATGACAAAGGTAGACACAGACAAAAGAAAAGTAGTAATGATACCGCTTACCACGCCCGGAATCGACAGTTTGAAGGTTACCTTAAAAAAGGTCTGTATATTATTGGCGCCCAAATCGTGTGCTGCCTCAATCAGAGAATGGTCGATTTTGCTTAAAGAAGTGTAAATCGGAATCACCATAAACGGCAGAAAATCGCTGACCATTCCCAGAGTAACAGCGAAGTCCGTATACATAAAAGAGATAGAAGAAAACCCCAGTTTTTCCAGTATTGTATTTAAAATTCCATTGTCTGACAAAATGCCAATCCATGCATAAGTACGAAGAAGTGTATTAATCCACATGGGAATAGTTACCAGCAAAATCATATAATTTTGAGCATGTTCGCTGAATCTGCAAATTGTATAGGCTAGAAAATAGCCGATAAAAAAGCAGAAGCCGACCGTAATTAAACCTATCTGAAGGGATTTTAAAAATACCTGAAGATAGACAGGCTCTGCGAATTTTTTAAAGCTGTCCAGTGTAAACTGTATATTGACCAGAGTGTTGCCACCAGTAGTAACAGAATAGATCACAATCATTAAAAGTGGTATTACAATAATAAGCAGAGACCATATCAGATATGGCCGTACCAGTTTCGTATAGTGTTTCACGTTTCTTTTCCTCTCTATATCATCTTGTACATTACATGGATATCTTCCGGTCCAAAGGACAGACCGACATTCAGGCCCGGTTCAAAATAATCGGTAGTATGAATCAGATAATTTCGAAACTGTGTCTCTACCTGAATTTCATAATGTACGCCCTTAAAAGTAATGGACTTTACCTGTCCCTTTATCTTGCTTCCTTCGGGATTTACAATATCAATATCTTCGGGCCTTAAAACAACTTCTGTTTCTTCATTATCCTTAAAGCCTTTATCGACACATTCAAAATCAAATCCGTCAAAGGAGACAAGTAAATCTCGTTTCATTACAGCATGTTCGATAATATTTGATTCTCCGATAAAGCCTGCAACAAATCGGTTTTCGGGCTCGTTGTAAATATCAACAGGAGAACCGATTTGCTGGATAATTCCCTCATTCATAACAACTACTGTATCTGACATAGACAATGCTTCTTCCTGGTCATGTGTTACAAAAATAAAAGTAATACCGACTTCCTGCTGAATTTTTTTCAACTCGCTCTGCATTTCTTTGCGAAGTTTTGCGTCAAGAGCGCCGAGTGGTTCATCCAGCAAAAGCACCTTTGGTTCGTTCACAAGCGCTCTTGCTATGGCGATTCTCTGCTGCTGTCCGCCAGATAAAAGAGTAACTCCGCGCTTTTCAAAGCCTTCCAGTCCGACAAGCTTAAGAGTGCTTTTTACCTTTTCATCAATTGTTTTTTTATCTTTTTTCTTGATTTTTAATCCAAATGCAACATTGTCGTATACATTTAAAAATGGAAAAAGTGCATACTTTTGAAAGACTGTATTTACATCTCTTTTATATGCCGGGACCTTTGAAATATCAGTTCCGTGAAACAGCACTTCTCCGCTACTTGGTTCATCAAAGCCTGCAATAATCCGAAGAGTGGTTGTTTTTCCGCATCCTGACGGCCCTAAAAGAGTGAGAAATTCATTTTCATAAATATTTAAATCAATTCCTTTTAATACCTGCTGTTCTCCAAAATTTTTGGACAGCTGTTTTAATTCAATAATTTTACGATTCATACTGCCTGCTACTCAAAATATGGACAAATATACCATATCGAGATTTTGAAAGTTTTCACAAACATTTCTTACTGTTTCATCGTGTAT
>CAJUDQ010000048.1 GCA_910585215.1 uncultured Lachnospiraceae bacterium | reverse complement strand
TTTGACACTCCCCATGCCTAAAGGGTAGGGGATTCTAGCTACCTGCCGAAGTGTATCGGCTAACCAGTACATTTCTGTTAGGTTGTAGTGCTAGTTATGGGTGTGCCATCACCCATCCCAAGGCAGAGCATATAGCTCCTTGGGCAGATATGCTGTTACCACATATCTCAGTTCTATTGGACGATGAATATTTTACGCACCTATCGTTTTTTAGATGCAACCACCTATATTCAATTTACAAAGAACAAATGTGTTTGTTTATATAGCGCAGACCACTACGCTCTTAGCGTTTTAAAGACTTGTTCTTGTCTGTAGTTATAGAATAGCTTATATGTGGTGTTTTGTCAAGTTTCAGGTGTGCCTTATATCCCAATAGCTAAAGCTAGGGGCTTTACGGCACATTCTGGTAAAGTATTTGAAGAAAATTAAGAAAAGAGGAATGCAAATGAAAATAAGGAAACATATTTCTAAAGCTATTATAGTGTTGACAATTTTAATGATGTTTTATACTGTTCCAGTGTCAGCATCAAATTACAAGGATACTGTATTTGAATTTTATTTTAAAACTGCTTTAGGTGGAAGTACTACGACAGAATTACGTGAAAAACAGGATGATTCTTCTGCATATATGAAGTGTGAAAAAACAGTATTTCCATATACCGCTTTGGTAGTTGCTTCACACAGTGTATATGATGAATATTATAATGTATCTGACGGGCATATATATACGTTTGACAGCGGAACAGTACATAAAATGATTAACTATGCATATGAAAATAATTTTAAATATGCTGCGATTTATGCAAAAAGAGTGTATTCATATAATTATTCTGCTAACGGTCTGTGGAGTCCTGACAGTATATAAGCGGAAAAAATATTTATTTTTTGCAAATAAATGTTATAAGAATCCATGTAACAGAATATGTCGATTTACTACATAGTTTATTTATAAGTAGTTTAAGAAAGGATATTTTATCATGGATAATATAAAAAAAGGATTCATCCTTATTTTTGTACTGGCTTTAAGTTTTGCTCCATTGGCTATTTGCTGGTATTTGCCATTAAATCAAACATGGGCATTGATTCCAGATATTTCAGTAATTCTATTTTTAGGTTGGGGAAGTTATCGTCTTTTGAAAAAATTACCAAATGAGTATGTGACTCGCACGAAAAGGTTTTTGTAAATAATGATTGAAAATGAAAAAGAATTGTGTTAAAATTAAGGACAATGTAACAAAATTTTGGAGGCAGTCATGAAGAAATACGGAGTAAATGAACTCAGAAGAATGTACCTTGAATTTTTTGAAAGCAAAAATCATTTAAAGATGAACAGCTTTTCTTTAGTACCGCATAACGATAACAGTCTTTTGCTGATTAATTCAGGAATGGCACCGTTGAAGCCATATTTTACAGGACAGGAAATACCACCGAGAAGAAGGGTGACTACCTGTCAGAAGGCTATTCGTACAGAGGATATTGACAGTATTGGCAAGGATGGGAGACATCTTACCTTTTTTGAGATGCTTGGTAATTTTTCATTTGGAGATTACTTTAAAGAAGAGGCGATTACATGGTCATGGGAATTTTTGACAGAGGTTCTTGGGTTGGAGAAAGAAAAGCTTTATCCGTCTGTTTATTATGAAGATGAAGAGGCGTTTGAGCTGTGGCATAAAAAAATCGGGATTCCAAAGGAGAAAATTACAAAATTTTATCCAAATGAAAACGGGGAATGTGATAACTTCTGGGAACATGGAGCAGGTCCTTGTGGTCCCTGCTCAGAGATTTATTATGACAGAGGAGAAAAATACGGATGCGGCAGACCGGATTGTAAAGTAGGGTGTGACTGCGACCGTTTTATGGAAGTGTGGAATAATGTATTCACACAGTTTGAAGGAGACGGGAAAGGAAATTATACCGAGCTTGTTCAGAAAAATATTGATACCGGAATGGGACTGGAAAGGCTTGGACTGGTAGTACAGGATGTAGATTCTGTCTTTGACCTTGATACAATGAAGGCAATTCGCGATAAAGTCTGTGAAATTGCAGGAATAGAATATCACTCAGATAAAGAGAAGGATGTTTCTGTTCGATTGATTATAGACCATATGCGTTCTGCTACTTTTTTGATTTCAGACGGTGTCATGCCGACAAATAAAGGCAGAGGCTATGTGCTTCGCAGATTGATTCGGCGTGTGGCAAGACATGGAAGGCTTCTTGGTATAGAAGAAGCATTTCTTGCAAAATTGAGTGCAGTTGTCATTCAGGAATCAAAGGATGGTTACCCTGAATTGGAAGAAAAGAAAGAATTTATTTTCAGGGTGCTGACAGAAGAAGAAAGTAAATTTAATAAGACAATTGATTTGGGACTGGGGATTCTCTCGGATTTAATGAATGATTTGACTGAGAAGGATAAGAGTGTACTGCCTGGAGAAGATGTATTCCGTTTGTATGATACCTATGGATTTCCACTTGACCTTACAATGGAAATTCTGGAAGAAAAGGGTATGACATTAGATGAGAAAGGGTTCTTTGCATGCATGGAAGAACAGCGCAAGAAAGCACGAGGAGCACGCAAAGAGACAAACTATATGGGAGCAGACGCTACTGTCTATGAAGAGATTGATACGGCGATAACTTCTGTATTTATCGGTTATGATACATTACAGGCAGAGTCTGAGATTGTTGCGCTTACAAATGAAAGTGAAGTGATACAGGCGCTGGCAGATGGTGATATAGGCACCCTTATTGTAAAGGAAACTCCTTTTTATGCGACAATGGGAGGACAGGAAGGCGATACTGGAACAATTACATCCGGTGAGTCTGTCTTTGAGGTAGTACAGACAATAAAGCTTTCCGGTGGCAAAATTGGTCATGTGGGAAAAGTGACAAAGGGCATGTTTAAACTGGGAGATGTGGTTTCGCTTCGGGTAGATGAAACACTGAGAAATGGAACCTGTAAAAATCACAGTGCAACACATTTGCTTCAAAAGGCACTGCGAATGGTGCTTGGTACACATGTGCAGCAGAAAGGTTCTCTGGTAACGCCGGACAGACTGCGATTTGATTTTTCTCATTTTGAAGCAATGACAACAGAAGAGATAGCAAAAACAGAAGAAATTGTAAACAGAGAGATAGAACATGCTCTGCAGGTACGCACAGAAGAGATGAGCATGGAGGAGGCCAGAAGAACTGGCGCTATGGCTCTTTTTGATGAAAAATATGGCGAGACAGTCAGAGTGGTTTCCATGGGAGATTTTTCTGTAGAGCTGTGTGGTGGTACACATGTATCCAATACAGGGACAATCGGTATGTTTAAGATTGTATCCGAGGCAGGTATTGCAGCAGGTGTAAGAAGAATTGAAGCACTTACCTCACAGGGAGTATTAAAGTACTATGCAGAGATTGAAAAAGAACTTAATCAGGCGGCAAAAACTGCCAAATCAGATACAGCGGGTCTTGTGAAGAAGATTGAAGCCATGCAGGAAGACTTGAGAAAGCTGCACAGTGAAAATGAAAAGCTGAAGAGTCAGATTGCAAATGCAAGTCTTGGTGATATTACAAATCAGATTGCCGAAGTGTCTGGGGTTAAGCTTTTGGCGACAAGAGTGGACGGTGTGGATATGAACGGTCTGAGAAATCTTGGCGACCAGTTAAAGAATAAGATAGGCGAAGGCGTTGTTTTGATTGCGTCGGCAGAAGGAGATTCAAAAGTAAATCTTTTGGCGATGGCTACTGATGAGGCGCAGAAAAAGGGCGCGCATGCCGGTAATCTTATAAAAGCGGTAGCGGCTGTAGTTGGCGGAGGCGGGGGCGGACGTCCAAATATGGCTCAGGCTGGAGGAAAGAATCCAGAGGCTATCGGGGAGGCGCTGAAAGAGGCTTCCAATGTCCTCAAGGGACAAATCAAATAATTTTAGGAGGTTTTTATGCAGAAATTAACAAAAAAGCTGATTGCTTTTCTTGCATGTATGATGCTGATGCTGTCTATGGCTCTGGCAGCAATAGCAGCAGATGACGACAATGTTGTAAGAAAAGACGGTTTCAGCTCCATGAAAGGACTTGAAATCAGTGTAAGTACAGACAGTGACAAGTATAAAAGTGGAGAAGCTGTCGAGTATACCATGTCATTTAAAAACACAAATGATTATGACCTTGACAAGGTGAATGTAACTTACAAATTTCCAGAAGGCGTAAATTATAACAAAAATTCGACAGATTTGAAGGCGGCAAGGGAAATTGGCCACATTAAGGCTGGCGAAACAATTACAAAAACATTTACAACAGAGGGCGATAAGCACAGCAGTGTAAATCTTGGATTGATTATTGGTATTGTTGTAGCAGTGGTTGTAGTAGTTGTAATTTTAGTGGTTGCACTTATGCTTAAGGGCAAAAAAGGAAAGAAAACAGGTGCTGCCATGCTTGCAGGTGTTCTTTTGGCGGGCTGCATGTCATCAGCATTCTCAACACCGGCATATGCAGTTACCAATTCTGACTTTGCTTCTGTCGGGGTACATGACCCTTCTATCGTTAAGGACCCTGAGACAGGTACATATTATATTTTCGGTTCACATCTTGCTTTTGCAAAAACAGACGATTTGATGAAGTGGAAAAATTTCACAATGAATGTAACTTCTGATTATAATACTCTTTTTGGAGATATCTGGAAAAATTATTGTATTACTCCGGAGAACAGCGAATTGCGTTCAGCTACTGGTTCAAATATATGGGCACCAGATGTTATCTGGAATGATGAAATGAAAAAATGGTGCATGTATATGAGTATCAATGGAAATGAATGGCATTCCGCGATTGTATTGCTTACAGCGGATAAAATCGAAGGACCATATGCATATGTGGATGAAGTAATCTTTTCCGGATGCTTTGGCAGTGCAGATGCGTCGGCATCGGCAGAATCCTCTACAATCAAAGCAGATAAGACAGTGGAATATGATGGTGCAGAAGCAAAAATGACAATGACCGTTACTTTCTCCCCATATTCAGAGGTAGTATCAAGAGCAGATTATGCGGATATTAAACAGGTGCTGAAATTAGGTCAAAATGAGGCTATTCCATCAAGATATACTTCTGACCCAGTTACAACAGGTACTTCAAACGTAAATTGTATTGACCCAAATGTACAATATGATGATGAGGGCAATCTCTGGATGACATATGGCTCATGGTCAGCAGGTATTTTCCAGATTAAACTTGATACAAAAACCGGTCTCAGAGATTACAGCTATGAATATGGTGAATATAAAAAGGATAAGGTAGACCCATATCTTGGTTATAAGATTGCAGGAGGATATTACAATTCCGGCGAGGCTCCATATCTTTTAAAGGCAGACAAATATTATTATCTGTTTGTATCACTTGGAAATCTTGAAACAAGCGGCGGTTACAATATGAGAATTTTCCGTTCTGAAAATATCAACGGACCATATGTAGACCAGAAAGGAAACAGCGCTATTTACACTGGATTTGACCCAAGTGCCGGTTTTATAGATTTGAAAAAAGATACAAAAACTACAAAATATAACTCTGTCAGAGGTATCAGAGCAATGAGCTCTGTCAGAATGTATGGAAAGAGTGAAACCCATGTTGAGGCAGCTCAGGGACATAATTCTGCATTTGTAGATGATGACGGCAAAATTTATCTGGTTTATCATACAAGATATTCTGATACAGGTGAGCAGTTCTGGGTAAAAGTTCATCAGATGTATGTCAATGAAGACGGCTGGCTGGTAGTTTCTCCTTATGAGTATTCAGGTGAATTATTGACAGAGGTAGGATTTACAGCGGATGAAATTGCAGGAACTTACGACTTCTCTATTCAGTATCAGAACAAGGTATTTGTGGCAAATTCTGCAGTGGATAAGACAAATGGTATTTATGATGCAATACAGATTACTTTAAGCTCAGATGGAACGATTTCCGGTGGAGCAACAGGTACATGGAAATCTACAACAGGTTCCAATGTTGAAATGGTAATCGATGGTGTAACCTATAAGGGAGTATTTGTAAAGCAGGCAAATGAAACTGACAGAGCAGAGACACTGACCTTTACTTTATGTGGTGGTAATCAGCTTGCATGGGGTGCAAAGCTTCCATAAGAAAATAAGAAAAAAATAGAAAAAACAGTTGACGAATTTTGAGATTGTGATATAATAACATTTGTGCAATCAATACCCAATCAGTTGTATCGTGCACAATCCCACAACTGGAGGGAGGTCAGGTGAGAGATGTCAAATGTTATCGTGAAAGAAAACGAGAGTTTAGATAGTGCATTACGCAGGTTTAAAAGAAATTGTGCGAAAGCTGGTATTCAGCAGGAGATTCGTAAAAGAGAACATTACGAAAAACCAAGCGTAAAGCGCAAGAAAAAATCAGAGGCAGCCAGAAAACGTAAATATAATTAAGATTAGGCTTCTCCAGCGGACTACTTTTAAGTAGCCCGCTGTTTTTCGTTTTATGTAAATTTTATATAAATCCTCCAAAGTACAATATTGCAGACTTGCAGGTCTTGAATAATTCAAAAATTTCTGCATATATATAGAATAATAATAAAATGTGTTGATTATTATGAGTCATGATATAAAGAAAAATGTCGCTGACAGTCTTGGTCTTCCCAGAGATTTGGTAATGGGGGAAGTAAATGTCAGAATTTCGGGAAAAAGCAGAATATTTATAGAAAACTATCGTTATATTATAGAGTATACAGAATCTGTTTTAAAGCTCCAGTGCAGAAATACAAAACTGAAAATATGCGGAAATAAGCTTGTAATAGAATATTATTCAAAGGAAGAAATGCTTGTAAAGGGCATTATCAATGAAATATGCTATTATTAGACAGCAAAATCTTTCACAGGAGGGAGCAGCATGAAGGAAAAAGCGACAGGTTTTGTTTATGGTGTGGTCAGAATTTGCATACAGGGTGAAAATAAAGAGCGATTTGTTAATTTATGCAGAAGCTCTGATATTTATATCTGGGATATCAGAGACAGCAGTGATTACAGTTTGTGCGTATCCGTGGAGGATTTTTTCAGGCTGAAACCGATTATTAAAAAAACTGCTGTAAAAACAAAAATACAGGAAAAATACGGACTTCCCTTTCTGATCTATCAGTACAGGAAAAGAAAAATGTTTGTTGCAGGTCTTTTGACTTCCTTTGCGATTATTTATGTTTTATCACTGTTTATCTGGGATATGCAGGTAGATGGAAATTATTCTCACAGCGATTATGAAATTTTAAAATTTTTAAAGGAAAACAGCATTACTCCCGGAATAAAAAAGTCAAAATTGAATTGTGATGAAATTGAAAAAGAAATCAGAAATCATTATTTTGATATCACATGGGTATCTGTGGAAATGACAGGAACCAGATTAATTGTACATATTAAAGAAAACGAAGAAGAACTTCGACAGGAAGGAGGAGAGGAACCGGCGCCAGTAGAAGGAGTGGAATATGATATTGTTGCCGTAAAGGATGCTGTGGTTACAGATATCATTACACGCAGTGGAACGCCTGCTGTAAAGGCGGACTTGGAGGTAAAGGCGGGGGATACTCTTGTCTATGGCCGTTATGATGTGGTCAATGACAGCTCAGAGGTAATACGAACACAATATCTTACGGCAGATGCGGATATTTATGGCAAGGTAGTTTATCAATATGAGTATACTCTTCCACTGAATTATGTAAAAAAAGAATATCATGAAAGTAAAAACCGATTTTCTTTCAGAATTGGAAATAAAATATACAGACTGACCAATAATAAAGAGGAGGAAGAAACCGATGTGATTACAGAGGAAAAACAGCTCTCTCTTTATGGAGATTTTTACTTGCCTGTCTTTCTGACAAAAAGCACATATAAAAGTTATGAAGAAAAAGAATATATTTATTCCGAGGAACAGGCAGTAAAGCTGTGCGAAGAAAAATTATCATATTTTTTAGAAAAATTGGAAAAAAATACTATTCAAATTGTTGAAAATAATGTTACAATAGAGGTGAACAATGATATGTGTCAAAGCAGAGGTACGATTACTGTAATTGAAAATATCGGGCAGCTTCGCGTTGCAGAAAATGAACCAATAACAGAAATGACAGAAGAAACAGGAGAAAGCTATGAGTGAAATTGGAAAGATTATAGATTTGTCAGCTGAAACCGCGGCAAATCTGTTTGGCAAATTTGATGAGTATGTGAAAAAAATTGAAAAAACGCTGCATGTTTCCTTTGTGTACAGAGAAAATGAACTGAGGGTGATAGGGGGAGAAACTTCTGTAAAGAGGGCAGTAAATGTGGTAAATACACTGGCAGAGCTGGCAGGAAGAGGCGAAACCATTACAGAGCAGAATGTAGATTATGCTCTGTCTCTTACCTTTTCAGACAATACAGAGGAGATGCTTGAATTAGAGGATTCTATTATATGCCGGACCATTGCCGGCAAACCGATAAAACCGAAAACAATGGGACAGAAGAGTTATATCAACAGCATATCCAATCATACCATTGTTTTTGGACTGGGACCGGCAGGAACTGGAAAGACCTATCTTGCAATGGCAATGGCGATTTCTGCTTTTAAAAACGACGAAGTAAACCGGATTATTTTGACAAGACCGGCAATTGAGGCTGGAGAAAATCTTGGATTTCTTCCGGGAGATTTGCAGAGTAAGGTAGACCCGTATCTAAGACCACTGTACGATGCAATTTATCAGATTATGGGTGCGGAAAGCTATCTGCATAACACGGAAAAGGGATTGATAGAGGTGGCACCTCTTGCCTATATGAGAGGGAGGACATTGGATAATGCATTTATTATATTGGACGAGGCACAGAATACGACACCGGCACAGATGAAAATGTTTCTGACCAGAATCGGTTTTGGCTCCAAGGTGGTTATTACAGGTGATTTGACACAGAAGGACCTGCCAAAAGGTGCTGTTTCCGGTCTTGATATTGCTATTAAGGTGCTGCAGGGAATTGATGATATTGATATTATCCGACTGTCGAATCAGGATGTAGTAAGACATCCTCTGGTACAGCGCATTGTAAAGGCATATGAGGAATTTGAAACCAGAAATTCAAGAGAAAACAGAAATAATTACAAAAGAAGGTAATCGGGAGGATATATCATGAAATCAAAAGAATTTAAAATTTCTGCTTATAAAAAACAGATTCTTTATGTATATATGGCGGTACTTACCATTATTATCTGCTATTTTGCATCAAAAATATACAAGACAGATGAGTTAATCTGGCCCAGAGAGCGTTATATTATTGTGGTAACCATGGTGCTCAGTTTTTATATGGTGTTGCTGAAACTGTTTCTGGATAAAAAAATGGAATTGAATCAGGCTGTGTATCTCTATCATTTTATATTGCTTGCACCATTTTTTCTTATGATATTTCCGTTGAATTATTATGAGTTAAGACCATTATATCTTATACCGATGATTGTGGTGCTGGCAAAGGATTTAAGCCTTGGACTGCTGACAGGTATTGCAGTAATTGTATCTACCTATGTGATGATTTTTACAAATCTGGCAGAATTTATGTATATTGCGTTTCTGATTATGGTGCTTGGATGTCTGTCTGCCAGTCAGATTCACAATTTAAAAAAATTTCTTGTTTCCACATTGATTTTCTGGGCAGGAACCTTTTATTTATGCGGATTATACCGCTATTTTGACCCGAATACCGTTTATGACAAATTTCAATATAAATTTGCAGCAATTGGACTTATGGTAGCAGCAGCATGTTCGCTGGTTATTTTCTTTGTAAAATACTGGGTATTTTTTATTCGAATTAAAATGTTTGCCAGTGAAAATTCAATTCCCATGATGGAAATAAAAGAAAAGTCTATTTCGTTATACTATCACAGTGTAGAGGTGGGAAATCTGGCAAAATCGGCTGCTGCATCTATTGGAGCTGATATCAGACTTTCCTATGCGGCCGGACTTCTGCATGATATTGGAAAACTGGAGAATGCAAAGGATATCAGAGATTATCTGAGAGTGGCAAATGAATATGGAATACCAAAAAATATCAAGTCGATTATTGTGGAATGTAGCGGCAAATACAGAAAACCGGCTTCAAAGGAGGCTGCAATTGTCATGCTTGCAGATTCCACTGTGACTTCTGTGGAGTATATGAGAGAGGCAAAAAAAGATATGTCCGAGGAAAAAATTATTGACAATGTATTTTCCACAAGAGTAAATAATGCAAGTTTGAGTAACAGCGGAATTTCTCTGGAAGAATTGTATCTTATAAAAAAAGTATTTTTGAAAAAATACAATTGTTAAAATGCCAAAAAGAGAGATTACAGGAAAATCTTATTAAGGAAGCGTTATAAGGGGTTTATTTGAAAACGTTATAAAAAACATTGCGCAGAAAGAGGAAATAAAAAGAAATAACATGAGCTTAATTTTTGAAAATAACGGAAATATAAATTTTGAATTTGACTGTCAGAAAGTGATTGAAGCTGTAGTAAATGCCAGTCTTGATTATGTGCACTGTCCTTATGAGGCAACAGTGGAAGTGACGCTTGTGGATAATAAAAAAATCCATAGCGTCAACAAGGAGTTTCGGCAGATAGACAAGCCGACAGATGTTTTATCTTTTCCAATGTTGGAATATGAAACTCCTGGAGAGTTTTCGTTTCTCGAACTGGAAGAAAATATCGGCTGTTTTGACTGTGATACAGGAGAGTTGATGCTTGGAGATATTCTGATATCGGCAGAACAGGTGCAGATACAGGCGGGGGAGTATGGACACTCGGAAAAAAGAGAGCTGGCATTTTTAACAGCACATAGTATGCTTCATCTTTTTGGCTATGACCATATGGAGGAAAAAGAACGGATTCACATGGAAAAAATGCAGGATGAAATACTGAACGGACTGGAAATTTACAGATAAGACATCGGAGGAAGAAATGGCAAAAAAAAGGAAAAAGTCAAATTTCATTATTCAGGGAAGTATCCTTGCCATGGCAGGTATTTTGGTAAGGATTATCGGACTGGTATATAGAGTCTGGCTGAATAAAATATTGGGTAACGCAGGAATATCCGCATATTCTACGGCATATGATGTATATTCATTATTTTTATTGATTTCCTCTTTAAGTCTCCCTCTTGCGGTTTCTAAAATCGTATCTACAAGGGTTGCAAAGAGACAAATGAGAAACGCATATTTTGCCTTTATCGGCGCAATGATACTGTCGATAATTCTTGGATTAATTGTTGCAGCAGGGGTATATTTTGGTGCGGACTGGCTGGCGGATGTCTGGAAGTTTCCGTCAGCAGCACTTGCAATCAAGGTGCTTGCACCTACATTGTTTATTATGTGCATATTGGGAGTGTTTCGGGGCTTTTTTCAGGGACTTGGAACAATGATTCCGACTGCAGTTTCTCAGATATTTGAACAGATTGTCAATGCAATAGTTAGTATTATTGCTGCTATGGCTTTGTATAAGGCAGGAGAAAAAATAGGGCAGGCCACTGCCTACAGTGCAGCAGGAGGAACACTTGGTACTGCCTGCGGTGCACTTGCAGCATTACTGTTTATGTTTTTTGTATATTTTATGTACAGAGGACCTTTTCTGGAAAAAGTCAGAAAAGATAAAAAAGGCAGAAGAGAATCCTTTCTTACACTGTCAAAGGTTCTGGCTGTAACAATTCTGCCGGTTCTGTTAAGCTCTACAATCTATAATATCAGCAGTATTATAGACAGTGGTATTTATGGAAATATTATGACTTATGTATTCGGACAGGGAGAGGCAGATTACAATGGTTACTGGGGAATCTACAGCAATAAATACCGGCTGCTTACAACGGCTCCAATTGCGATTGCATCTGCATTTTCCTCGGCTATGATACCAAGCCTGATTACCTCTCTTATGCTTGGAAAAAAGAAAGAATTGAAAAAAAAGGTAGATTCTACAATACGTTTAAATATGATTATAGCCATACCATGTGGCGTAGGACTTTCTGTTCTGGCAGGCCCTGTAATACAGGTTCTTTTTCCGTCTCCAGATTTGTATGAAGAATGTGTACTGCTTATGCGTCTCTCCTTTTTTTCTGTAGTGGTATTTTCACTTTCTACCATTACCAATGCAATTCTTCAGGGAATAGATAAAATGAAGGTGCCGGTTATTAATTCCTCTATTTCTCTGGTGCTTCATCTTTTTGTTATTGTATTTTTGCTTGCGGTACTGAAGTTGAATGTTTACGGGGTAGCACTTGCGGATATTATTTTTGGTCTGGTGGTATGTATATTAAATGCATGCTCTATAAAAAAATATCTGGGATACCGGCAGAAAATTTTAAAAACATTTCTTCTTCCAACAATTGCTGCCGGAATTATGGGAGCAGGCGCATATGGACTGAATAAGCTGCTTTTTCTTATGACAGGTTCGGCTGCTTTTTCTCTGGTGGTTTCGATTATTTTTGCAGTGCTTCTCTATGGTATTCTTCTGTTTTTGTTTAATATTGTAAACGAAGAAGAGCTGCGAATGATTCCGAAAGGATATAAATTAATTCCAATTGTAAAAAAACTCGGGCTTATGAGTTGATTTTATTATAAAATAAAATTCTCGTATAAAAATGAAAATGTGGCAGATAATTCATATATATGACTGGTGGTTTCACTGGAGAAATGGAGTTGTAGATATGAAGAAAGATGTCATAAAACAGGTATCATGGTTTTTTGGACTGGCATTATTGCTGATAGGATTGTATGTTGCAGGATATCATTATGGAAGTCAGATTGGAGAAAGCGAGGAAGAGATAGAGACAAGAAGTATGCGGAGCATGCAGGGAGAAACAGATGAGGAAATTCTGGATAAAAATACAGAATATATCGTAGAATCCCACAATCTGGAAAATGACACGCTAAAAACACAGTCCATGTCGATTCCTGTAGAATTTATCGGTTTGTCAAAAAGTGAAGTGATTGATTATATTACCAGCCATGATGAGCAGTTTCGCGAGGAAGGAGAAGAGATTCAAAATATTTCCATGATTTCTTTTTCTCATGATATGCTTGTACTGCGGAAAGATGTGACAAAAAGTGTTACTATCAGTGAAACAGTAAAAAAGTATGAAAACGATAATCCCTATAATTATTATATGGTTTTGGAAGATGGAGCCATTGTTGTCTATAAGCAGGACAAGACAACTGTTTTTCTTGAGACAGGTATTCAGGATGAAGAATTGGATGAAAACGACAAAGAATTGCTGCTTCAGGGGATAGGAGTAAAAAATATCAGCGAATTATATCGTTATCTTGAAGGATTTACAAGCTGAAATTATCATTTGAAATTATAAGCAGAGTTTATAAATGAAAATTTACAAATAAAAGATATGACAAGTGGAAAAGAAGGGCAGAAAAGATGAAAATCATAGTTATCGGAGGAGGCGCTTCGGGACTGACAGCTGCCGCCATAGCTGCTGAAAACGGTGCAGAGGTAACAGTGCTGGAAGGAAGAGAAAAACCGGCGGGAAAATTATATGCCACAGGAAACGGCAGATGTAATCTTACAAACACAGAGATGTCTGACCGATATTACAGGAGTGCGGATACAGCTTTGATAAAAAAGACAATCAAAAGATTTGGATATCAGGATACGCTGGAATTTTTTCACAGTCTTGGACTGATGTTTAAGAACAAAAACGGCTATATTTATCCTTCGACCGGACAAGCAGCTACAGTGGCGGGGCTTCTTGTGAAACGCTGCAGAGAGCTTGGAGTAAATATTCAGTGTGCCTCTATGGTTGTTTCTTTAAAAAAGAGAAAAGATGGCAAATTTATAATCAAATATATACAATCAAATCATATAAACAGAAACAATAGTTACAGAAATAATATACAGTCAAATAACAATTGGCAGAATAATATTAATCAGAAAAATATCAGTCAGAACAACAGGAATATAAAAACTTCAAATCAGAAAAATGTCAGCCTGGAAACAACTAATACAAAAGAAACACAGGAAACGGCGGATAAGGTGATTCTTGCCGCCGGAAGTACCGCCGGCGGATTTGGGTGTGAGGTAACAGGAACAGAGCTTGCAAAGGCTGCAGGGCATACAATTATTCCACTTGTTCCGGCTCTTACGGGTCTGAAATGCGAAAACAAACAGTTTTTTCAGACTGCAGCAGGTGTGCGGATAGATTCAAAAATAACTTTATGTCAAGGAGAAAACGAACAAGTCATAGCAGAAGAGGCAGGAGAACTGCAGCTTACAGATTATGGAATTTCCGGAATACCGGTGTTTCAGATATCCAGATTTGCCGGATACGGGCTGCTTCAAAAACAAAAAATAATTGTCCAAATTGATTTTTTACCAGAATATGATTTTGGTATGCTGCTTGGTGAATTAAACAACAGCAGAAAGCTTTATAAAAACAGAAGTATTTTGGAAGTATTTTCTTTTATTTTTCATGCAAAGCTTGCCAAAGCAGTGCTGCTTTTTGCAGGGATAAAAGAAAGCAGAAAGATATCGGAGCTTTCTGACAGAGAGCAAAAAAATCTGCTCTACTGTTTTAAACGATTTTCTGTAAAAGTAACAGGAATAAATGAGATAAAGCACGCACAGGTCTGTGCAGGAGGAGTCCATACAGCAGAATTGACGGATGATTTTATGTCAAAAAAAACAGAAAATTTATACATAACAGGTGAAACAGTCGATGTGGATGGAATATGTGGAGGCTATAACCTGCAATTTGCATGGGCAAGCGGATATCTTGCAGGAAAGGCAGCTTCATGGAAAAAAGAAAAAAATACAATAAAAAAAGAATAGAATCGGGAATGAAAACATGCAGAATCAATGTATCAGAATCAATCAGATAAAACTTCCAGTTCAGCATGACCAAAAAGCGCTGGAGGATAAAATACGAAAACTGTTAAATTTGAGAAAAGATGCTGTAATAAAGTATCAGATTGTAAAAAAGTCTATTGATGCCAGAAATAAGCCGGATATCAGATTTGTATACAGTGTGGATATAGAGAGTGAAGGACTTTCAATCAGCAAAAAAGTATTTGGACAAACGGTCAGTTTGATACAAAAACAAAATTATCACTATGAAATTACAGGAAAAACAAAGCTTGCTCATGCTCCTGTGATTGTGGGAATGGGACCGGCAGGGCTTTTTTGTGGATACTATCTTGCCAGAAATGGATATCACCCCATAATCATAGAGCGTGGAGAAGATGTAGACAGGCGGCAGGAGACAGTAAATTTGTTCTGGGAAACTGGAAAACTGAATATGGAATCCAATGTACAGTTTGGAGAAGGCGGTGCAGGAACTTTTTCTGATGGAAAATTAAATACACAGGTAAAAGATAAGACGGGCAGAAATCATGAGGTTTTGGAAACATTTATAAAATTTGGTGCAAAAGAAGAAATCCGCTATATTAATAAACCGCATATTGGTACGGATATGCTGAAACAGATTGTAAAAAGAATGCGGGAAGAAATCTGTCGTTTGGGTGGAACAATTTGTTTTCATACAAAAATGACAGATTTTTGTATGGAGGAAACAGGCGGAAATAAAAGAATTACAGGCGTCTGGGTAAATCGGACAGAAAAACTGGAGACAGGATTTGTAAAAAATCGGACAGAAAAAATAGAAACAAATATTCTGGTGCTTGCAATAGGACACAGTGCACGGGATACTTTTGAGGTGTTGCGTCAGAGAGAAGTTGTGATGTCCCCAAAGGCTTTTGCAGTAGGACTTCGCATGGAACATCCTCAGACAATGATAAATCGGGCCATGTATGGAACTGATATACATGAAGTTTTGGAGGCGGCTGATTATAAGGTAACCTATCAGACGTCAAAGCGTGGAATTTATTCTTTTTGTATGTGTCCAGGCGGTTATGTGGTCAATGCGTCTTCAGAAGAAGGAAAGCTGGCAGTAAACGGTATGAGCTACAGTGACAGAACAGGAAGAAACAGCAACAGTGCCATAGTGGCAGCGATATCTCCAGATGATTACGGAAAAGGAGTTCTCGATGGTATAAAATTTCAGCAAAAGCTCGAAAAACTGGCATTTCTGGAGGGAAATGGAACAATACCCGTGCAGCGGTTTGATGATTTTTGTCAAAACAGAAGAACTGAAAAGTTTGGTAAAATATACCCTGCTATAAAAGGAAAGTATTGTATGGGAAATTTAAGAAATGTTCTGCCAAAAGAGCTGTCACAAGAACTGATAGAAGGAATACATGGTTTTGCCAGACAGATTCCAGATTTTGACAGAGGGGATGCGCTGCTTTCAGGTGTAGAGTCAAGGACATCTTCGCCAGTCAGACTTGAGAGGGATGAACAGTTTTTCAGTCGTGGAATTTCAGGGCTTTATCCATGTGGAGAGGGAGCTGGATATGCAGGAGGCATTACAAGTGCCGCTATGGATGGACTGCGAATATTTGAAGCAATTATAAGGGAATATGCCCCATTAGAAAGGATTTAAAATGAACGAGAGAGAAAGACTAAAAGAGAAACAGAGAATTGTAATAAAAATAGGTTCTTCATCTTTGACGCACAGAGAGACAGGCGGCGTTAATTTCAGCAAGATGGAACAGCTTGTACGGGTATTGGCCAATTTGAAAAATATGGGAAAAGATGTTGTGCTGGTTTCCTCAGGCGCGGTGTCTGTCGGCAGAAATGGAATGGGACTTCCAGCCGGAAAGCTGACGCTTCCGCAAAAGCAGGCGTGCGCTTCTATCGGGCAGGCAAGGCTTATGATGATTTACCAGAAACTGTTCAGTGAATACAATCAGAATGTCTCACAAATATTGATGACAAAGTTTACCATGACCGATGAACTGAGCCGTCCAAATGCTGTAAACACTTTTGAAGAATTGTTTCATCTGGGAGTGATTCCGATTGTAAATGAGAATGATACCATTGCTACTTATGAAATTGAATTTGGTGACAATGATACTCTTTCTGCGATTGTTGCTTCATTGGTTCATGCAGACCTTTTGATTCTTTTGTCTGATATTGACGGATTATATACAGATGACCCGAATATAAATCCAAATGCGAAATTTATCAGTGTAGTAAAAAATATTGATGATAAATTAATGCTGATGGGAAAAAAATCGACTTCGACAGATGTGGGAACAGGAGGAATGGCAACAAAGCTGACTGCTGCCAGAATCGCCACATTTTCCGGTACGGATATGGTGATTGCAAACAGTGACCATGTGTCGGTGATTGAGGAAATTTTAAATGGAGAAGAAAAGGGAACACTCTTTCCGGCAAACAAAAAGAAAGAGTTTCAAATTATGGATTTTATTTAAAAGAAAAAGGAAAGGAAGATATTATGAGTGTTACAGATGAAACAATTGCAAGAATTAATGAGTTATATCGAAAATCAAAAAATGAAGGTCTGACAAATGAGGAAGCGATGGAACAGGCACAGCTTCGAAAGGAATATGTGCAGGCAATGCATAATAATTTGAGAGGAATTCTGGATAATGTGGAAGTACAAAATCCAGACGGCAGTATAGAAAAGTTAAAATCAAAAAAGAAATAAGCAGGGAACTGGAAAAATGGAAAAAAAGAAAATAAGAAAAGAAATTTTTCAAAAAAGACGTGAACTAACAGATACAGAAGTAAAAATTTTAAGCAGACAAGTTTTTTTCAATGTAGGAAATTATCTTTCAGGTATTGAAAAAAAAACAACTGATTTATTTGCATATTTTTCCTGTAATCATGAGGTAGATACAAAAGAGTTTTTATGCGACTGGATTTCAAAAAACAGACAGGTTGCTCTTCCAAAAGTAGGAGATGATGGATATTCCATGGATTTTTATTATATTCATTCTCTGGAAGAAGTAAAAGAAGGGTATAAGGGAATTTTTGAACCTCGAAAGAGCTGTGTAAAGGCAGATAACAGCAAAGATGGAATCATTCTTGTTCCGGGAGTAGGTTTTGACAGACAGGGAAACCGTGTAGGATATGGAAAAGGATTTTATGATAGATATCTGAAAAAACACAATTTTCAAAAAACGATAGGAATTGCGTTTGAATTTCAGATATTTGATAATATTGAATATGAGAAAAATGACATTCGGCTGGATGCAGTAATTACAGAAAAGCAGATATATGAAATAGCAGAATAAATCAGTTATGTACTATTTAGAAAGGAAAAGGAACATGAACGAAATATTGGAAGAAATGGGAAAAAAGGCTGCTATTGCAAAGCAGGATATGATTCGACTGAATACGAATCAGAAAAATCATGCATTAAGGCAGGCTGCCGCAGCTTTAATGGCCGCCGCGTCAGAAATTTTAGAAGCAAATCAGACAGATGTGGAAAATGGAAGAAAAAATGGAATGAAAAAAAGTCTGATTGATCGGCTGTCTCTGACAGAGGACAGAATCAGAGATATGGCAGATGGAATTTTAAATGTGGCGGCACTGCAGGACCCGATAGGGGAAGTTTTGGATATGTCGAAAAGGCCAAATGGCATGATAATTGGCAAACGTCGAGTTCCGCTTGGTGTCATAGGTATGATTTATGAAGCAAGACCAAATGTTACCTCTGATGCATTTGCACTGTGTTTTAAATCAGGAAATGTTGTGATTTTAAAGGGTGGAAGCGATGCCATTTATTCGAATCGTGCAATTGTAAAGGTGGTCAGAAAAGCACTTGAAGCAGCAAAGATAAATCCTGACTGTATACAGCTTATTGAATCTACAGACCGTAATGTTACAGCAGAATTTATGAAAATGAATGAGTATATTGACCTTCTGATTCCAAGAGGAAGTGCAGGACTTATTAAAGCTACCATGGAAAACAGTACTATTCCGGTGATTGAAACAGGTACAGGAAACTGTCATGTATATGTGGATAAAAATGCTGATTTTGATATGGCAGTAAAGATTATTGTAAATGCAAAAACTCAGAGAATCAGCGTGTGCAATACCTGCGAATCGCTGGTAATTCACAAAAGTATTTTATCGGAATTTCTGCCAATGCTGACAGCAGCCCTTCAGGAACAGGGAGTTGAAATACGTGCAGATAAAGAGTGTATGAAGATATGTCCTGAACTGAAGGAGGCATCTGAGGAAGATTTTTATACAGAATATCTGGATTACATTATTTCAGTAAAAACAGTTGGAAGTCTTGATGAAGCAATTGAACATATTAATAAACATAATACAAAACATAGCGAAACAATTGTGACAAAGGATTATCACAATGCAAACAGATTTTTGGATGAAGTAGATGCCGCATGTGTATATGTCAATGCATCGACAAGGTTTACCGATGGAAATGAATTTGGGTTTGGAGCAGAAATAGGCATCAGTACACAAAAATTACATGCGAGAGGACCAATGGGGCTTCGAGAACTTACAACCTGCAAATATGTTATTTATGGAGATGGACAGATACGGGAATAAGCTCTTGAAAAATAGAAATTAAAGTGTTATTATTAAAAAAGCTGTAATATAACAAATTTAAACTGTTATATAGCTGCAAAAATTTAATGCTTAATATTTGACTGGCATAACCAGTAAAATATTAAGAGAAAGGAAATGTTTATGAAAAAAAAGAAATGTTTTGTTGCATGGGTTTTGATTTGCTCAATGTTGGTTTTCTATATTCCAAGTATGGCATCAGATCAGAGTGAAAACAGTAAAGTGGCAGACACAACAGTAGATGTGGAAATTACTCTGGAATATCGCCAGCAGCAGGCAAGAACAATCTTTGATATGGTAAATGAATTTCGTACCGGGGAAAATGCGTGGTTTTGGAATGAGGATAATACAACCAAAACCATATATCAGCTAAATGAATTGTCTGCTTTAACATATGACTATACGCTGGAGGAAGTTGCTATGCAAAGAGCAGCGGAAATTGCACTGCATTACAGTCATACGAGGACAAATGGAGAACGTTGTTTTACGGCCTTTGCAGAGGCTGGATATCCAGAGTCTGCAAAGGGAGAAAATATTGCAGCAGGCTATCCGAGTCCAGAAGCAGTGTTTCTAGGATGGCGTGAGGATGAGGATGACTATGCAGGTCAGGGACACAGAAGAAATATGCTTAGT
Organism: uncultured Lachnospiraceae bacterium; assembly: GCA_910585215.1. Lineage (GTDB taxonomy): Bacteria > Bacillota > Clostridia > Lachnospirales > Lachnospiraceae > CAG-303. The sequence goes on along the minus strand of CAJUDQ010000048.1, from coordinate 2,181 downwards.
ACTGATATGACAGCAATTGGTATTGGTTATGCATATTATAATGGAGTTACTTATTGGACAATGGAGTTGGGAAGTGCTGTTACTCAAAAAACAGAGGTTATAACAGACGGAATAGCAAAGGCTCGAATAAGTGTACTGAATTCCTATATTCAATCGCTTTCTACAGAAGAAACAGTGTATACTGTTGCATGTAATGATGTAATAGATGTGCCGGAAGTACATACACAAATGGTAACAGCAGAAACATGGCCAAAAGGTAATACAGTTACAGGTGTCATTATTGAACCAGAATGGACTGTTGCAGATACCACAGTTGCAGAAGTATCAAATGGAAAAATCATGGGTAAAAAAGTGGGAACAACTACTCTTACAGCAAAGGCCGGAGTAGAAACTACACAAATTACTTTAAATGTAACAGGATTTACATTGACAGATACAAATGTAGTTTTACCAAATGAAACATTTGTTTACAGTGGAAGTGAAATTACGCCCGAACCAACAGTTACATATAATGGAACTATGCTGGAAAAAGGAAAGGATTATATAGTTTCATATAAGAATAATATAGAGCCAGGTACAGAAGCGGCTGTCATTGTTACAGGAATTGGAAACTATTCGGGAGAAGTTACAAAAAATTTTGCAATTTCTACATGCGCTCATAACTGGGATGAAGGAAAAATAACAAAGGAAGCAACCTGTGAGGAAGATGGTGTAAAAACCGTTACCTGTAAAGTATGCAATGAAACAAAAACGGAGGTAATTCCTGCAACTGGCCATAACTGGGATGAAGGAAAAATAACAAAGGAAGCAACCTGTGAGGAAGATGGTGTAAAAACCGTTACCTGTAAAGTATGCAATGAAACAAAAACGGAGGTAATTCCTGCAACTGGCCATAACTGGGATGAAGGAAAAATAACAAAGGAAGCAACCTGTGAGGAAGATGGTATAAAGACTATTACCTGTAAAGTATGCAATGAAACAAAAACAGAGGTAATTTCTGCAACCGGCCATAACTGGGATGAAGGAAAAATAACAAAGGAAGCAACCTGTAAGGAAGATGGTGTAAAAACCATTACCTGTAAAGTATGCAATGAAACAAAAACAGAGGTAATTCCTGCAACCGGCCATAATTATGAGGAGCCTGTTTTTAGGTGGACAGATGATTACAGTTCTGCTGTGGCAGATTTTAGCTGTAAGGTGTGTAAAGATGTACATACAGTTTCAGCTGCCATGACAATAAAAGCAGAAAAAAATGCAACCAGCTATACAGCAGAAACAGTTTTTAATGAAAAAACCTATAAAGAAAATAAAAGAGTAGTTTTTGTGAATGAAAAATCACGTGTGGTTATTTCTGAGGATACTATCGAAATTCCAAAAACATTGGAAAAATATTCTACCAAGGAGGAAATCGTGCGTGCATTTATTCAAGAAATAGAAAAAAAAGAAGGCTATTCCAATAAAAATATGACTGTTTATGATGTACAGCTTCAGATGAATATAAATGGAAAATGGGAAATAACTACTCATGAGAATTTTCCAAAAGAAGGTTTCACTATAACTATTCCATATCCGGAAGGTACAGATAGAACCAGATATGACTTTGTAGTAACACATATGTTTACTTATAATTTTGACAATAATAAAGCTGGTGATATCGAAACATTGGCCGTTATTAAAACAGATGAAGGACTTCAGTGTACTGTTATGAGTTTATCGCCTATTTCTGTGGCATGGAAGGAAATAGCAGTGGAGAAAGAAACTACTACTGTAAATAAAGAAACTACTTCTTCATCAACTGATAATGATGAAAGCACTTCTAACAATAAAGAAACTACTACTGTAAAAAATCAAACAACTACAAATTCTATCAAAACCGGAGATAATACTTCTATAGTACTTTGGATAGTTGTGGGACTATCAGCAGCATGTAGCTGTTTTATCACTGGATGGAGAAAACACAAAAAACATTTGGTATAAGAAACTAAATATTTAAAAGTAAAGCAGCCGCACATTTTATGCGGCTGCTTTTGTAAATATCCTGTGTACTTACTGTGGCTTTATGGTAATTGCAGTATAGTTGTCCAACTGATACCTGTTTCTTAATAATTTTTGTATCTCTGAAAGGTTATTTGCTACAGCAATCAGTTCCTTTACCTCATCATCTGCGATAGATCGGAAGAG
>CAJUDQ010000047.1 GCA_910585215.1 uncultured Lachnospiraceae bacterium | reverse complement strand
GACAGTTTTTCAACCTTACGAAACTGATTATTCTATTTTTGCGTTATTAACGGATATGCAGGGAAATGAAATATATCAAAGCGACTTAACTTTTCCAACAGATACTGATACAATACTGAATTTATTTCAAGAACAGATAAAGCTTGAAGCTGTTATTACATTAGAGCGAACTCCTGTTACCGCACAGGGAGCAACTCTGTCCTTTCGCGGCGGCCCGCATGACAGATATTTTGGAATAATTTCTATTGTTGTTGATAAATATGGAACTATCCGGCAGTTGATTTTATTACAGCAGCAAAAATCAATTTTGATTCTGATAAAACAACAACTGCCGTTTTTTATCATAATTTGGTTTCTTTCTTTATTTTGTACTATAATGGTCAGTCGTTTTTTATTAAAACATGCCATAAAACCAACAGAACAAATGTTAAAAAGCCAGAAAAATTTTATTGCTTCTGCATCTCACGAATTAAAAGCACCTCTCGCGGTTATTCTGGCAAATAATGATAAAATCAATGATATTATTAATTCCTGTATCCATTGTTCAGATAACAAAAATTTTTTTGATGTTCAAAAATCGGTAAATATCATAGATACAGAAACCCTGCGAATGTCAGAATTAATTAAAAAAATGCTGTTTCTTGCATCCTCCGATGCCGGAACCAGAAAGACCAATAAAAGTCTGGTTAATTTAGATACTCTACTGATTACTTTATATGAAACATATGAAGCGGTATGCAGTAAAAATAAAATTTCTCTGGAAGCGGATTTTATGGACATCCGATTTCCAGAATTATATACAGACAGAGAATATCTGTTTCAGATTTTAAGTATTTACATGGACAACGCAGTTGCACATTCTAAAACCAGCTCAACCATTCAGATAAAAGCTGTTCTTTCAAATAAAAATATTACCCTGTCCATTATTGACCATGGACAGGGAATTTCTGAAAAAGATAAACCTTATATCTTTGACCGTTTTTACTGCGCGGATAAATCTCATACAGATAAATCTCATTTTGGACTTGGACTTAGCATAGTAAAAGAACTGGCAAAATTATTACCGGCAGAAATCGGACTGTCAGACAGTGAAGGCGGCGGGGCAACCTTTTTTGTTATTTTACCACTGAAATAATACAATGAATGTCTTATTACTCCATTACCAATCTTTTAGATTTTGTGATTGAGTAAATTTATATAGTATGGTAAAATATAATAAAAGGAGACCGATACCGATGAAAAATGTAAAGACAACAAACACACCCTATGACGATGTGTTTCGCACGCTGCTGAATGATTGCAGATTTTTGATTATCCCCGTAATAAATGAGGTTTTTGGGGAACATTATTCCGGTCAGGAAAAAATTATCTTTTCGCCAAATGAACACTTTCTGAACCAGCAAGGCGGAAATGAAGAGGAACGGATTACTGACACCAGTTTTAAGATAGAAGGAAATAAGACCAAAAAATACCATCTGGAATGTCAGAGCAGTACAGATAACAGTATGTTGGTCAGATTCTTTGAATATGACACGCAAATTGCCCTTGATGAAGGCAAAATTAACGGAAATATTCTTACAGTGACGCTCCCACATTCTGCCGTATTGTTTTTGAGGCATCATACATCGACACCTGATACACTGAAAATCAGAATGATAACGCCGGGAGGAACAGTAGAATATAATATTCCTGTGATAAAATCCCAAAAATATACTTTAAAAGAAATCTTTGAAAAAAACCTGCTGTTTCTGATTCCCTTTTATATCTTTTCCCATGAAGCACAATTCAAGGAATATGAAAAAGACAAAACGAAACTAAGAGTATTGCTGCAAGAATATGAGCAAATCAAAAATAAACTGGAAGAACTTTTAAACAAGGGAACTATTAGCGAATATATTAAATGCACTATTATTGATATGTCAAACAAGGTATTGGAACATATCGCTATAAAGTACAATTCTGTCAAGGAAGGAGTGAAGGCAATTATGGGTGGAAAAATTCTTGAATATGAAGCAAAAACGATAAAAAAAGAAGGAATCAAGCAGGGAATCGAACAGGGAATCGAACAGGGAATCGAAGGAACTGTTTCTATATTAAAAAATTTAGGTATCCCAACACAAACAATCCTTGTTAAGATTCAGGAACAGTATAATCTAAGTCCTGAAGATTCTCAAAAATATCTGTAAAAAACTTTGCCAAACTTGTACTTCATTTATAGAAAATATAAAAATAAAACTGCTGCATTAAGAAAAATACATACTTTTAATGCAGCAGTCCTGTTTTAAATATAGCAAATTTAGATTTATTTTTTATTTGCCCCATTCTTTTATAAAACTATTTTCCCAATTTAAACTTTGTCATTTCCTGTTCTATTTCCGTTGAAACCAGAGAAAGATTGTCAATACGGCCCGTTATATTTCGAATTGCATCCAGCTGCCCTTCTAAAGAATTTGCGGACTTATCGGTAAGCTTTGCTGTATTTTCTGAAATATCCCGTATTCTCTCTATTGCATGTACTACAAGATGATTGCTTTCATGCATTTCTTCTACCAGCTTTTCCATATTGCGGACAGATTCCTTTGTCCTTTCAGCCAGCATATGAAAATCAGAAAAGGTTTCCTGAACCTTTTTTGCCATCTGTGTCTGCTCATCAACGCCAGCGCGAACCTCTTCTATGTTTTCAACGGTATCTGAAATATCCCTGCATAATTCAACAATAATTTTTTCTATCTCTGAAGTAGCCTCAGTTGAATCAGCTGCAAGTTTGCCAATAGATTCCGCTACAATAGCAAAGCCTTTTCCGTGCTCTCCTGCGCGGGCTGCTTCAATAGAAGCATTCAGAGCAAGCAGCTCTGTCTGAGAAGAAATTTCATTAATCGTGCCCAAAATTCCTGAAATTTTTTGAGACTGTTTTTCCAATAACTGAATTTTTTCAAAGGATGCCGCCATTCTTTCCGATGCCGTTTCATTTTGTTTTTTCAATTCTGCAACGCTTTGCATGCCTTCCTCACCTGAAAGAATGGTATCCTGCGCATTTGTCAGCAGAAGACTGCTTTTTTCCTGAAGCTGTTCAAAATTTTGCTCCAGTCTCTCTGTTCGAACAACAACCTGATTTACTTTGCTGTTCTGTTCCTCCGTACCATCTGAAATTTCTCTGACTGCCCGACTGATAGCATCTGCTTCTTCCTCAATATGCCTTAAATGGCCGGAACTTTGCACTACTTCTCCAGTAAGTGCAGTAATATTGGTCAAAATAGAGGATATCTTTTTTGTCATTTTATTAAAACTTTTTGAAAGTGTACCGATTTCATTTTGACTGTCTTCTGCCGCCTGTATGGTAAAATCTCCATCGGAAGCATTTTTAATTAAATCTGTAATAGCAATAATCGGCTTTGTAAGCCTTCTTGCCAACAGTGCAATAACACAAACGGCCAACCCAATAATAACCAGAGCGACAACAGATGCAATTGCAAGCACCCGATATACGACTGCCATCGCCAGAGATTCCTTATGAAGCGTTACAATAGACCATGAATCCGATTTACCCTTTAAAGGTATGGAAGCATAACTTACAAAATAGGATTCCCCCTCATTTTTGATTTTGTGATTTCCAGAGTTTCCCGCCATAACATCAGAAATAATTTTCTGATAATCTTCCGAAATAGTTATACTTTCTTCCTGTGTGACAATTCCGCCATTTTCATCCAACATTGGCTGACCTTTTGCATCTTTTTTGGAAACAGTTTTTGTAAGCTGCTTATAATTATATAATTCCTCTATCTGTGTGCTGTCAGGATGAGCAACTACAACGCCCTCACCGTCTATTACAAAAGAATATTCTCCATTTTCCATATCGGAAAACTCTTCAATCAGACTTTGCAGATAATTCAGTTTTAAATCAACTGCAAATATCCCAATCAGTGCAGAATCCTGATACATGGGAAAGAAAATGGAAGCACACGGCATACCGGTATTGACAGAATAATAGGATTTGGAAATAAAAGCATTCTGTTCTTTTGTCACCTGCTGAAACCACCAACGGGTCGAACGGTCTGCAAGCTCGCCAGAAGAACGACCCGTCTGCATGCCGTCTGTTCCCTGAATATAAAGCAGCTCCAGATAAGGATTCCTTTTTACACAATCCTCAAGGATGGGCGTCTGAATTTCTGTTTTCATAGTCAAAATACTTGGATTCAAAGATAACTCCTCTGTAATTCCATAGGCTCCATCCAGAAAAGTTGCAATATCACTGGATACAAGCAATGACTTTTCCCTGTCTCTGCTGTAGATTTCATCTTCATAAGCTCTCATAAAAATAACTGCACTCACTCCTGCCAGACAGACTGCCAATGCACATACAATCGCAATCATCGGAAAAAGTAGCTGTCTAAATATACTTTTCTTTTTCATCTATTTCTCCCATTTTCCGTATTATTCTTTGTTTGCTGATTTTTTTCTTTACAAATGAAACATTTTTAAAATTGATAGATTGAAAATGGTACATATTGTACTTACTTCTATTCTCTTTCCATAAGCATATTCCGAAGAACTTCCTTCACAACCAGAGGCAGAAATGGCTTCGTTACATAATCCTCTGCTCCCATTCCCATGCCCCGCTGAATGGTTTCAATCTCTCTGTCTGCTGTCATAAATATAACAGGAACAGAGTATCTCTCCCGAATCCGCCTCAGCACCTCAAATCCATTCATATCCGGCATATTTACATCCAGAAAAACTAAATCTATTTTATAGTTTTCCAGTATTTTCAAAGCTTTTTTTCCATCTGAAGCGCTGAATACACTGTACAATGGCTCATCTTTTAAAATAAATTCCATTATCTGGATATTCATAGCTTCATCATCTACTACCAGAATATTTTTCTGACCGGACTCCGACTGCTTGAGAGAATAGTCTTTGTCTTCATCAATAATACTTAACATAATATCTGCAATTTTCGAATCAAATTGTACGCCCCTCCCTTTTTTGATTTCCGAGCGTACTACTTCCTGAGGCAGCGCTTTGCGGTAACTTCGATTGCTGGCCATAGCGTCGTATGCATCGGCAACACCGATAATCCGTGCAATTTCCGGTATATTGTCTCCCTGAAGTCCATTCGGATAACCTTTGCCGTCATAACGCTCATGATGGTATTTGGCGCCCAGAGCAATCAAAGGGTCTTCATAAATATCTTTTAATATGTAATAACTTGCAATAGGATGTACTTTAATCTGCTCAAACTCTGCATCGGTCAACTTGTCCGGTTTGTTAATTACTTCTTCCGGTACGCGGATTTTTCCCAAATCATGAAGAAGACCAGCATGATAGATATTGTTTTGCTCCTCCTTTGTCTTTCCCATCCGCTTTGCAATTTCCGCTGCATATTTTGCTACACGCTGTGAATGTCCGTTTGTATAACGGTCCTTTGCATCAATGGTTTTGACAAGAGTCTGAACAAGAGTATTGTTCATTTTTTCCACTTTTTTAAGACTTTCTTCTACCAGCTTCATGGATAGACGCATCTTTCGGAAAGACAGGGTACAAAAGACTACGATCAGAATAAAAACACAGACAGAAATAATAATATTGCGCAGTAAGATAATATGTATTTCATGAAACAGCTTTGTATTGCTGACCACCATGGCAACATACCATTCATCCATAATACATTCTCTGAAAACAGTGCAGTCTTCTCCCAGAATTTCCATACGAAAACTCGTATTTTCTTCTGAATAAATCTTTTTTAAAAGCTTTTGTGTTTCATTTTCGTCTTTGTAATTTTTTCCTCTCTCATCTTTAATTATAATGAGCAACGACCAGTCCATTACTGTCTACAATAAAACCATAACCCATATCGTTTAACTGAATATCTTCTGTAATTATCTGCATTTCATCCATAGTAATATCTAATGAAATCACACTTTCTCCATCATACAAAAGCTGACTGACAGAAATCATAATGGTATTTGTCTGAGCATCCAGATAAGGCGAAACTAATGTCGGCTTTCCCTGTGCAGATTTTCCTTTGAGATACCATTCCCGCTTTTTGGGTTCATAGTCGTCATCTGGAACCCAGCCGATTCCGTCCAGATAACTTCCATTAAACAGACCATAAATTCCGGTAAAGTTTACATCGATTTCTTCTTTATAGCGCTCGGATTCTTCTACCAGAAAGGCTTCGATTTCTTCTGCTGAAGCGCCGTTCTGCATCATATACTCTACAGTAATAGATGTGACCTGTAAAACGTCCATTCCTTTTATCAGATAACCTTTGAGACGCTCCGTTTCTTCCTTTAAACTGCTTACGCCCATAGCTTCCAGACTGGAAACCGCATTTATGTAGAAGGATAAAAAGCTGTATGCAACAATAAAAATAAGGGCAATCAGCGTAAATATAATTGTTAAAATATATTGTCTTTGTTCCCGCAATCGAGTTTTCATAATATCACCATTTTTTCATTTTCTGCCGGATTCAAAGATAAATAAAATAACCGGAAGAAATAAATATAAATAAGTAACTGTAAAATGTTTTTATTTAACAAGCGTTATAGGTTTATTAATGGTTCGTATATTATTAAGAGTACTTTGAAAAACATAAAATTTAGATAAAATTCCAATTATATAATGGGTATCCTGCATAAGGAAGGGAACAGTGAATGTTTGGAGGTAGTATTAATATGACATCCCATAACCTTTTGCAGAAAACCTATATTATTGTAGCAGATTTTTGAGAAAAAACAAGACTTCTGGCAGGAAAATCAATTTTCTGCCAGAAAAGTTACAATATGAATACTTTTGAATATCAAAACAGAGATAACTAATAAGTATTTGATAAATCTACTGTATAGTGTTTTTAAAGATACTAAATCATTATTTGCGTACAATCCATTTTCCTTTTTTTGTAGAACCAATATGCTCTAATCTTCCGATTTTTTTCATATTTTCAATATAATATCGTATTTTTCCAGTAGTTGTATTTAATATTGCGGCAATCTCCTTTACAGATATCTCTGGTTTTGATAATAAAATATCTATAATCTTACCATTAATTTCTTTGCTGTTTTCTTTGCTGTTTTCTTTGCTGTTTTCTTTGCTGTTTTCTTTGCTGTTTTGATCTGGTCCTATTTGTAAACCGGCAACCTTACCCATAGGTATTATAATTTCAAATATATTATCTTCAAGAAACATAGGTGTTTCACCAGAATAAAGCTTAGTATATTTATTTGTATTTCGCATTCCTGAACCTAATTCGTCAGCATAACCAATTTCTCTAAATACTTTGGAAATCGGAGGATTCTTTGGAAAGGGTTCAAATTTATTAAGCTGTAATTCTCCATGACCATGTGGCAAATTACTATTCTTGGTAAATACCTTGTCCTTTTCAATTACAAACTGAGCCACATATGCATTAGAATAATCTCTGTGTGCCAAGATATTTGAAATAATTTCTCTCAAAATTTTATCTCTTGCGCTTACGCTTTGGTCGCCGTCAAGTACAAATGTATCATTTAGATGCTTTTTACCAAAATCCATTAATTTTCTATAGCTATCGATAAGATTTGTAATAATCACTTCTCTATCATCATAACGGTCTATGTTTTTCACACGAAAAATGGCATCTGTTTTATATTGTGGAAGCACTGACATAATTGTACTATCCCTGCCAAATAATAAAATTGCTGCCAAAGTAATGCCCTCCTGTCCAGTATCTGGGTCTGTCAAAATAAGTCCTGAACTTCTAAGAATTTCTTCTTCATTCATATCTGTCCATACATGATTATCTACTCTGGATATTGCAAGTCTCTTTGCCCTACGAATTATATCAAAATCTAAAAATTTCAGTCCCAAATTTGGATAAACTTTATTTACAAAATAAGTACTCTGTTTTCTGGCGTACATTTTGTAAACTAATTCTGCATTATCCGTAATATCAATATCGCCCTCATGGGTTCTATCCCATATACGCCCATTTAACCTTCTGAGTTGAGTTCCTTCCGGAACTCGTATATAAATAATTTTCTTTCCAGCTATATCATATATTTCAGGAGTAAGATACATTGGCGGATTGATTTTGTTAGCATTGTTGATTGATGTAGTAAAATCCTTTAACATTTTATCAATTTTATTTGGATTTACGCCTTTTATTTCTCTTGTGTTATCTACAATACCAAGACACAAATGCCCTCCATTTCTATTATTAAAAGAACATACCGTTTCATATATATCTTTATTTAAATTATTTTCTGATTCTTTAAATTCAATATCAATTTTTTCGCCTGTGTTAATCAAATCTTTTAATTCTCTTATTGTCATATAAACACTTCCTTTGCAGCATAATAACTTAAAATTTATTGATTCTTATTGTTTTTGTTTTACCCAAACAACAAATCTTTGCATATGTTTCTTTGTATGAGTAGAGGTGTCTTCTTCATCATATTCTTCTTTTTCAACACTTGTAAAATATTTCTTTTTTTTCAGTTTATCAAGAAGTTTTTCATTATAACCAATATTATCTATCGGAAGATATTTCTTGTGTCTTCTTGAACGATCTGCCAAAGGTTTATAAACAGTATCTAATATACTCAATTTTAATGCTATCTCATCATTAGAATAAATATCTAGCTGATTTAAAAGCAATTGATATCTATCATCTTTCTTTAGCAATTCCCAAGCCTTTTCTACATAATTTTTGTCCAACTTTATTTCAAGATTACGAATTTGATAAGCCATTTTTTCAGTCATAATAAGCAGTCTGCTCTTTCTTATTTTTTGGTTCTTTCAAACCAGCTCCAGAGTATCTCTTAAAACAGGGAAATTTTCTGTTAATCACATATAAATTGATTATGGAAATAATCTGATTCTGCATATCCTCAACACATTTAATTTTGATTCTGCTAATAATATTTCTTATTGGAACTATACTAAAAAGGTGGACATAATAACAAGAATCTATTACAATAAAAGTATAACCATAAAGATGGATGATAGTCAGGTTCTTATCATTAAACAGGTGAAGGAATAGAATATAATTTACTTAGAAAGCTTGAACCTCTCACGACTAAAATCGCAAGATTCCTGGGAACAGATTTCTAACGAAATCTTATTTATCAGGCTAGCTCAAGTCATACATCGAAGATGTATGACATAAACCGCAATTCCTGCGGTTTGCACAAATGATACTCCATTTCATGTTATACATCGAAGATGTATGACCTAAAGTACCTTGGATATTTTACGCACAGAAAGAGCTTGGTTTTCGCATACGATTTTTCTGTGCGACCTCATATATCCAGTTGTCAATCTACTTATCATTAGCATAAGTATAGCAGAAAGGAAACAAATTGGCAAACGATAATTTGTGTCAAAAACACTCATGACTAAAGTCACGAGTGTTTTTGACACATCTCATAAAAAATATGAAGGAGAAAGTATATGAATATTATTGAAGCCTATGAAAAACCTGCTCATTTAATACAGTCACTTTTAAAAGTATGGGAACAGTCTGTAAGAACAACACACCTGTTTTTGTCCGAAAGCGAAATAATGAACATTAGAGAATATGTTCCACAGGCGTTAATTAATATCGAAAATCTTGTGATAGCAAAAGATGAAAATAACATTCCTGTTGCCTTTATGGGAATTGAGAATGAAAGCTTGGAAATGCTGTTTATAACACCGGAAGAAAGAGGAAAAGGATTAGGGAAACAACTGATTCAATACGGAATAGAACATTACTCAATAAAAAAATTGGCTGTGAATGAGCAAAATCCCCAGGCAAAAGGGTTTTATGAACATATGGGCTTTCAAGTTTATAAAAGAACCGACCACGATGAACAGGGAAATTCCTATCCACTTTTATATATGAGCCTTTCACAGAACCCCTGAGAAAACATTTACAAATAATGGAGGAAAAACAGATGAACACACCTACATTAGAAACAAAGTGTTTGATTTTAAGAAAATTTACAGAACAGGATATGGAAGCACTATTCCTTATACTTCAAGATGAGGATGTCAATAAGTTTTTGCCTTGGTATCCGGTAAAAAGCATGGAAGAAACAAAGAAATTCTATGAGGAAAGATACGCTTTAAAATATATCCAGTCACAGGCATATGCCTATGCAATCTGTTTGAAAAAAGATAATTATCCTATTGGCTACATACAAGTTGATATGGAAGAACATCATGATTTTGGATATGCACTTCGCAAGGAATTCTGGCATAAAGGAATTGCCACGGAAGCAGGCAAAGTGGTTATAGAGCAAGTGAAAAAGGATGGCTTACCTTATATTACAGCAACACATGATTTCATTGTTCATTAATGCATGAAAATCCATAAACAGATATTCACACACACCTTCCAGCGGATTTAATGAAAATACCTCCAACTTTTTATTTAGTGTATTTTTTCTCAAACCAAGCCATGCTTCTGAAGCAGTCACAAACTTTCGACGTGGCAAATCAAACTGGCTGTAACCAAAACGCTGTTCATATTCATAATAACCGTCGACATCTGCCAAAATCCATCTGCTTTCCTTAAAATCCCAATATTCATTCACCCAGTGTTCCATATAGCTCTCGCCCGTATCGCCAAAATCCATAAAGCCGGCTCTTGAACGGCAGGGGATTCCTTTTGCTTTTAAAATGGCACTGAATAATACAGAAGCCTGTCGACAGGATACCGTAATTCTTTTTGTTACATCCCGATTCTTTGTAAATCCTGTTTTATCTAAACGCAAAATACCGGCAATCATGGAAACAGCAGTAATATATAATTCATCTTCATTTTTAAAACGATGTTTTGGATAGGATGCAAATTTTCCATAATACGTATCTTCCAAATAAGGAGATGGCTCTGTAAAATACATCGACGGATGTGTAATCTGGTCACAGACCAACATTCCTATAGAGGGGATATCATCTGGCAATGATAATACAAATTCTTTATATATCCCCTACATCTGTGTAAACACTGGTTTCCAAATAACGTTGATACATTTCTTTCTTCATGTGCTTTGCTATAACCTCCGACTATTTTTTAAGCGGGCGCCTGCTCTGATTAAAATTCTAGCAAAATAAAAAAATTACGTCAATGAAATAAAATCATTTTTGCACTTTTTTGTTCTGCCCAATCATCAGTTTTGCCTGTTGCATTTGTTTTGTGTTTCCTGTCTTCGGTTTATAGTCGCTGACCCACGATTTATAGTAATTCAAGTAAACTCCCCTTCTTAACTTCGCTTGAAGTGGGATTTCTTGCTTCAACAGTCAATGATTTATTAACGGCTCGATTTCCTCATCCAAAGTCTTTTTTAACTCTTCTATCAACTGTGTATAATATCTAAACTTGGGCAATGCTTTCTCCTGCGCCGTGTTATAACTTACATAATTGCTTTTCATTTTAATTACGCTTTCATTTGGAATTTTACCATTTCGGTAATGTGTTGCAGCATACATTACATCATCTTTGGATGCATGCCATATCACGCAAAACTCTGTAATGACTTTATCAATACAATTATATTTCATAGTTTCTACAATACTTAAAATTGACTGACCTTTATATTTAGTTTCATCTATCTCAATTTCATTTATCAAACCAGACATAATATCTGCAACTTTTGGATTTTCCTCACGAAGCTCTTCTATATACTGTTTTACCTCATCAATTTTCTTCTGCCTTTCCTCCGGCGTTCTATCCGGTTCCTCATCGTTTGGTGTAACAATATTTTGAATCAGATTGATAATATACTCATAATCAATTTTTGTATTGCTGTATGCCATTAATTCATAATCCGAATCAACTTCTGGTATCTCTGCGCTGTCATCTTCCGAATACGGCTTTTCTGCTTTTAATTCTTCCAATACATTCAGATAATGCCCTGCATAATTCTCATACTCTTCTTCTGTAATTCCATATTCTGAAAGTTTTGTGTCGTTATAATTGGTAAATGATTTAAGCTGCGCAAAGGTTTTATCAAAGGTCTGGAATATTTTTGCAAAAACCTGTTTTTCTTTTACAGACATGCCCAAAACCTCCGAAGGCCTCTGTGCAGAAACCCGAAGCGCTGCCAGAGCTTTTTTAAACGCTGTTTCCATTTCATCCCATTCAGCCAAAAGCGCATCTTTTGTACTTCCCGCAGAATACAATTTTATTGCCTTATCCACGCATTTCTTAAAAAGAATCGGCGCCTGAAATGTAACAATCTGTCCATAGGCTTTATTTTTATTGTAAATACGATTTGTTCTTGAAAAAGTCTGAATCAAATCATGGGGTCCCATTGGCTGTCGGTCAATATAAACAGTAGACATGCATGGGGCATCAAAACCAGTCAGCAAACGGTCTACAACAATTACCAAATCAAGCTGTTCATTTCTGCTCTGAAATTTTGCATCTTTTCTGGCAAGCCTTTTATTTAAATTTGCATTATATCCCTGAATCTGGGAAATCTCATATGTTGTACCAAACATTCCGTTATAATCATCCAGTGAGTTTTGCATTTTCTGTTGATTTACCTGTGAACTTTCTTCATTTTCAGATATGGAGTATGTAATCGCAAATTTAGGAAAATCCGGCAGAACCTGTTTCACCTTCTTATCAATTTTAAGTGAAGTTTCGCCGTTCTTTACCTTTGTCAATAACTCATAATATTTCTGCGCCCGCTGAATCGAGCTTGTAGTAAGCAATCCCTCATAAGTCTGTCCTTTTCCATTTTGAAATCCCCATTTGTAATAAGATTTATTTAAAATAACATCCAAAACTTTTAACATATGTGTTTCATTTTCATAGGTACTGACGTCTGTTTCATCAACCAGATTTTTCGGACCATTATGCTCCACCTGAAATCCGAGTACAGCCTTGTCATGAATTGCGTGTTGTATTGTATATTGGTGCAGACACTCGCCATACAGGTCTTTTGTAGTACGGGGCAAATCCCCCAACTGCGGATAAGGATTTTCTCCAAATCTTGGAGTACCTGTAAATCCAAACCACAATGAGTTGCCAAAGAATTTTTCCAGTTCTCTTTTTGTACTTGGAGTTACAGCCCTGTGACACTCGTCTACAACATAAGCGATTTTCAGATTTCTTATTTTGTGATATTCGAGAGTACCTTCTTTTAATTTCTTGGTAATCAGCCTGTACAGTTTTTGAATTGTAGTTACAATTACCTGCCTGTCATCTGATTTCAGTTTGTCTTTTAAATCGTTCACATTTTCTGTTTCATCTACATCAATCAAATCATGATTCGCATAAGCCTGAAACGCCATTGTGGTCTGTGTATCCAAATCTTTTCTGTCAATCAAAAAAATTGCCTTATTTATAGCAGGAATATCCATTAAAAGATTTCTTGTTGCCTTATATGAAGTTAATGTTTTTCCCGAACCGGTGGTATGCCATACAAAACCTGATTTGCCAGTTTTTGATGCTTCTCTTATGGATTCTATCGCATGTATCTGATATGGGCGAAGTAATATCAGTCGCTTGGCATCTTTATCCAATACAGTATATCTTGCAATCATTTCATGGGCTTGTGGTATACGCAGTACACTTTTCGCAAAATCAATGTAGTCTGATACCGGATTATTATATTTATCCAGCCACCCGCTTATAAATTCAGGTTTTAATTCCGTATCACCTGCCGCGGCAAAATATTTTGTGTTTACGCCATTACTGATAACAAACATCTGAATGGCAGAAAATATTCCGGTAAATTTACCTTCTCCAATATATTTTTTTATCTGCCAAAAACCGTCCATATAAGAATGTTGTTTATTTTTTAATTCTATATGAATCATTGGAAGTCCGTTAATCAAAAGAGTAACGTCAAATCTTCTGTTTCTTGCCGGAGCCTTACTGTTTTCATCTGTTTTTAATGCTTTGTATTGATTGATAACTTCATACACACTGGTGCCTCCTGCAATATGTTCATGATTCATTACTACAAGATGCAGACGCTCTGTATCTCGCTGGACATGTACTTGAACTTTTCCATTCTCACCAACCAGCCACTCGCCAGCCTTGTAAAAGGAAGAAAACTGCAATTGGTTCTTTACCTGTTCAAATTCTGTGTCGGAAAGATGTTCTCCATTTAATCTGTCTTTATTATTCTGTTCAAGGATATATTTAAAGTTTGCCCACAAATCCTCTTCTGTTTTTAAATCTTTCCTGTATGTCCATTGAGAATCGCCATAAACCAATTGTTCAATCAGTTTATTTTCTATTATTGACTCTGATTCTGGCATTTTATTATCTCCTTTGCTGTTAGTATTTGATTTTTTGGTATTTTAAGTAGAAAATAAATGGTGCGTTTAAACAAACATATTTTGTAACATAAATTTTTTGATATTTTGCAATTCATCACACTTTTGTTGGTGAAGGGTGATGATATTGTCGAGGCTACGGAAATATGCTCCAATTTTTGCTTGTTCTTCCACTATTGGCATCCAAAACTCAGTCTTTAGGAAGTTATCATTATATAATCTCTTAATTGTACTTCCCTCTATCCCTGACCATTTAACAAAGGCATATATGCATTTCAAAAATGAATTATCAACTTTCTTATCATGTTTAAACCATACTATATTAGAATCTTGAAAATATGCATCCTCTCCGTTATATTCAACAATTCTTCCTATTGTACCAGATGCCGAAATTAACAAATCTCCAACTTCAGGATATTGGAATTTCCCCTTATATTCTTCATACAATTCTCTTGAAATAAATGCGTCTGGCTCACCACCAAATGTTCCAATTTTGTAAAACGGAATATCTCCCTCTGGCGATGTTTGTTCTTTAAAAATCCTCTTACACATAGAAACAAAACCTAAATCACCAAACTTATGCTGTTCCCAAGCATCAGTAAAGCCATCAAATCTAATCTCTGGAACATTCATTCCATTCTGTGGAAACATTTTTTGAAGCATATATTTTTTTAGTATTTTTATCTCTTCACACTTTCGCTGGTGAAGAGTGATAAGATTGTCTAAGTTAGAAAAGTAGTTAGCAATTCTATTCTGTTCTATTCTGCTTGGAAAAGGTATAGTAAGTGCTTTTATTTCTTCATTATGGATATGAACCACTGAATTTCCCTGAGCTTTTTTTACAAGTTCTTTTTGCGATGTCCCATTAGAAATTGATAATGCTAAAAATACAGAATTAATAGTACTATCTGGTGTTACAATATTTAAATCTCCTCCTAGCAAAACTCCAGCATTTTTAACGGTTGCAGCTCTTGCAATATCTTTAGCAGTTTCGCCAGAAGCAGGTAGGATTACTTCGCCTCCTTTACTATAAACTGAACCATTTTTAGGTGTAACAAAAGTATCTACTTCACTAATACTTGTTTCATATTTTGTATATAATCTTCCATATAAAATAATAGATATTCCAACATCAGTTAAATCGCTTTTTGAATAGCCTCTTCCTTTACTAAACTCAGCAATATCTCCCAACTTCCGTTCTTCCCAATCATCTGTATACCCTCTAAATCGAACCTTTGGACTTTTCATCTCAATCACCTCTCAATCATTCCAATAAAATTATTTAACGATGCCATAATATCTTCATCCGAAGAAGTTAACTCTTTAAGAAGTGATAAAAATTCTCCCTGAACCTGTTCCAGTTCTTCATCGGTCTTTCTCATATTCGCTAAAACAACATTCAAATCTATCTCTTCTTCTTTCTCAAAATTATCTACATATCTTGGAATATTAAGATTAAAATCATTCTTCTCTATTTCTTCAAAACTTGCAAGAAAAGATTCTTTCTCTACTGTTTCCCTTTTATTATATAAATCAATCACCGAATTTATATGTTCGTCAGTCATGGTATTCTGCTTCTTACCCTTATCAAACTTTCGAGATGCATCTATAAATAATACATCCCTTCCCTCTCTATGTTTCTTCAACACAACAATACAGGTAGGAATAGACGTATTATAAAACAGATTTGCGGGCAGCCCAATTACCGCATAAATATTACCTGAACGAAGCAGCTTTTCTCTTATTTTCCCTTCCGCCGCGCCTCTGAACAAAACGCCATGCGGCAATACGATAGCCATAGTACCATTGCTTTTCAAATGATACAAGCCATGCAGTAAAAATGAATAATCCGCCTTTGACTTAGGCGCCAATACTCCATAATCACTAAATCTCTCATCCTGTAAAAACCCTGCCGCCGCGCTCCATTTTGCCGAATATGGCGGATTCATAAGAACCATATCAAAATCTGTCTCCTCTCCGGTAGGCCAATCCCCGTCAAGCGTATCGCCATTGCGAAGATTTTGATTCTCCGGTACAATTCCATGCAAAAACATATTCATTCTTGCAAGATTATAGGTAGATGTCATCAATTCCTGTCCATAATATCTGATATAACTTGGTTCCATAGCATAGTTCTTTGCATTTAAAAGAAGAGAACCAGACCCCATACACGGGTCATAGACAGATAACCCTTTCTTTGTTTCCTGTCCGGCAATCGCAATTCTAGTCAAAATTTTAGATACAGCCTGCGGCGTGTAGAACTCCCCTGCTTTCTTGCCTGTTTCAGAGGCAAACTGACCAATCAAATATTCATAGGCATTTCCAAGTACATCGGAATCTGAATTTAACAAATCGGCTTTGTCAATTTCCTTAATCAGACTTGAAATGGTATCACTCTGCTTCTGGTCTCCTGTTCCCAGACGATTCGAATACAAATCAATATCTGTAAATAAATCCGCAAATAACGGGTCACTTTGTTCAATGTTATGAAACGCTTTTTGCAACTGTTCACGATTAAATGAATTATTTCTTGCTGCATCTGCAAAGCATGTATATGTTAATTTTGGTTCAATTATATAATGACATTCTGCCTTTATCTGTTCTTTTAATTCCTCTGCACTTTCGTCCTTTAATACTTCTTTATATGCCTCCAATGCAGCTTTTAGCGATTCCGGTTTTTTATCATAAATCAAATCATAAACTTTAATCAAAAAAGAATCGGATAAATATTTGTAAAAGACAATTCCCAATAAATAATCTTTGTATTCATTTGCATCCATTTTTGAGCGAAGTATATCTGCCCCACTCCATAATACACTAATTAAATCCTTGCTGTTTTCCAATTCTGCCATTTCAGTCTCCTTTGTTTTTCTTTTTATTTTAACAATCTTATCAATCCCAAGATTGAGTACTGCAAAAATTCTTTTTTTATTTTAAAAATCCTAATATGGTTAAAATTTTTAATTTTTTTCTAAAATCAGTTTCCTTTTCATTATATCAAGACAAGAAAAATCTCTCAATCATTTTCTAAAAAAATAATAATACAAAATCCTTTTATCTTATATTCTTATCCCATTTTCATTTTTTATATTATCCATATTTATATTCTCTTTGTTTTATCAGCCAAACATAGAGATATCTTATATGAATCATAGAAAAAACCGCATAATTTTGATATAATTTCCAAAAATATGAGATATCTCCTGCCAAAACCGTAGTATATAGTTGAGGCAGAAAGGATGGTGGTCAGTTTGGACGATAACAAAATTATTGAATTATTTTTTGAGCGCTCAGAACAGGCAATCATGGAACTATCAAATAAATATGGAGCCGTATGCTCAAAAATTGCCTTTCACATACTGAACAATAAACAAGATACGGAAGAATGTGTAAATGATACATATCTCGGAACTTGGAATACAATACCGCCTCAAAACCCCAATCCGTTATTAAGCTATGTTTGCCGCATTGTCCGCAATCTTGCCATTAAAAAGTATCACGCAAATACCGCTTCAAAGAGAAACAGTATCTATGACGTAGCTTTGGATGAACTGGAGAATTGTTTTCCTTCTTCTGCTTCGGTAGAAGATGAATGGAATGCCAAAGAAACAGCGCAGATAATTAATGATTTTCTTGAAACTCTTGATAAAGAAAACAGAATTATGTTTGTCCGCCGCTACTGGTACTGCGATTCTATCGACGACCTTGCGAAACTCTTTCATACCAGCAGCCACAATATATCTGTCCGGCTTTTTAGGACAAGAGAAAAATTGAAAAAATATCTTATTAAGAAAGGGGTGTTTCTATGAAAAGAAAGAAAATTTCTGAAACGATTGAAAATATCAACCCTAAATATATAGACGAAGCTGTCAGCTATGAATACAAAACCAAAAACAGAACAAGTAAAATATGGTACAAATGGGTGGCAGCCGCAGCATGTATTGCTCTTATGATTGCAATAGGTATACAGTTTTCAGGGGATTTGTTTCTAAAACCAAATGATAAAACTGTCATTGATTCTGTTATCATGATTGAATATGAAGGCGCTTATTTTGAAGTGATTGAAGATTCGCAAATAATAGAAAAACTAGGATTAAAAAAAGAAATCACAGAAAATATGATTGGACGCCATATCGCATATTTACAGAAGAAAACGCCCAATGCTGAGCGCAGCGATTATATTACAGCTAATATTGAAACAGATGTAGAGTTATTTGAATATTCACCTGCTCCATATAAGGCTGTTAGAATTTTTAAGAATGATGATAAATATTATTTTGCACTTTTTTGCAATTATTTAGTAAAAACAAATGAGTCTCTTCCAATTCAGGATGCATTTGAAGTATATGGTATTTATGAAAGTTCCCAGATTGCCCGTATCACTCCTGTAAAAAATGACAACACATGGGAACCGGACGGTAAAGCAATCACAGACAGCGCGGCGATAGCTGATTTCTTCAATAAAATTTCTGTATTGACCGCATTTTGTTTCGACGATTATCACAACTTAGTATTCGCTGACGAATTAAAAAATCTGGAACAAACAGGCGGCGACATTGGAAGCGAAGCATATGCCCGCGTCGCTGATGACAGAAAAGATATAATAATTGAAACCAAAGATGGTTTGCGTTTCGCAATACAATATTATCCTTCCTATGGCTGGATTAATATTCATAATACACTGTCCTATTATCAGATGTCGCCTGAAATTTCGGAATGGTTTTCAAATAATGTAAAATAAGCAGGTATAACAGAAATATAATCAATATCCTGCATAAAAGCTTTCCCGTTGTTTTGGCTCATAAGAGCAAAAGCAGCGGGAAATATTTATCAAAAAAATTGACATTTCCTGATTTTCACACTATAATATATATTACAATCGTAAGATTTAAGGAGGTTTAAAAGTGAAAGCATTACCCCAAATTTCAGAAGCAGAATTTGAAGTGATGAAAGTCATATGGAAATATGCGCCAATCAACACGAATGAGATAACAGATAAATTAACACAAACTACAAAATGGAGTCCTAAAACAATACAGACTTTAATAAAAAGGCTTGTAACAAAAGGGGCCCTTTCCTATGAAAAACAAAGCAGAGTATTCGTCTACACTCCTTTGATAGAACAAAAAGAATATATTAAACAGGAAAGCCGTTCTTTTCTTAAACGCTATTACGGCGGGGATATTACAGCAATGTTTTCAGCTTATATCGAAGATGATAAACTTTCCAAATCAGAAATAGACGCCCTCCGTTCCCTTCTCTTAAAAAACTCAGGTAACAAGGAGATTTGACATGGCTGATTTTGGAATACGGTTTTTCTTATGTAATATTTTCATTTGTGTTATAACGGCCATACTTCTTATAACAAAACGGGTATTAAAAAATCATTTCACCAACCGGATGCAGTTTAATTTATGGTTTCTATTACTTGGACTTCTTGCGGTTCCGTTTATGCCTTTTCGTCCGATTGAATTTTTTCAAATTTTCTCATGGTTTGGCAAATTGAAAAATACTGCTTCGTCAAGTATTATAAAACCTGCTGCAAATATAAATATATCTGTCTCAACAAAACAAATCAATGACTTTGCACTGTCTGTCAGTAATAAAACACCATGTATTGTTGGGCTTATATTATTTGGAATATGGCTTATTGGCGTTATTGCAATGTTTTTATTGGTAATAAAATCAAAAATGCACCTAAATATTTTGAAGAAATCCTCGCTTTCTTTACAAAACGAGACTGTCCGCATATTATACAACAACTGTTTAAGCGAGATGAAAATAAAAAGAAACGTTCCTATTTACAGCACTGCTTTTTTGAAAGCTCCTATTATCATAGGCTTATTCATTCCGCGTATTTACCTGCCAATTCATTTGATATCAGATTTCAATCCTATGCATATGCGATATATGTTATTACACGAACTGCAGCATTATAAACATAAGGATGCCCTTGCTGGCTATCTTATGAATCTTGCCGGCATACTATACTGGTTCAATCCTTTGGTATGGTTCGCACTGAAAGAAATGCGCGATGACAGGGAAGTTGCCTGTGATACTTCTGTCCTGAAACTTTTAAAGGAAAGCGAATATGAAGACTATGGCAATACACTAATCAATTTTGCAGAAAAAATTTCACTCAACTCATTCCCTTTTGCTGCGGGAATCAGCGGAAACATGAATCAATTGCAAAAAAGGATTATCAATATTTCTTCTTATAAAAAACCTTCTGTTTACAGAAAATCAAAAGGGGTGATTGCCTTTGGCATTATGGCTGTTATCTTTTTGAGAATTACTCCTATGTTGTCTACTTATTCTGTACAACAGAACCAATATAAATGGAATATACCCCCTGAAAAAATTTCCATAATTGATTTATCCTCCTATTTTGATGAATATGAAGGCAGCTTTGTTCTATATGATTTAAAAAACGATACATGGCGCATTTATAATATGGAGCATGCCACCTTAAGAACAGCTCCAAACTCTACCTATAAGATATATAATGCATTGTTTGGATTAGAAGAAGGCATTATTACACCCAGCGATTCTTTTATGATATGGAATGGAACAGACTACCCATTCGATGCATGGAAAGCTAATCAAAATTTGTATTCTGCAATGCAGTACTCCGTAAACTGGTATTTTCAGCAAATAGACAAACAGCTCGGCACTGCTGTTATTCAAAATTATATTAGAAAAATTGGATATGGAAATGAGAATATAAATTCAAATCTTTCCTCTTACTGGCTGCAATCATCCCTGAAAATTTCTCCGGTTGAACAAGTTGAACTTTTAACAGACTTCTACAATAACAGCTTTAACTTTGTTTCAGAAAATATAAATGCCATAAAAGATTCGATTTGTCTGTTCTCATCTGAAAATAAAAGTTTCTATGGAAAAACCGGAACCGGACGCGTAGATGGCCAGGATGTGAATGGCTGGTTTATAGGTTTCCTTGAAATCAATAATAATACATACTTCTTTGCCGCTAATATTCAAAGCGATTCCAACGCTGCTGGAAGCAGTGCAGCAGAAATCGCAAAAACCATATTGTCAGAACTCAATATCTGGAAATAACAAACGGGGAAAAGAGCCGCTTAGAGCCGGCCTTTACCCGTTTGTTATCGTTCAATTACTTCGTTTCTTTATCAGACACCTAACAAAAAATCATGTTATTATCCTGACTATTTTTTCTGTAATATTCTTCTAATTAGTAATTCCTGCTATCGGCGGCAGCTTCAGCTCTTTTTGTTCTATGTAATTACATAAATACCTAAATGTACCATTATCAAAAGGCTGTACTATAATTGTATTGGTAAAAGCAAAGTCAGAATTATAATCAACCCATACGCCGTCTACAATAAGCGTAATTGTTCCATCCCGATTTTCTGTATAATCAACCACTTCTCCAAAAGGCGGATATTGCCGTGCCAATATCATTTCATACTCGTAACTATTGCTATTCCTATCATATTGACACTTTTCCCTCAATTGTTCTATTGATACTGGAAAATAAGTAGTCATTATCTTTTCGTAGGTTTCTGCTGGTATCTTCCAGTTTTCTACCTTTAGATTTTCCCCCGTACAAATTCGATAAATATCTTCAAACATACATGGCATTAAAATATCTTCCACATTGTTGCTGTCCCAGTTTGTTACAAGAAGATTGTAATTTACATAGCTTAACCCATATATATATTTTGCCGTTAATTCCCTGCATTTATCTGAAAGAGGCTTTATTCTCCAATATTGCCGTAAACTTGAATGAGGTATCACTCTTTTATATGCATAAATAAAATAACCTTTTTCTGTCAGCTTAATTTCGGCTATATCACTAACCAAAGTATTTCTGAGTTCTTGTATTCCTCCCTTCTGCCAGCCAATTTCCACATAATATGTTTGTAATCTGTTATTTCTATATATAAAAGTAATAACGCTAAGAAGTCCATCCAAATTTACATTAAATATAGTCACCATTGCCTCCTTCTGTTCTATATATGCAGAATAAAAATTTTCGACTTTCTCATAATTTTTCATATTGACATCGTCTGTAACACTGACATATCCTGCATTTCCAAGAAGCGCAGCCGCTTCTCTGCGCTGATTCCTTGTAAAATCTTTGATATTTGACCCATAAGATAAGCTATCTGTAATTTCTATTTCTTTATATACCTCCTTTATCTGTCCTGCGGCTGTCAATGCCATATTATTTAATTCTTCTTTTTCTGATTCCGTTATCAGGCAATCTTCTGCCTGCGGAAGAAACCACAAAGAGGATTCTAATTCCGTTTCACTTTCCCCTATATTTGTTTCCATAATATTATTACTTGATAGTTCCGTTGGCAGTTCCCAAACTGCCTCTGAATTCTCTTTTTTCCCTTTGTTCCATCGTATTGTTACAAAATTTCTAGCAATTACAACGAAAAATAATATTACCAAAAACACTCCCCCACTTTTTAACCGCCATTTAATATTTTTCACTATTGATTTCCTCCATAAATTTTGTTCCACTCTTCCTCTGTCAAACGATTAGAATGCCACCATGTACTATAAGCATCTTCCAATGAAATCGTCTGATTTGACACATATTGAAAATAATCCTCGTCTAAGAGACGAATTATCGTTTTATGTGAATATAATTTAGAAGTATTTTCTTTCGGATATACTGCATTGACACTAAGCGTAATTGTTCCATCCGGATTTTCTGTATAACTTACTACTTCCGGATATGGAATATCTGGATATTCAATCTCATAAAATCCTCGTGGTTTATATTCATATGCTGCGTATTCTGGAATATATTTTGTTTTTGAACGGAGTATTTCTGTGTCTATATGAAAATATGTCATAATAACATTTTCAAATATGTTTTCTGGTATCTGATAAACTTTTCCGACTCCTAAATTCTCATCCGCAGCATAAGGAACAGGCTGCCCATAAAATATTGGATAAAAATTGTCAAATATATCGTAAAAATCCAAACCTTCATAATCTTCTTCACTCCAATTACAAAGAAATATATTATTCTGTATATAGCCAACCGGCAATATATACTTTCTGTTCAATTCTCTACACTTTTCATCCAATGGCAAAACCCGTAACACTGTATGCTCGTGTGTATCGCTTAATGTCAGCACAAAATTCTCATCCAAAAAACAGCTTCCTTCAAAAATTAAATACCCTTCCTCTGTGTATTTCCAAAAATCAGCCGGATAGCTTGCTGTATTTCTGTTTTGAATATTTCCATTTCTATCATATTCATAATATTCTCTGATAATATTTACCTTTCCATTGTCTGTTTTCAGGTCAAATTTTCGAAAACCTGTCTCCATAATCTCTACAATCGTTAACTGTGCATTTTCCTTTTCCTCCACTGCTTTACAAAATTTTTCTGTCTGCTCTGCCTGTGACATATTGACCTGATTTTTACTATCAATCGCCACATATCCATTCTCTCCAAGTCTGGCAACAATACGCCGTATTATTTCAAGACTGCCCAATGTATTTGTTTCTATTGCCTCATTGTAAATATCACGATAAACTGCCGCTATGTTTTCAGCCTCAATATAGTTATTTTGATTGGATGGACAAGTTTCATTGTTTATCGATGTTATTTCAATATCTGATACTTTTGGTGATTTATAGCTACATCCGCCTATCGTAAATATCACCATACTAGCTAGAACTAACAATAATATTCTACTTTTTGTCAAATTATTTCTCCAAAACCTGTTTATCTTTTTACATAACATAACTGCCTCCTTCCTAATTACATCCTCAACATACTAACAATCAGAATGTAATTAGCTACTATTTTTTGTGTTGTTGTTTTTCTGCTAGAATTATTTTTAAATCTTACTATTGTAAGATTTACTTCAAATATTACAATAGTAAGATTTAAAAGTCAAGAAAATTATACTCTTATTTTTATCTAGTAATTTTAAAGCTGAATTTTTCACAAAACAAATTTATTTGGCCAATATCATTTTATTATATTGACATGAATATGCACAAGTTTGCTAATCATGGGCATTTACACAAAAAAAGCGGCAGAGAATTAAATTTTCTGCCGTCAAACATTTTGTTTCTGTCATTGCTGACATAGATACAACTAAAAAACTTTTATTAAATTCTTTTACTCTTATATTTATTGTAATCATAATTACAGATTTTACACCACATTCCAAAGCAGCATATTATCTTCAAAAGAAACATCAAGTTTGTCGCTATCCTTCAGCCATGAAAGATAAGAACGGATAGTACTTCCCACAAGTACATATTGTTCAAAATTCATTGTCAAACCATAGTCGAAAAACAATTTTTGCAGAATCTGTTCAAAGCAGATGGGTTCTCTGCATACTGACAAAATTTTTTCAGCAATTTCATGGACTTTATTCCTATTATAATCTGCAAGTTCTGTAATATTATCAGTTGCAGGCGCATGAGCCGGCACAAACATTTTTCCTTTTATTGATTTTACCATTTCAAGCGTTTCAAGATATTGCGCCACATCATAAACAAATCCAATTTGATATTTATCAAGAGTATCCCTGCTGGAAAGACAATCAGCAAGGAATACCGTATCGTCAGGAGTACGAAAACCCACCATATCAAAAAAATGCCCTTTTAACGGAATTACTTCAACTTCTTTCGGAAAGGTTTCATCTGAAAAATCCTTCGCAATACTTGATTTGGCAAGTAAAAACTTATGTCTTAAATCCTTGCATGGATACCCTCCATACAAAAATGAAGGCTCTAAAACAGGAAATTCAATAAACGCTTTTTCCATGCCGCCTGAAAAAACCTTGCACCCTGTCTGTTGCTGTAAATACTGGTTTCCCCCGATATGGTCAGCATTGGAATGAGTGTTCAAAATCCCCAAAAGGTTCCAGCCCTTTTCATCTAAAATTTTACGAACTTTCTTTCCTGCTTCTTTATCGTTTCCGCTGTCAATCAAATACACATCTGTATTGCCAGCAAGATATATCCCGATTTTTGCGGGACAATTTATATAATAACTTTTTTCTCCGACTTGATTTAGTTCATACATGAAATATCCTGCTACTCAAAATATGGACAAATATACCCATATTGAGATTTTGAAAGTTTTCACAAACATTTCTTACTGTTTCATCGTGTCTGCTTTTGTATTGAATACATTCCATTACTACTCACAAGTTATGGCAGCCCCAGAGGGCTGTGTCGCAAAGCGACATGGCAGCGAAGCTGCCACCCTGTTCTTGTACACT
>CAJUDQ010000046.1 GCA_910585215.1 uncultured Lachnospiraceae bacterium | reverse complement strand
ATCTACACGTACTGACACACTCTTTCCCTACACGACGCTCTTCCGATCTCCTGATTTTTAAAGCCAATTGCACCTGCAATAGAAAATGGAAGCTCCCCTGTGTCGGTTATCTCAAAATCAAAACCTGTTTTTCGCAGGGCGTATGCTTCCTTTTCAATCTTTTTTCTGTTATTTAGAGAATAAACATAAGAATTTTTTGTCTCAAAATCGCAGTCAATATTTCTGCATAGTTCATAATATTTCTGCACTGCCTGCTCATTCGCCTGCAGATACAGCTTAGTCCTTTCACAGCCTATACTTTTCAAAAGCTTGTGATAAATCAGTCCATGCTGTGATGTGATTTTTGCGGTTGTATTTTTAGTAATTCCTGAACAGATATGGTCCGCTTCGACAAGAAGATAGTCCACACCTCGTTCCTGTAAAAAATACGCACATAACAAACCGGCAATTCCTCCGCCAATAATAAGTACATCTGTTTTTGTATTGCCTTCCAATGATTTAAAATGTGGAAGTACTGCTGTTTCTGTCCAAATAGAATCCATAATTACCACCTTTTGGGTCCTGACCCGAAAAATATAGTTCACTATATTTTCTGCAAATTATAGTAATTTATTCAGAACAGCCTATTTGCCATATGATAAATTTACAGTCATCCTCCTGAACTTTATTCATCAACAACTGTTTTCAAGAACAGATGATAAAAGAGGCAAAACCATTTTCCATAAAATAATAACTTATTTTTTAAAAATACCGCTCAGCTTTTCTCCTACATTTTCCATTAAATCCTCTGCCTTATCCTTGGTGATTTTTGCCTTTACACCATCTATAATTTTATCAATCTGCTCATTTGGCAAATCCACCCCCAGAACATCTTCCAAAGCATTGACAGGGTCCTTCATAAGTTTGTCTTTGAAATTTTTGTCACTCTTTACTTTGTCTACTACTTTTTCAATTTTTTCTTTTAAATCCATGATAGAAACTCCTTTTTATTTTATTTCAACAACATTTTATCATACAGAGATAAAAATGTCACTTGTTTTAAAAAAGTTATAACATAAAACAAAAACAAGTCCGACAGAAAATGAAATTCCACTTTACTAAATCATATCCCCCTTCCCTAAACCATAATCTTATTCGCCATATCCTTTCCAATCGCAACTCTGGTATCCTTTACACTCACAATCATATTCCCCCCTGTCTGTGAAATCACTGTAACCACACTTCCCTTTACAAAGCCGAGCCCTTCCAAAAATTTTTTTACCTCCTCTTTCCCTCCAACTTTTTTAATCACATTCTCCTCCCCATTATTTAGCATAGACAATGGCATAAAAATCACCTCCTCTTTCTGAAAAGTTCTTCAAAATAAAAAAATTGTGTTTTCAGAAATTAGTATATACTAACTTTTATTAGAAGTCAAGAACTCAAAGGAATCTTTACCACTTTATCGCAAACCTTTCGGCTTCCTCTTTCTATCTTCTGAGAAAACCTATCATATTATTTATCTTTGTATTGATTTTCACCCAAAAATAAGTATAATAATTTACGCATACTTAGCAAGACATGCAGCCAACCCATGTATTGATTGTCCAGAACAAACAACCATCATCGGCATTGACTGCCTAACAAAATGAAAGAAGGAACAATTCATGTATCAAATAGCATTATGTGACGATGAAACAACTGAACTTGCCAAAACAGAAAAAATGTTAAACAACTACCAAAAATATCATATGGAAATGGATTTCAAAATAGAATCCTTTAAAAGTGTAAATGAACTTCTTCGTGTAACCCGTGAAGAAAATTATATGCCGGATTTACTTCTGTTAGACATCTATATGCCTGAAAAACTGGGAATTGCTGCTGCAAAAGAACTGCGTGCCATGGGAAACAACAGTCGGCTTGTTTTCCTTACCACATCAAAAGAACATGCACTTGACGCCTTTGGTGTAGAAGCCTCTCAATATTTAGTAAAGCCCATACAGGAAAAAAAACTGTTTTCCATACTGGACAAGCTTTTGAAAGAACTCGAAGAAGAACGAAGAAAATATCTTCTTCTGAAAATAGACGGAAAAATCCACCGAATAGCGATTCATGATATTGTATACTGTGAAGCTCAGAAAAAAAATCAATGTCTTCAGCTTTCCGATGGAACAACATCTATTCTTCGCATGACAATGAAAGAAATCTGGGAAATGCTGTCCTGTTATGATGAATTTGTCAGAGTTGGCATTTCCTATATTGTTAATCTGGAACATTTGAAAAGTCTTAATGCTCAGGAAATGAAAATGGATAATGAAACTGTTCTGTTTCTGCCCAGAGGCTCCTATCAAACTTTGCGTGAAAAATATTTTCAATATTATTGTGAAACAGACTAAATAAACCTCCTGTATGATTGTTTTGTCGATGCGTACCCGAAAAAGTGCGATGTATGTCGAAATGATTCCAAAAATAAATTTTTCTGGTACAATGTCATCAAACAAGGTTTGATGACTCGCACATGCATCCGTATACTTCATCTGATTTAGGTCATCAAACTTTGTTTGATGACCTAATATTATTCAGACAGATAAAACAATCATACAGGAGGAATAAAGTATGTTGGGAGGTTCTTTTTGGATAGCACTCCTGCGCAATACCATAAGTGCTGGACTTATGCTGTCTTTTTTTCTTATGCTTGACCGCCCTAAATTTCCCATAAAAAAAACTGTGCGGATTTATATTATATTTGGTTTTTTATTAATCACCTGCTACAGTATCTGGTATCTCGTGTCCTATAAAAGCTTTATTAAAATAGCTCCTTTGTCTTCCCTGCCTGTTATCGGAATTTTCTGCAGTCTGATAAGCAGAGAAAGCATCTATATCTCCATTTATAAAATGGCTGCCGGATTTTATTTCTTTTCCGTAGCCACCTTCTGTGGAGTAGACGTGGCACACTGGTGCTTTCATGGAAACTTATGGATAGATATTTTAGTAAGATTTTTATGCACAATAATGATTCTTATTTTTACATGGAAAAAACTGAGGAAAATATTTCTTGGCGGTGTGGATTTTTTGATAGAGGAAATGGATATCTTCAGCTCTATCACACTGTTTATCTCTATTTTACTTGGCGCTATTGTAGCCTACTGGCCAAATCTTCAGGGATTTTCCATATTTAATATGGTTCGTGCCGCTTTTACTTTATTTATGGCAGGTATTATTCAATATACTATTCTTCACCTTTATATTCATTTGGGCAAAGAACATCTCTATCAATCAGAAAAAGAGCTTTTAAAACTGAATGACCAGCTTCTTCGTCAACAGCTTGAACTGATGGAGGAATCCGAAAAAGAAGCTGCAAGAATAAGACATGATATACGGCATCATATCCTTCTGATTGAAGAATCTATCCAGAAAGGAGATATGGAAAACCTGACCAGTTATATCAGACAGTATGGAGAAGATATTGCGGCCAAAAATGAAAATCCTGTCTGTGCAAACAAAACTGTAAACAGTGTTTTATCTGTTTATGCCAGACAGGCAAAAAGTAAAAATATCAACGTAAGCATGAATGTCAGACTTCCGGAGGGTATCATGATTCGCGATATTGACTGGGTTGCCATTCTTGCCAATATATTTGAAAATGCAATTCACGGCTGCATTTATTCCAAAATGCCTGTCCAGAACATTCACCTGTGCATATCAAAAAAAGGAAACAAAGTTATTATTCAATGCTATAATACCAGCTCTGAGAATATAACTTTTCACAAAGGGCTGCCTGTATCCGCTAACGGACGCAGTATGGGCGTATCCAGTATTATAAAAACAGCTTCCCGCTATGATGGGCAAACGGACTTCGTGGTAAAAAACAGAGAATTTATTACAAAAATCCTGTTAAACCCTCCTACCCCCCCCCTAAAAGTAAAGAAGGGATTGTTTTAAAACATTTCACTCACATAGATACTATCAAAAAATAAAGCGTCTGCTATCTAACGGATTGAGGCCACATTATTTCAAAAACAGCAGTTGTGCAAAAACGACATAAAAATATAAAACAATAAAATAAAAGGAGATAATAACGGGAAACAATGAAATATATTTTAAATGATAATATCGCCCTACAAACATCACATATTTGCAGAAATCAATATTCTCCTGTTTTGGAATGGGCGATTACAGAAAAATGCAATTATAACTGTCTACATTGTGTCTATGCGGCAGATAATACCTTATCAGCAAAAGAATGGACATTGAATGAGGCTGAAAAACTGCTTGATGAAGCTCAGAAATATGGAATCCACACACTGGCTATTACTGGCGGTGAACCTTTGCTGCACAAATACTTTTTTGAAATTGCCGAAAGTATCTACCGTCGAAATATGACGATACAGGAACTGCACACAAACGGGCAATTTATCAGTCAAAGCACTCTGAATTGTTTAAAGGATATCGGATGTTATCCTCTGATAAAAATTTCCTTTGACGGCATTGGCTGTCATGACTGGCTCCGCAATCAGAAAGGCGCACAAAAAGAAACACTGCAAACCATACAATTATGTCTGGAAAACAATTTTCGAGTAAATGCTGTTACAAATGTTCACAGAAAAAATATGAAAACCATACTTCCAACAGCTCAGCTTTTGGCTGAAATGGGAGTAGACAAAATGTATCTTGTACATACTGTCGAGTCCTCCCGATGGATGAAAACTGCAGGAAGTGCCCGTCTTAAAGTAGAAGAATATTATGATTACATGCTCGAATTTATTCGTCAGTATATAAAATCCAATCATATTATGGAAGTGGATATTTATCAGATTATTTCTCTGCTGCCCAAACTAAAAAAATATCAGATACCTGATTCAAAATATAAAACCGCAGAATACAGCTCCAATTCTCTGAATTATGAGAGGATATTTCTGACAGCTGATGGAAATCTATTTTCCGACTGTCCAATATTTAGTGTCAGGGAAGAAAAAAAGCTTCTTGGCAATGCAAAAACAGAAGGGCTTCATACAATTTTTGAACACCAGAAAGATTCTTCTTATGAAATATCACCAGACTGTCATCTGTTTTTTGAAAAGGGTTATTATAACAGGCTTGAAAAACTCCTGTATAACTGGCAAAAGTTAAATTGAAAAAAGCCTTCAGATTATATTTGAAAAAACCTCCTTTCCATGCTATACTGTATTTAATTTGAATTTCTTATCACAAAAGTGATAAAATGTATGCTGAAGGTAAAAATGCCTGCGGCATCATAAAAATTGGGAAAGATTATGAGGGAACAAATACAATGGCCACAAATGAATCCGCTGAAAATTATCTGGAAACCATATTGATTTTAAGCAAAAAACTTCCTGTTGTCCGTTCTGTTGATATTGCAACTGAACTTGGATTTAAAAAGCCGAGTGTCAGTGTCGCCATGAAACATCTGAGAGAGAAAAAACACATTACGGTTACTGAAGCCGGATATATTTATCTTACAGATTCTGGAAAAGAAATTGCCGAAATGATTTATGAAAGACATGAATTTCTTTCCTCATGGCTGAAACATCTTGGCGTACCGGAGAAAACCGCTGTGGAAGATGCCTGCAGAATGGAACATGTGATTAGTAAAGAAAGCTTTGAAGCAATAAAAAATTATGTAAAATCATACAACTGATATAGGATATGAAATACAGTAAAATCAGCTATCCAGAAAATGTTGCAAAATAATCGAAGCTTCAGAATACAGATAACTTAAATATATGTTGTATCTGTATCCCAAAGCTTCAATTATTTTGCAACACTCTTCTCTCTATTGGAACTGCCTTTTACTTTCATCCATGCGGATGATTCTGCGAGTCCTCAATCGCGGCCTTTTGGGTATTTATTTCATAAAATATTTTTGCATCAAATTTTGGATTTCTGTCATAATCATATAAACCGTTTGTTTCCTGTTCCACATCATAAAGCTGTGTATAGCAGAAGCCCATAATAAAAGGATGGTTGAGAAGACATTCCGTCAATCCTCTATATCTTTCTATAAATTCCTTTTCTGTCTTTGGCGCTTCACCATATCCCCATGCTTCTTTATTTTCACATGTGATATCCCATTTTATTCCCCCATACTCACTGATAAATAATGGAAGCCCCTTTGTATAATGCTGCCTGTCCGGATGCTCCTCTGTAAATGCTCCTGTTTCAGAAAACTCCTTATAGCATTGGCAAAATTCCTCTACATTCTGCCTGTAATTATGTAAATCATAAATATCTGTTTTTACATGAAAGTTTCCCGAAGTGTCAATACATGGTCTTGTAACATCCAGTGCTTTTGTCATTTTATAAATATTTTCAAGAATCCGTGGATTCTGCCTTTTTCCATTATAGTCCCATGTCTCGTTAAACGGACACCAGCCGATAATAGAAGGATGATTAAAATCTCTCTCTATCGCCTCAAGCCATTCCGGCAGAAAGTGCAGAAAACTTTCAGGATTTGACAAATCGAGCCCCCAGTTTCCATGCTCACCCCATACCAGATACCCTTCTTTGTCACAATGGTACAAAAAACGCGGCTCAAAAATTTTCTGATGGAGTCTTGCACCGTTAAACCCCATTGCCTTTGAAAGTTTGATATCCCTCAGAAGGTCCTTCTCACAGGGAGCAGTATAAATTCCGTCTCTGTAATATCCCTGGTCCAGAACAGTTCTTTGAAATACAGATTTTCCATTTAACAAAAATCTATATCCTTCTGTTCTGACCTCACGCATGCCTGCATAGCTTTTTATTTTATCACAAAAATCGCTTCCCTTATACTCAATTATAATATCATAAAGTCTGCCGTTTCCACATTCCCATAAATGCAGCTCGTCAAGATTCAGACATATTTTATGACTGCTTTTGTAAACCTCCTCTTTTATACTTCCACATTGTGTTCCATTATAATATGCAGTTACTTCGAGTGTTCCTTTTCCCTCTGCCTCACAGTCCATATAAAAACATTTTTTTTGAATATCTGGATAATATTTAATATTTTTCACATAAGATTTTGGCACAAACTCCAGCCAGACTGTTTGCCAGATGCCAGTTGTTCTTGTATAATCACAGCCCTGTGAAAAATAAGTGCCGGATTGCTTTCCTCTTGGCTGAACACCGCTTCTTATATTATCCTCCGCATAAACTGTAACTGTATTTTCTCCCTGTTTTACATATTCTGTAATATCAAAGGAAAACGACGAATATCCTCCAATATGCTCTCCCGCTTTTTCCCCATTAATAAATACCTGTGTTTTATAATCTACTGCACCAAAATGAAGCAGCACTCTGCCCTTGAGCACTTCCTGCTTTAGTGTAAATTCACGCTGATACCATACAGCATCTATAAAGTCCTTATACTCCACTCCACTCAGCCTGCTTTCCGGACAAAACGGAACATTAATTGTCTGTCCATAAAGCTTTTTTGTATCTTCATCTGCCAGATACATCTTTCTGTCTATTCCGCTT
Source organism: uncultured Lachnospiraceae bacterium (assembly GCA_910585215.1). Taxonomy (GTDB): domain Bacteria; phylum Bacillota; class Clostridia; order Lachnospirales; family Lachnospiraceae; genus CAG-303. Next base: position 19,008 of record CAJUDQ010000046.1, on the reverse strand, counting down.
TTTCCAAAGTCAAATGCAAATCTCCATTTTCCGTTTAAATTTATCCAACTCTCTCTTTCAAACTGAGGATTTGGATGCTCCATTCTAAAATCCATAACTTCACCTTTTTCCTTTCCATTTATTTATATTTTCAATTCAAAAACACTCAAACTGTACTTGCATATTAACAGATTATTTCATAAAATAAAATAAAGAAATTAACTATCATAGTGAGGATTTTCGTCATATGGAACTAATTGAAAGCTTTATTATTGACAAAGAAATTAAAAAATATCCATTTTATGTTGAACTCGCAGGCATCACACTGCCTGACATAAAGTATGAGATAAAACGGGAAAACTCTGATGTATATGTACTGGAATATGTTATGGAAGGAAGGGGATATATAGAGATTGATAATAAAACGTTCTTTCCTTCCAAGGGCGATGTTTATCTTCTGCCAAAAGGAAGCAGCCATCATTATTATTCCTCAAAAGAAGAACCTTTTCAAAAAATATGGATGAATGTAAATGGCTCTCTATGTGATTCTCTGATTCAATGTTATGGACTTTCTGGTAAATATTTGTTTGAAAAAATAGACTTATTTGATTTATTTGAATATTTTTTTCATATTTGCAAACAGAGAGATAGAAATACGAAAAATTTATTTGACAAATGCAGTGTTGTTTTTCTGAAAATTATTCAAAAACTTTCAAGGTATGGAGAAAAAGTCACTCCTTATGATAAACAGGCAATAAAAGCAAAAAATTATTGTGATATAAATATCTATAAAAAACTGACTGTGGAAGAGGTCTCTCAATATATAAACATATCCGTATCACAGCTAAATCGAATATTTAAAAAAGAATTTGGCACTACTGTATATGCATATATTTTAGACACTAAAATCAGTACTGCCAAATCTCTTCTACATGGAACTGCAATGACAATAAGCGAAATTGCATTTTTATTAAATTTTTCAGACGAACATTATTTTTCCAATTTATTTAAAATCAAAACAAATATGACCCCTACTCAATTTCGCAGAGGACAAAAATAATATATCATATACCTCAACACGTCTCCATATATTCACATGCTTTCAATGCCGCTACTGCTCCGTCTGAAACGGCAGTAGCAAGCTGTCGGATTGATTTTGTCCGGCAGTCTCCCGCTGTAAATACACCGGAGCAGTTTGTATCACAGTCCTCTCCCGATATAATATATCCGCCTTTATCTGTATCAATCAGGTTTTGCACAATCTGACTCTGAGGCTCCTGTCCGACAGCGATAAAAATCCCGTTTACAAAAAGCTCTTTTTCCTTTTCCGTATTTTTATCTCTCACTGTTACTGAAGTTAAGGTATTCTCTCCATTAAGCGCTGTTACCTGACAGTTCAATACAAACTCAACGTTCTCTTTTTCTCTTAACGCATCTGCCAGTCTTTTCTCTCCGCGAAATTCCTCTCTGCGGTGTATCAGATAAACCTTTTTACAGTAGTTTGACAAAAACAGTGCATCTTGAAGCGCCGTATTTCCACCTCCCGCTACAGCGACATCCTTTCCCTTGAAAAACATGCCGTCACAGGTCGCACAGTATGACACTCCTCTGCCTGCAAACTCTTCTTCCCGTTCAATACCAAGCCTTCTGTGTCTTGCTCCTGTTGCGAGAATAACTGCTTTACATAAATATTCATTTTCAGCCGTCAGAACTTTTTTGATTTCTTTCTCTGTCTCTATAGCTGTCACAGCCTCATAAAGAAGCTTGGCGCCCAAATCCACCGCCTGCTGATAAAGATTTTCAGCAAACTCATAACCTGATATCTTTTTTATCCCCGGATAGTTTTCTATTTCAGGAGTGTTTATAATCTGCCCTCCATAGCTTTCCTTTTCAAGCAAAAGTACACTCTTTCCAGCGCGCAGACCATAGACTGCTGCTGACAGACCGGCAGGTCCTGCGCCTACAATAATAATATCATACATAATTTTCTTCCCTTATCAGACAATCAACAATAAGCTGCCCTTAGCCGATAATACGGCAAACACTGACGGCATTATTTGATAAATTCCAGAATCATTTCCTTGGGAATAGCTCCGATGGTTCTTTTTTGTTCCTTTCCATCTTTGATAAGCACAAGTGTCGGTATGGACATAATTCCATATTCTTCTGCCAGATTTGGTTCTTCCCCTACATTTACCTTTGCAAACTTTACCTCTGACACCTCCTCGGATAACTCCTCAATCACAGGAGCAATGCGAAGACATGGACCACAGGATGGGGACCAGAAATCCACCAGTACAGGAAGCTTGGAATTTAATACCTCCTCTTTAAAATTATTTTCTGTTACATGTAATGCTGACATAAATCATTCCTCCATTTCTGTCTTTTTCATTCTGCTTTATGAAATCAAAGCGTCAAAAATATCTTATTCCAGATAAGGAAAAAATAAACTCTTTGACACCTTAATTATTATGGAAAACAATTACAGTTTTCTAAAAAAACTGCTTCAATATTCAAAAAATTTACGGATACCATAGTTCCATTTAGATAAAGTATATATTCAATCTCAGCTGTCACACTGTTTTCTTCCATACGAAATGCTGTATGCAGAGTGCTGACTGACATGGCCAGTACGCCATAGCATGTGCTGTAATCTGTTTCTGTCACTGTATTCGGAATAAATACCATTTTGGATTCAATGCTTCCCCGCTTTATCACTTCGATGTTTTTATCATATATTTTTATCAGTGTTTTGGTTATTTCGCCGTCTTCTGACAACTCCTCATATTTCAGATAATAATTTTCACCCGTCTGGTCAAATTCACCAAATGCAGCTGTTTCTATCGATTCCTCCGCTTCCTCATTTCGCTGGATACCCTTTATCTGTATTTTTACTTCTCTTTTTAATACTTTCAATCAATCAGCCCTCTCTTTAGTTTATTATAAACTACCTGAGTAATATGTCTACTATACACCAGACAATGAGAGAAATCAAGCTGAGTTTGTTTTTATTTTTTTGAAAAACAGTCGCACAGCATATCCCACAGTTTAAACCGCACTTCCACTTTTCCCTCTGTATTTCCCTTTGCCACTGCCTGAAAACATTCTTCATCCAGTACATTTTTCAACATTTTTTTTGAATCATCCGGCAGATATCCATAGGAAGCATCTACAAAACAGAGAGGTGGATAAAGAATACACCACCAGTTCTTTCCCTCCGCTTCTCCGATATTCATACGAAAAGCTTCATATTCTCCCGCTGGCAGAGTAACATCTCCATAGGTTTTGATTGGAAAATAATCTGTAGTCAGCTCTGCATTTACGGAATAATCATAACCGTTTTCTCTGATTACCTGTTCTGCAAGCTGTATTATTTCATCCTTTTTCGTTTCTACTATTGTCTTTGTTTCTTCAAGCGTCAGGTTTTCCTGATTCAGATAAGAATCAAGATAATCCACCACCGCTTTTTTTACCTCCAGTTTCAATTCCTGGTCCTCGTCTGAATCACTGTTTGCCAGTACATGAAATCTCAGTACCTTTTCTGCGATTTCCTTTTGTATCTCATCTATTTTTGGTTCCTCACTGAAATAATATGTACAGATAAATCCTGCAACACACGCCAGTATTGCTAATATTGTTTTTCCCTTTCTCATAACTGAATCTCCTAAATCTTAATATTTGGCGCCTGTCTACAGTATTGACACAAAAAAATATTTTATACAGGCTGTTTCCAATTTTTAGGATTGAAAATATTGGCATGACATTGTATGATTAGAGAAAGAAATTAATTAATATGTAAGATGGGAGTTTATCAGGTTATGAACATTAATATAAACACGGATGAAAATCTTGCACCTATTGGTATTTTTGATTCGGGCGTGGGCGGGCTGACGGTTGCCCGTGAAATTATCAGACAGCTTCCAAATGAATCGATTGTATATTTTGGTGACACAGCGAGAGTGCCTTATGGAAGCAAGTCAAAAGGAACCATTATAAAATACTCAAGACAGATTGTAAGATTTTTGCAGACAAGAAAGGTCAAGGCGATTGTTATTGCATGCAATACTGCAAGCGCGCTGGCGCTCGATGAATTGCAAAATGAATTTGAGCTTCCGATTATTGGAGTGGTAAAATCGGGAGCAAAAACGGCAGTAGCAAATACATATACAAAAAGAATCGGAGTAATTGGAACCGAAGGAACCATTCACAGTCAGATTTATACAAAGGTCATTCATGAATATGATGCAGAGGCAGTCGTAATCGGAAGGCCCTGCCCTCTGTTTGTTCCTCTTGTGGAGGAAGGCTGGCTGCATGATACGGTGACGGATGAAGTGGCAAGAAGATATCTGTCGGAATTTGATGATAAAAACATAGATTCTCTGATACTTGGATGTACGCATTATCCGCTTCTTCGAAGCACGATTAAAAAAATTATGGGAGAGCGTGTGAATCTGATAAATCCGGCATACGAGACAGCCTTAAACCTCAGAGAACTGCTTTCTGCAAACAATCTGACATCACCGCTGGAAACCATTGCCGACAGCAGAATGCATAAATTTTATGTGAGTGACACGCCGGAAAAATTTCAGGCGTTTGGCAATTCGATTGATTTGCCGTTTTATATTGAAAAAGTGGAGCAGATAAATATAGAAGCATTTTAAAAGAAAAAAACAATCAGCCCTTGGCTGCCGGTTCACTGTCTGACAGCCAAGGACTGATTGTTTTAGTTTTTGTGACAGTTTACATTTTTACCCACTCGCTCTTCATGACATCAGCAAGATTAAATTTTCTAATGTGAATTGCTGTAAAGAAAAGGCTTACCAGCGCTGCGACAACAAGAACCAGAAGTGCACTCCCTACCATACTCCAGTCATATGACAGCACAATGGTTCTTCTGTAAAATGGCAGACAGGTCTGAATAAAATAATTGCCGCCAAGTATTCCTGCTCCGGTAAACAAAAAAGCCGCCAGACCTGCCCAAAACAGCATAATTGCCTTTTCAAGCGCAAGCATGAGGATAATACCTCTGTATGAATAACCCATAGCAAAATAAACCGCTATTTCTCCATTCCGCTGCTTTATCTCAGTAAGAAGAGTAATCACCAGGCTGGCAAAAGCTACTGCAAGCAGCATAAGAACAACTATCCGGCAGATATCCAGTATCATCTGAAAATACTGCAGCAGGCTTTCATCTGGAACCTGCATAATAAAAGTTGGCTGATTGATTGTTTCGTCTATTAATTCCTGTATCTCTTTCACATCGCTTCGGTTCTTTACATACACACCAATATAATGCTTTGTATAATAATTATCCTCATCTATCATATTTGGGTCTTTTTTCAGTTCTTCCTTAAACAATTCCTTCATTTTTTCAATATCTATTTCAATGTCTTCATTTGTCTGAGTATAGATTTCATCTGCCTGAAGGTCATTGATAAAAAAGAACTTATTGATGCAGTCCGAATTGATGTTATCATAAGTACCAACAATCCGCAAGATATGATAATAATCTTTTTCGTTATTATTATTATGTATACTAATCTTTATTTCTTTTCCGATTAATAATGAACCGGAAGTATATTCATAAAGTCCATAATCGCCCAGCCCATATAAATACTCTGGTATCAGAACCTCTCCATACGCAATATCAGAATATTTTCCCGACATTCCATATTCGTCCATTCCTCTAAAATACGCAACAACATCGACATTAACGGTTTCACTGTATAAAATATCCTCCGTATCATACCATGTAACTTCCAGAAATGGAATCAGCCGCCCGATACTACCTATCCTGTCAAGCCCTCCAAGCTCTTCCCTGAGCACATTTATCATGGAATTATCTTCCGTATTGTCTATAATCTGCAGCAATTTTCCAAGCGGTTTATCTGTCACATTTCGAATACTTCCGTCAATGGAGATTACGATAGAATTTACCCCAATACAAATTACCATAGAAAGAAACATCAAAAAAAATACTGTCCTTGTGTACTTCTTCCTGCGCCTCTGATTTTGAAAGGCGGCAAAAAACAATTCTTTTATTTGATACATTACACACCTCTCAACATTTTTGATAATCCATTTTTACAATATTTTCTCAGAAAAAATACTGCCTGAACCATAAAAACTGCCGCCAGTAAAAGAAAAGGCAGAAATTTATAAACAAAAGCTTTTTCCACGCTCTGTTTTGAAAAAGTAAGAATCAGACGAAACATGGATTGCCTGCATAATCTTTGTATTATCACTTCTGAAAATAGAAAGGCAAACGGGAGACTTGCGGCTAAATCAATCACCGCCTCTCCTGCAAGCGCCTGCCAAAGCTTTCCTTTTGAATATCCCTGAATTAAAAACTGGGCTGTCTCGCTGACTTCCCCTGTAAGCTGCAGTTTACGGTAGCCCCATACGACCAGAACAGAGAATACAATCACAAAGAAGAATACAATCATAAGCGTAATTAGAATTAACTCCGTTTTATCCAGAAAGAAAACATCATCCTGTAAGGCAATCCGTACAGACTGTTCATACCAGTCCATACGCATTCCCGCAAAAATACAGTCACCAAATTTCATACAAATACTGATAAGCGCCAGATTCACGGTATAAATCAGAACACTGATCAAAAAGGAAAACGCTTTGTACTTTTTCCGGTTTAAAATCCAGCCAGCCATTTCAACCTCCTTTTTTTTCATATAATAATTCCTGCAGTGTCCCGTCCATGCGATACAAATCAATACTGAGAATATCCAGATTTATGCTGTCTTCTGTTCCTGATTCATTATTCCGAACCAAAAGATATCCTTCCCCGCCTTCGATATCCAGACGATATTCATAATAGTTTGTTTCTGTGGAAAGCAGAGAAGGCCGGCTGACCAGAGTGTGAACATATCCATAAAAATCCTGTATTTCCGGCGGCGTTTTCGATGATAAAATCTCTCTTACTTCCTGCATTGTAATTTTCCGGATATCATTTTCTACAATATCCGTAAGTACCCGCATAATCTTCTGGTCTGCAAAAAAACCATAAGAAAAATATTTATCAATCCATTCCGCCTCCACACCATAAAACAAGTTTTTACTGCTGAAAAGGCTTGCCGCAAAAATAAAGGTATCTTCAGACGGCGTGTAATAGCCAAACCAATCCAGAGAACTTTCTTTATTACTGATAAAACGGATACGACATGCGCTTGAATAATCGTCAGATTTAGAATTGCGGAACTCCATGCCGCTGACATGATAGTCTGTTTCATTTAATGCTTGAAGAATTTTTTCAATAATAGCTTTCTCTTTGATATAATATCTTTCCGTTTCCTGGTTTGAGGAGCTGCCTTTGTCATTTACCTCTAAAATAATATAAAGAAGATTCTCTTTGGTAATACCGCTGTTATCAGTAAAATAAGAATATTGTAATGTTTCGCCTGTTCCATATTTTTGGATATAAGATTTGTAATCTTCTGTTTTTATTATAGAATGTTCTTTTTTATGACTTTCGCTGATTTTGCGGGTAACGATAAAAAATGCTGCGACGGCAGATAATAAAGCTATAAGCAGCAGTATTAATTTTTTTCTCTTTCTTACCATAACAATTCTCCTGATAAAAAAGAATCACACAATACAGCAATATAGATTATTGTGTGATTCTCTTATGACTTCATACAAACTTAAACCACTAATCTTACATAGTTAATATCTATATTGAGTGTTTCCCTGCCAGTTATAGACAACTTGTGATAGTTTGCATTTAATGTATGTTTAAACACAAGTCCTGTTGTATACTTTGAAACATTTTTTATCTCACCAATATTTCCACCATATGTACCATTCGCTAAACGTTGTCTAAATGTTACAATTAATTTGCCTTCTGTTGTCACATTCTTAATACCTACAACTGGATGATATGTACCTGCAGGAGTATAAAAATTGTCTGTTTCGTAATTTGTTGCCGCTGTAACTGTTTTGCCTTCAAAAAAACTATAATCCCATGCCAGAGGAGTCATTGTGATTGATAAAACCATAATTATCGAAAACAGGAAAAAGCTAAGTTTTTGTTTTAATTTATTCATATTTTACCATTCCTTTCTGCATTTTTTCCAAAATACCTAATCATTAAAAATCTGTTTATTCCATGTTATACCTGATTTCGTCCTTAAATTATCTATATCCCGTATATCCAAGTTCACTCTCACTGATAATTTAAGGACTTACTCTTTTCTTTTTTCATCCATCCCTTTCTCCTTTCCTTACTTATAATCAATTTTGACAACTATTTATATCTTTTTATAAATAATATACTCTTTTAACTACTAAACAGAAGCATACCTTATATTTTATTTTTTTATTATCTATTTTCATTTATTATAAAATCTGGTTCAACGCTTGTCAATACATTCCAGTTCACCATAAGGTGCAATTTACTTCACCTTTTCACAAATTTATATATCAATTGTAAGTTTCCACACTTCCATTTTTTCCTTCCTGCTGCCTGATATCACAGTATGTTATACTATTCCAGCAAGTCGATTTCAACTGCTTCATCCCTCACCGTTTAATAGCATAATATTTCATATCCTTCCTCTGTCACAAGCACCTGTATCTCCCACTGCGCTGAAGAAGTTCCATCTTCCGTATAAACGGTCCAGTCATTTTCTTCATCTATGTAAATATCCGGCTTTCCCATATTTACCATTGGCTCAATTGTAAATACCAGTCCCGGCACCATCATCATCTCAGTCCCTCTTTTTGATACATAGCTTACCCACGGGTCCTCATGAAACTGTAATCCTATACCATGTCCCCCAATTTCTCTGACAATACTGTACCCATGCGCCTTTGCATAATCATTTATGGCCTGCCCCATATCGCCGAGAAATCCCCATGGTTTTACTTCCTTCAAGCCTTCGTCTAAACATTCTCTCGCCACCTGTACCAGCCGTTTTTTCTCTTTGGACACCTCTCCAATCAGAAACATTCTTGAAGAATCTGAATAATATCCATTCAGAATGGTAGAAGCATCTACATTGATAATATCTCCATCCTTTAACACAATATCTTTTGACGGAATCCCATGACATACCTCATTATTTAATGATGTACACACACTTTTTGGAAATCCTTCAAAATTCAGCGGTGCAGGAATCCCGCCCCGCATTTTTGTCTGTTCATAAACCCACTGGTCTATCTCCTCCGTGGTAATGCCAGCTCTAATATGCTCTCCTACATAATCAAGTATCGCAATATTTACCGCAGCGCTTCTCTTGATACCCTCTATCTGTTCCGGCGTTTTAATAAGCCTGTGTTCCGGCACAATATGTCCCTGTCTTATCGCCATCTCCAGCTTACTGTCAAAATTATAATGACATTTCTTATATTTTATACCGCTTCCACACCAGCATATATCATTTCTTCCTAACTTTATCATTTCTTTTTCTCCTTTTTCTATCACTATATTTTATTAATATTATTTTTTTCTGTGCATATATCTTCCGTTTAACTTGCAATCCTGGTATAAAATTTCCTAATACCGTTTTGCACTGACAAGCAGCAATGATTCAGACAAAAAATCTCCACGATTTATTTCTTTTACTTCTATTCCGTTTTATACTCTCCCTCAACTGCAAACGCATGATTCATCGGTCCGCTGCCTTTTCCCAGATTCAGCATATCACCAAGCGCCAGTGAAATATAATTCTTTGCCTCTGCCACCGCGTGCTCCATATCTTTTCCCTTTGCCAGATTTGATGCAATTGCAGAAGAAAGCGTACAGCCTGTTCCATGTGTATTTGGATTTTCAATTCTCTTTCCCCGAAACCAGTGGATACCGCTTTTCTGATATAACAAATCATTGGCATCATGAATCTGATGTCCCCCTTTTAAAAGAACGCTGCACCCAAATTCTCTGTAAATCTCGGCCGCTACCACTTCCATATCCTCTGCCTTTTCTATCTTTTTTCCTGTCAGTACTTCCGCTTCCGGAATATTCGGCGTAATCAAATCTGCTAATGGAAGAAGTGTATTTCTCAGTACCGCCACTGCATTCTCACTGATTAACCGCGCACCGCTTGTAGAGACCATCACAGGGTCGATTACAATATTTCCCGCTTTATAATATATCAGCCTCTTTGCTATTACCTTGATTAATTCTTCTTCTGATACCATACCTATTTTTACTGCATCCGGATAAATATCTGTAAATACCGCATCTATCTGTTTTTCAAGAAATTCTGCTGAAACATTAAAAATCTGCGTTACCCCTGTTGTATTCTGGGCGGTCAGCGCTGTCACTGCGCTCATGGCATAAATCCGGTGCGCCATCATTGTCTTTATATCTGCCTGAATCCCTGCTCCTCCGCTGGAATCACTGCCAGCAATGGTTAATGCTGTTTTCATAAACAAGCCTCCTTTGATTTTTATCGTATATCATTACTATTTTAACATAAATTGTCAAATATGATACCAGCTAACAGGGACTATTTTTATTTTATCTTTTGAATTTATTCTATTATGTTTAAAATTCCCTTTCTCTGGAAATACTAAAAAAGAAACTCACCAGATTTTTATTTCAGTTCAGAAAGTGGTAAAATCATGAACAATTCTCTTTCAACCTCTTTAACAGAAAATATGCAGGTCTTTGATTCGCTGTTTACAGACTGCAATGATATTATGAAGCGCACCATGAAACTTGGCGGAAATGCTGAAGTAGATGCCTGTATTTATTATGTGGAAGTAACGGTAAATAACCTTACCGTTGAAGAATCTGTAATTGGAAAGCTTATCAGCCGCCTGATGTCCAAAACGCCAAAAGAAATCTATAAATACCTTGACACAAATGCACTTGGCATCACAGATGTAAAACTGCTCCCTACTTATGAGGAGGCAGTTATGGGGGTAATGGTTGGCGACGGAGTACTTCTGATTGACGGTTACGACAAGGCTGTAAAAATCAAGAGCAAGGGTTATCCAATGATGGGGGTTTCCTCCTCTGAACGGGAACAGGTAATGCGGGGCTCCAGAGAGGGCTTTGCCGACGCTCTGAAATGTAATACCTCCCTTATGCGAAAACGAATGCGTACCCAGAATTTAAAGGTAAAAGAATTTATTATCGGAAAAGAATCCAATACCACAGTTGCCATTGTCTATATGGAAGAGCTTGTCCGTAAAAAAGTTCTGAAAGAAATCACCCGCCGAATCGAGGGACTTGATATTGCAAATCTTACGGACACTGGTATTATAGAACAGCTTACGGAAGAAAATTCAAATTCCCCGTTCCCGCAATACCAGACTACGGAACGACCTGATACGGCAATACAGGCAGTGATGAACGGAAGAATTACTCTTTTTGTCGACAATACGCCAGTGGCTTTGTTGCTGCCGACAAACTTCAATGACTTTTTCAAGACACCGGATGATTATTACGAGCGATATGCAATTGTCACGCTTGCCAGAATCATCCGTTATCTCGCAGCTTTTTTTTCATTATGCCTTCCTGCCGTTTATCTGGCAGTGATGAATTATCATCCGGATATTCTGCCTGCCAATATGCTTTTTGCATTTGCAGCAGGCAGAGCAAGTGTTCCATTTCCAAGTGTAATTGAAGTTCTGATTATGGAACTGGCATTTGAACTTTTGCGGGAAGCAGGCATACGGATTCCCGGTCCCATGGGAAGTACAATAGGGATTGTAGGAGGACTGATTATCGGACAGGCAGCAGTATCTGCAGGCATTGTAAGCCCTGTAATTGTTGTTGTAGTGGCATTTACTGCACTTTCTTCCTTTGCTATACCAAATGATGAATTTTCTTCGGCCTTTCGTATTTTAAAATACTTTCTGATTGCACTGTCTTATCTGCTTGGTTTTTTTGGTATTGTACTGGGACTTATGTTAATCGGGATTCATCTTGCCTCTTTAAAAAGCTTTGGACTTCCTTTTCTTATGCCGATTGCAGCAGGAGATATCAACAGGCAGAAAAACTACAAAGATATGCTGCTTCGTTTTCCATTAAAAAAACTGTAAGGAGGAAATTATGTTTTCTGAAAACAATAAACTTTCCGTTAATGGTATAAAAAAACTGATTCTGACAGAAGAAACCGGACTTGTATTTCTTCTGTCCATGTATTTTGCCGAAAAACTGGATATTCTGACAGGATTTGTTCTTATATCTGCTATATTTGCATGCAGCTGCCTTTATTTAAATCTTGTATTCCATATATATGAAAAAAGAACAGAAAATGGAGCTTTAAAAAAATATATTCGCATAAAATCTGCAGTCAAAGCCTTTTTACTTCTCGGTTTTGGCGCACTTATGCTTATCAAATATGTTCGTGAATTTCTGCTTCCCAACACAAATGTTATTTTCAGTGCTGCAGTCATTTTTCTTTTTGCATTTTTTATCAGCAGAAAAGAAATCGAAATACGCGGCAGATTTTGTGAACTTTTTTATATATTTGTTTTTATTCCGGTAATTATCAGCATGATATACGAATTATTCTGCATTGACTATCAGAATCTTTCCACTATGATTTCTGGTGTGCTCCTGCCTCAATATGACTTGAGCTTTCGCAATTTTTTTAAACTTTTTCTGGTTGCACTGTTTTCCTTTCTGGTTTTATGCCCATGGGGATATCTGCTCTTGGAAGAACCATTTTTTCATAAAGCGGAAGAAACAAAGAGAAGTCTTTTCAAGGTTTCTTTTATCTTATATCTGCTTTGTCTGCTCCAGTTTTTTCTGTCTAGACTGACCTACAATATCAATCCAGTGCTCTCGATTGTGATAAGTCTGATGATGTATATTGCGACACAGCTTCATTATGGAATGCCAAAACAGAAATTTTTTCCATATCTATATACGGGTGGTTCTTTTCTGTTTCTGATTATTCTTTTGATGCTTCCGAATTTTTTGGAAACAACACATCTGTACACTTATTTATCAGAAATGAATTTTGACAAACTGTATGTTTCTGGAAGCCATTTCATCGATGCAAGAGAACTGGAAAATCGAAGCTTTGTGATTTCCATGATTATTTCTGAAGATGAATCTGGTACTCTTTTTACCTGTGAGCTTGCAGATTACTCGGAAGGAATTGAATCTATTTCTTCTGAATACATCACGGTTTCCCGTCTGGAAAGCTATCCTCTCTCCGGAGGAAAATATCTGGATTTTTCTCATATTCGGGCGATTGTTCTGGATATATCAGAAGAACATTTTTCCACAGATGACCTTGATATTCTTGCAGATGAACACCGGATTCCTGGAAACACGCTGATTTTCAACGAAAAGGACTTTCCGAATACTTATGCTCATCTCACTTCCCGATTAGATGAACTCAGCCTTGGAGAAGTTCTCGACACTCTTGCGGAAAATCAGAATGTAAAAAAGGAACTTATGCTGCGTAATCAGCCAAAGAACGAAAACATAAGGTAATCCGTCAAAGAACTACATCACCGGGTAACCAGTCAGACGCTGATGACAACTTATAATCAGACAACCACTGGTTTTTCCATTAAAAAACAAGGTACAGAATAAAAAACATGAGTCTGTCATAACAGGAATCACTGCAAATCTATCTCTTTGACCTTTTGCAGATAAGATTCCAAACCTGACAGCCTCATGTTTTTAAACTGTAAAAATACTTAATAGATGTTTTCAATCGCAATATTATTGTAAAAGAAATTCAATATATCCTGATATGTCATTCCATTGTTTCCCATTGTATTTGCCCCGTTCTGGCTCATGCCGGCTCCATGTCCATAGCCTCCCCCGTTCAGCCGGTATCCGGTCAGTGTCTCTCCTTCTTTCACTTCCTCAATTGCAAAATATGCACTTGGAAGGGAAGTAAATGTATCTACTGTACTCTCATCATTTTTATGAATGACAAGCCCTGACAGATTAAAAATATTTCGTATAAAAGACTCTGTCTTTATCATCACCGTTGCCTCATCTCCATGTATCACAATCTCGTTTAAGACTCCTCCTGTGCCCCTTGTTCCTGTCTCCATAGATAAAACATTTCCCACAGAACTTATCTCTCTGCTGACATAATTTTCTCCCTCCAGCGTCAGCACCTTTTCCGGACCGGAAGCATAAAGTGATGCCACCTTTTCATTTACTGACTGTGTAATCGTCTCGAGAGGTACTGTCACATTCCAGCGATACCAGCTGTATTCTCTGTCAAAGGTATCATAATTATTCATAATAAACATTTTAAACTGCTTTTCATCTGTAAGGTCCAGCGTTGAATCCTCCAAAGTCAAAAGCCTTCCTTTAATATAATCATAGCCGGACCCTCCCCAAATCAGAGCATCCGTTCCACTTCCACATGAAGTAGAATAGAAAAATGCACTGATTGGCTCTTTATTCCATGTCATAATCTGCCCATACGTATCATTTACTGCCTGATTTGTAGTAGCCTGTTCACTGGAATTATTGTATACCTGAAATCTGGTGCTGTCATCCACATGCGCGCCCAGATAGGCATACGCATTGGACAACATATGTTTATAGGCATAGCTTCTTGCACATATCGCCTGTGCCTTTAAAGCCTCCTCATTATATGTATATGGCATTTCACTCGGTACTACCGCATAAAGATATTCCTCCAACGGAAGCTCATTGATAATTACCAGCCCGCTTTCTGTTTTCATAATCTCTATGGTTCCCCTGTAGCTTGGTGTTCCATAACCTCTTTCCAGAGATTTAATGGTAACCTTTCCATCAGAGCCGGCAGCAGATATTTTAAGAGTTCCGCCCTCCAGATATTTACTGTCTGATGTGACAGTATATTCTTCCCCTGCCTGAAAAACTCTTTTTTCCCCTCCATAGGAAAATTCAAATTCTTTATCCGAGGAAATCAGCACATTCTCATGATAAATATCCTGAAATCCATTATTTCTTATAATTACCCGAATATTTTCAGCCACAAAATTTCTGTCAATTAATATAGCGCATATTTTTCCATCTTCTACCACAAATTTCTGTGTGTCATACCCTACCACCAGGTCATACAGTGTTCTGGTCTCTATATTTCCATAGGTTTTATAAATACGAAATCCTTCTCCTATTTCAAAGGCCCCTTGCCCTTCCACATCAACAGAAGCATCCGTGTACTTCAAAAGCTTTCCACTGATATAATGTTCCTTTTCAGTACAATCAGACACTTTTCCATTTTTCAGTCTGATATCCATAACTGCATTTGTTTTTGAACTTTCTTTGTCATCAATTTCAAATGTTCTGATTACTCCATTGACAAATGCATTCATCTTTCCACTTTCCATACTTGTAACCAAAGTATTTGGATAGATAATCTCTTTTGAAACAATTTCCTTTACACACAAAATCTGATTTTCCTTTGTAATCACTTTAATTCTCTTATCTATATAATAATCCATGGATAATCCTGTAAAAATATAATTTCCTATGGTAGTGACTACATTCCACGGCTCCAGTGAAGAAACATTTGATACAGTTGCTACTACATTAAATTCCTCTTCCTTTGTCTGCCCGCCTGCCGTATAGTCTGCCAGCTTTCCAAAAATAACCGCCCACTGAGAATTTGTAATTGCCCTTGCTGCCTTATTGTTTTTTACATAAGACAAAAGCTCTTTATCTTTAATATCCATATTTTCAAAAAGATATCCCAGTTTTTCATAGGTAAATGGAGATGTTGCTTCCTTTGCAGAAGGCATCATCTGCTTTTCATCAAAATATCCTCTGTCATACATCAGATTCATATAAGGCATATACCATTCTTCACCTTTGGTAAAATAATTCCGCGCTGCACTGCATTCTTCGTCAGAAGCCTTTAAAAGAGCGACTGCTCTCGCCGCCTGCCCTGTGGTAACGACACTTTCCTGCGGATTTTTCTCTTTTTTCGACAGACCTCTGTAAACAGCGACAAAAATCATCGCAACAATACATATCAGCAGCAGAATAATCAGTTTCTTATTTCGCATAAGTTTCCTCCATTAAAGCATCCCTCACGATTGAAAAAGCTGTCATACACTCAAGTATATGACAGCTCTGACCTTCATATGTATCCCGAAATGCCGGTCCCGCATTTTTGAGTCCTAGCCGAGCTAGGTGGGCAACCGCAGCAAGACATTCTGAAGTCCACTCGAAGGAGGCTTTCCATCGTGCCTGCAATATAGGAATCCCGTTTAAACAAATGTAGGTTCAAAATATGCGGGGTTGTCGAACACCTCAGGAATTACACACATCTTTCTTTAGGAATAGTATATCCTATTTTTATTATATTATCAAGTTTTATTTTTATGACTTTTCATAAAATTTTTGCCAGCTCCAGCAATGTATCTCTGTCATTAATGGAAGTGTCCTCCAATACTCGGCAAAACAGGGCGTTTAATACCTCTCCTACCCGTTCTCCCTCTGCAATTCCCGCTTCCTTCAGGTCATTTCCATTTATATTCATTTCCCGAAGAGACAGACAGTCTCCATTTTCTATAATTTCATCATATGCTTTCTCAATCTGTTTTAATAGTTCCTCTGAAGTATTTCCGAGTACTTTTCGAAAGGGCAGATAATATCGCCGGAAAATATCTCTTCCTATCTTTACTGCCATATGCCTTATATATGCCTTGTCAGCTCTCAGCTCTTCATTTGCATATTTTTTCATTGTATTACAAATCTTTATAGACTTATTGTCAAATTTCAGACTTTCCAGAAGATTTTCAAAAGAAATGCCGGTAATAAAAAGCGCCCACCGAATATAATGTTCCGTCTCGCTGTTCACAAGTCTGTCTGCCAAAGAAGCCGTTTCTCCACAACAGACATATCCTGAAAAAATGCAGGGCAAAATACCTAAATTTTCCAGCAGCCTTACATGGTCCGGATGTCCTGACATAATCAGTTTGTCAAGCTCTGTACGAATACGCTCCCGACTGATTTTTTTCAGATTTGAAGCAAGCTCTTCAGCAGCCTGCGCAGTTCCCTCCTCAATCGAAAATCCAAGCTGCGCGCTGAAGCGAACTGCTCTCAAAATTCGAAGCGCATCCTCTCCAAACCGTTCCTTTGGATTGCCCACACAGCGAATCACTTTCTTCTGCAAATCGCCTGCTCCGTCAAAAATATCGACAATACCAGTACGGTCACTGTATGCCATCGCATTTATGGTAAAATCCCGTCTCTTTAAATCTTCTGTAAGACTGGGTGTAAATATCACTTTTTTGGGATGTCTGCTGTCTGTATACTCGCCGTCTATCCGGTAAGTAGTCACTTCATATCCCACATGCTTCATCATCACAGTAACGGTTCCGTGTCTTATTCCTGTATCAATAGTTTTATGAAACAATGCCTTTACCTGCTCCGGTTTTGCAGAACAGGCAATATCCCAGTCATCCGGTTTTTTCCCAATCAGACTGTCTCTTACGCAGCCACCTACAGCATACGCCTCAAAACCATTTTCCTCCAAAACGGATATAATCTTTTTCACATTATATGGTAAATTTATTTTCATAACCCCTTTTAATATGCCTTGCCCCAGTATACCATATGCTTTGCCGCCTTTCCACAGCATACACATACTTCTGACAGTTGTTCCTGCTCAAATGGCATACATCTCGACGTGGCAGTCGTATCCTCCTTAATTTTATCTTCACATGCCTGATTTCCACACCACATTGCTTTGATAAAGCCCTGCCTGTTCTTTACCGCATCCTGAAATTCCTCATAATTCACCGCAGTACTAATACTGGAATCTCTGCGTTCTTTTGCTCTCTCAAACATATCTGTCTGTATGGTCTGTAAAAGCTCTGTTATCTTTGCAACAATCTCATTCAACGAAACAATGATTTTTTCACCGGTATCCCTTCTGACAATCACTGCCTGATTCGCCTGAATATCCTTTGGTCCGATTTCAACTCTGACTGGTATTCCTCTCATCTCCTGTTCAGCAAACTTAAAGCCTGGGCTCTTGTCTGTATCATCTACTTTTACACGGAATTTCAACAAAGCTTCCTTCAGTTCAAACGCTTTGTCAAGAACACCTTCCTTCTTTTGCATAATCGGTACAATCATTACCTGTACAGGCGCAAGTTTTGGCGGAAGCACAAGACCATTATCATCTCCATGTACCATAATCACTGCTCCGATTAATCTCGTAGTTGCTCCCCATGAAGTCTGATACACATATTTCAATTTATTATCCTTATCTGTATACTGAATACCAAATGCTTTTGCAAATCCGTCGCCGAAATTATGGCTTGTCCCTGACTGGAGTGCCTTTCCGTCATGCATAAGCGCCTCTATGGTGTAAGTTGCCTGAGCTCCGGCAAATTTTTCCTTGTCTGTCTTTTTGCCCTTTATCACAGGAATTGCAAGAAATTCTTCACAAAAATCCGCATAGACATCTAACATCTGCAGTGTTCTTTCTTCTGCTTCCTCAGCGGTTGCGTGGGCGGTATGGCCTTCTTGCCATAAAAATTCCCTTGAACGCAAAAAAGGCCTTGTTTCCTTTTCCCACCTTACTACAGAACACCACTGATTGTATACCTTTGGCAAGTCCCTGTATGACTGAATATCATTTTTATAAAAATCACAGAAAAGCGTTTCTGAAGTTGGACGCACGCACATTTTCTCCTGAAGGGGCTGTAAACCTCCCTGTGTCACCCATGCCACTTCTGGTGCAAATCCTTCTACATGGTCTTTTTCCTTTTCTAACAGGCTCTCTGGAATAAACATTGGCATATATACGTTTTGTACGCCGGTTTCCTTGAATCTTCTGTCGAGCTCCTGTTGCATATTTTCCCAGAGCGCATAACCTGCGGGCTTAAAAATCATGCAGCCTTTTACACTGGAATAATCCATAAGTTCTGCCTTTTTTACAATATCTGTATACCACTGTGCAAAATCCTCTTCCATAGAGGTAATCGCTTCAACCTTTTTGTCTGCTGCCATCCTTCAAATCCTCCTGCAATATAATAAAAATATGCTGTTTTCTGTTGTTTTTACTCACTGTTTTCTGTCTTTTTACCAGAAAAGATTATGCATATTCTGGAGTAAAGTTTAGCATATAATAGAAGAGT
>CAJUDQ010000045.1 GCA_910585215.1 uncultured Lachnospiraceae bacterium | reverse complement strand
TTTTCCGTTCACTTTCTGTTTTCTGCCGCCTGTGAACTCTGGCGGCACAGTCGGGACAGTATTTCGCCCGGTTAGACTTTGGGACGAACACTCTGCCGCAGACCGCACAGCGTTTTAGCTCCTTATCCCGGAAAATCTCCGCTTCCAGCGTCCCGATTTGCGGCAAGACCGACCAGCGGAACCACTTACAGCAGACCGAGAAAGAAATGGTCTGGGGGCAGGTGTGGGTATCCCCATCGTCAAGGAGCATACAGTTCCCGTCCTCATAACAGCAGCACTCCCGGCGGATCAGGGCGTTTGCCTGTTTCCTCTGTGCCGGTGTCATGCGGTAAAGGGAGCCGTCCGGCTTGCGCTCTATGGGCGGCAGTCGTTTATACGGGTTCTCTCTCATGTGTCCCCTCCATTTTTGCTTTCCGTTGCCGTTCTCCCCGAAAAGGCTTCCTGCCCCATTCCTGCGGCGTGTTCCGGCGTTGACACGCTCCCCGGACTTCGGGCCATTTTGTCCCGAAGTGGCTCGTTGCGGTGCTTCCCCTGCCTGGGTATTCCTTTTCGGACGGTCATTCATTTTTCAAGGTGCAGCTCATCGATGAACTACCCTAAGTCTACACCTAAAAGACCGCCCGCCCCGTATATCCATAAGGTCGGAAATCAGCTCGGAAAACTCTCTATTTCCACGCTCTCGGAATTGTGGTAAAATGGAAGAAACAACAATTCACTTTTGGGAGAAATACCATGCTTGATTGCGGAGAAAGAAAATTACATACAAAAGTCAATCATTTTAGAAACTGGGCAAACACCAATTATCCTGAAATCACTGAAAAGAATGATAATGGCGAATGGTGTTTTGGTGCTGAATTTGATGAAATGATTTCAGAAGCTGTTAGCTTTATAGAAGAAAATTTTGCTGAAAAAGCTACTCAACAGATAATAGATGATTTGCTATATGCTATTGCAAGGGATAATGAATGTTCCATTATTATGGCGGAGTTAGAACGGCACAGCGAATGGTTTTCGCTGTTGTGCAGATGTAGCTTGAATACTGCTTATATCAATGCACAATGGCAATTTGTAGAACATTTAAGTAACTATCAGGGTGATGATGATCTTCGTGAATTGGTTTTTGAATTTCTTAATACAGGGGACGAATATACTGAAAGATTAGCATTAAAAACTTTAGCCGATATTTACCCTGAAGAAGCGGAAAAATATGCGATTGATTTCTGGAATAGAAAGAAATATGATTATGATGAATATCAGAAAATAATGGTTCTGCATGTTTTATATCAAATCCACTCACCGCAATTACAGTTTTACTTAGAAATAGCAGAACAATCACATTACAAATATTTGAAATCAAATGCACAAGAAATCATAAAGAAAATAAAGTCGGAAACTACTTTATAAAAACTATTTATTGGGTAATCCAGACAAGGAGGGAGAGCATGGAACTATCCATACCAGAACGCTTAAAAGACCTGCGTGTAGAGCGTGGCCTGACGCTGGAACAGCTTGCGGAGCAGACCCACCTCTCCAAGTCTGCTTTAGGCAGTTACGAGGGGGACAATTTCAAGGACATCAGCCACTATGCCCTTATTGAATTGGCAAAGTTTTATGAAGTGACTGTTGATTATCTGCTGGGTCGTTCCCAAACAAGAAATCACCCAAACGCCGATCTTGCAGACCTGCGTTTGAGTGATGATATGATTGAACTATTGAAAAGCGGGCTGGTGGATAATTCCCTCTTGTGTGAGCTGGCGGTACACCCGGATTTTCCCCGGCTGATAGCTGACCTTGAAATCTATGTGAACGGCGTGGCGGGAAAACAGGTACAGAGTGCAAACGCCATTGTGGACGCTGTAAGCGCAACCATTATGAAGCAGCACAATCCCGGCTTGACCGACCCGCAGTTACGACAGCTTATCGCCGCCCATATTGATGATGACAGTTTTTGCCGCTATGTGATACAGCAGGACATAAACAAGATAGCTCTTGACCTGCGGGAAGCACATAAGGACGATTTTTTCAGCGTCCCGGAGGATAACCCACTGGAAGATTTCTTTCAGACTGTTGACGAAGCTGCCAGCTCAGCCAGCGACCCGGAGCAAGCGTCTTTGGCGTTTATCTGTAAGCGGCTCAAATTGAATTTGAAAAAGCTGTCCGAGGAAGAAAAGAAGTGGCTGAAAAAGATTGCACAGAAGTCGGACTTGCTGAAAAATCCAAACCCACAGCGGGGGAGGAAATGAGAGGATAACAAATCGGGAGTTTGGAGAGAAAAGCAATGGGAAAACAAATCAACTATTGGCTGGGATATGAGGACTTTTTGAAGATTGCACAAGTGGCATTAGATTGTGGGTGCATTATCATTAAGAAAGTTTCGGGAAAGCTGATATATAAGCGAACATTAGACATTGTCACAGAACATGAACATAATTATTGGTTTTATGTTCCAGAAGCCAGGGTCTTATCAGGGAACACGCTTCCTTTTAACGACAATGATATTCAGGGTTATTCACCCGCTGGAAATACTCTTATAGAAGCCGGATTTTCTTTTAGAAATGATAAAAGCAAAACAATTACCCGCAGCAGACTGTTTGTGATCTCTGGTTATTATGATGAACAAGGTGAATATATTTCACGACCAGAGTATGTTACAAAGATCTATAATAAGTTAGTCCGTATTGTAAAGAAAGTTGCCCCATTGACCGAGTTGACAGATACATATGTAAGTGCAAATGATAACGCTTATTTACAAGAAGTAGAATGGAAACACAAAGAATACATTACACCGGAATATCTCCATCTTAAAGAATCTAACAACTATAAACTGATTGGATAGTACCTCATAACTTTCCATTTATCGGGAAGATAGCAAAGCCAGCCGAGTCAGTCAACGGTCAAGATGAACGGCGCATTTCATGCGCCGCCGTTGACAGTCCCGGCTGTCTTTGCTGATGGGCAATCAAGGCGGGAAAGCCCTAAAATGGCTTCCCGCCCATTTCAATTTTGGGAAAAGAAATGCTCCAAAATCAGAACGGGAGCGACCAAGCACTTTGAGGGATTGGACGCCTTGTCCACCCATTCAGCGGGACAGCGGGCGGCGGTCAAGGCCGGGAGCAAACCCGTTCATTTCAGCCTTGACGGTTGCCCGCTGTCCTGCTACTTTTCCGGGAGTGTGTCCACAACTTCGGGACACTTTGTCCACAAGTCGGAGCGTAGGACGAGGGACGAGGGCTTTCATATACCTGCCACCGTTCTCTGAAAACAGCCCGATTTTTTGCTCATTCCCATTCGCAAAAATTCAGCCTGTTTTCCTGCCGGAGCAAACGGGGCGCATGAAACACCGCACCCCGTTTCCCCCGTCAGCCACGCCAGCAGGTATAACACACTACACTTTGCAAGCAAAGTCGTGTGCCAAGGGGCAAGCCCCTTTGGAAACCCCGGACAACAAAACAGGCTGAATATCTCGCACTTTCCCGGTGCTTGATACTCAGCCTTTATTTGTTGTCAGCAGCCCCCGTTTCGTGGTCTGCGTGTAGTTCCTTGTAAACTGACATAAACAAGATTCCAAACAAAATAATATTAATAATAATAACAGCTATATTCTCTATATCATTTCTACTATTTTCCAAATTGTTGATTAAATTTCTGATTTGTTCAGAGTATATGATTTTGGATACTTTTTGTATTTTATCATTAAACATTGACAGCATTGGCATAAAAGAAAAAATCATCATCACTGGAATGGTCACAGAGGTTGCTGACATTTGATTTTTGCTTCCCACACCGATACAAGCGCCTATTATAATAGAAGTAATAATACCAATGCCCATAATGAACAGGAAAAACATTCTCTGTATATTTGTGACATTATTTAACAGAAAACAGAAAACTATTCCGCCCATTATGCACATGAAAAAGACATAGCTTCCTATTCCGATTAAATATTGTGTCGGCGAAACATCTGCCATTAATAAAACTCTCAAAGTATTTTTTTCTTTTTCTTCCGATATAATTGCTGAAATACTGACTAATGGAGCCATTCCAATATACATTGTCGCGAATAGATTTACAAAAAAATTCTCCGGCATTTCTTGAATTTGTATTGCATAAGTCATAATAATGCTAAACAACGGAAACAAAATAAACTGAATCAGGATTGGTTTGTTTTTTAATGTATCCAATAACTGCTTTTGTATAATTGTAATCATGTGTTTCATTACTCATTTAACCTCCTTCCTGTTAAATATAAAAATACTTTTTCCAAGTCCGGTTCGGAGGAGTGTATACTTGCGATTGTTTCGTTTTTCATCATCTCAAAAAGAATTTCTGCATGTTCTCTGTTATTTTGAAGTATATATTTTTCTCCATTTTTCAGAACCAGTTTCAGTGTATTTTCAATATTATATTTCATACAAATCTCTTTTGGTACGCCTTGTTCAATAATACTTCCCTCATTTAATAAAATAATTTTATCGCACAACTTTTGGGCTTCATTCATATTATGTGTGGTTAAAAATATAGTCGTTCCGCTTTTTCTTTCTTCTTCAATTAAATTGTGTATTTTATCTGTAGTAGCGGGGTCTAAGCCGGAGGTTGGTTCATCTAAATATAAAATATCCATATCCTTTAACAATGCTCTGCAAAAATTCACACGATTGCGCATACCCTTTGACAAATGATTTACAACTGTTTTCTTATCATTTATTAATTCCGCCCTTTTTAGAAGTTTTTCTATCCGATTGTGTGGAACCTGATAGATATTCGCAAATATTTTTAAATTATCCCAGACAGTTAATCGCTCGTACAAGCCAAAGCTGTCCATCATAATTGCTGATGTTAAATTTTCATTATGAACTGTTTTTATTTCACCGCTTTGGGGCTTTAGCTGTCTGGTTAATATATTTATAAGCGTTGTTTTGCCGGCTCCCGAGGGACCCAGTAAACCTATGATATCTCCTTTTTAAATTGTCAGTGAAATATTTTTTAAAATTTGTTTTTCGCCAAAAGAAAAAGATAAATTATTTATCTCTATTAATACTGCCATTTCGTTCCTCCTTTAATCGTTTTAATGCATCTTCAAGCTGTTTATTATCCATTGTTTCTTTTAGGGTTGAAACAACTGCGCTGATAATAAAGCAGATGCCAAAACAGATAAAAAAACTAATCCAGCATATTGCCTGATTCACTGGAAACCAGCCAAAAAGATAAGCAAATCCGCCAGTTAACACGATTACAGACAATACCATTGCCATTGTTCTTTTTGCGATTGACATTTTTTTGAATATGATATCTGAAAAGAACAAAAAACGGATTCCTGTCACACAGACAGAGGATAAGA
The DNA here is from genome assembly GCA_910585215.1 of uncultured Lachnospiraceae bacterium. Taxonomy (GTDB): domain Bacteria; phylum Bacillota; class Clostridia; order Lachnospirales; family Lachnospiraceae; genus CAG-303. The sequence continues at coordinate 21,960 of CAJUDQ010000045.1, read as the reverse complement.
AAAATTGTAAAATGGTATCTATTGGTATGCCTCTGCTGCCCAAAACAAACATTGTGGAATAGTCTTTCGCTTCTTCTCCTGTAAAGTGGCAGATAACAGTAATCACTAAAATTGTGATTCCAAAAATCTGAATTATCTGCGCTAAATAATCTAATAAATGTTTTCTTTCTTCCATTATTTCACTCCTAACAAAGTTTTTATTCCGCCTGCGTATTGACGGGATACAATTAACTGCTCATTATTTGACAATGTAATAAGTAAACGCCTATCAATATAAGTTTTTATTGAAGAAATATTGTTTAAATTCACAATACATGATTTATTGATACGGACAAATAAATATGGTTCCAACTGCTGCTGCAATTCATACAGTTTGTGAAAGGATTCATATATTTTATTTGCAGTATAAATGAAGCATTTTTTATCTACGGATTCTGCATACAGAATTTCTTTTAAATTTAATGCAAAAATAGTTTGGTTTTCTTTCACCATTATCTGGTTGTCAATAATTTGAAGTGCAGCAATCAGCCGTTCAATAAAAATATTCCGTTCTCTGCATTTTATTGTAATAATGGTATCTGTAATATCTTTCTGTAGTTCGATATTGATTTGCAACTTATTCACCTCCTGATAAATGATAAAGTGTCATCAAACTTCATTTGATGACATTTTATCAGATATTTTATATTCTTCAAGGGGCTTGGCAGTATGTTGCCTTTTTTATTATCTGAGTTGCCGATAAATGCAGAAAAAATGTTGGTTTTTTTGGATAAAACTGCTAAAAATATCTTTGAATATATGAAAATTCGTGTTATAATTTAATTTGGAACAGAAAGTATGTTTTGTTATTGATATATATTTTAATAAAGTATTGTGTCCGTATAGGAAATTCGCAAAGCAATTTCCTATAAAATAATAAAAGCGTATGATATGCTGCATAAATAAAAGAAAGAGAGGTTTATTATGCAAACGGTTACAGAACAGCAGATATTGGCGATGGCTCCAAATCCGGCAGCAGCGTCCAATGGAAAGAAAATATCTCAGAAGGGAGGTTTTGTACGGTTAGAACGCTCGGAAGATGATACCTTTTATCTGGGAGAGTGCACCGGCAGTGGAAAGAGCAACTATATTACTTCCGTAGATTTTATAGATGCCAAAGCGCCTTTGTGTCGCTGTTCCTGTCCAAGCAGGCAGTTTCCATGCAAGCACGGTCTGGGTCTTTTGTACGAAATCATGTCAAAAAAAACTTTTAAAATCTGTGAAATACCAGAAGATATTTTAAACAAAAGAGCAAAGAAGGCTGCAAAGGAAAAGGGAGACAATGAGGCTTCCAATGAGTCAAAAGAAAAAACAGAAAAGAAAAAAGCAGCTTCAGCGAAAACATCGAAGGCTGCAAAGACAAAAAAAATAAAAAAGCAGCTTGAGGGATTGGAGCTTACCGAAAAACTGGTGCAGGATTTGATAAAGGCAGGGCTTGGAACAATGGGCGGAGCTGCTATCAAAACCTATGAACAGCTTTCCAAGCAGCTTGGAGATTATTATCTGCCAGGACCACAACGACTGTTAAACGGATTGATTATAGAGGTGGCAGCATTTCAGAAGGATGGAAACGAAGAACATTATGAAACAGCAATTGCGATTTTGGAAAAACTGTGGACACTGATAAAAAAATCGCAAAAATATTTGTCAGAAAAGCTGGAACAGGACAATGTAGCACAGGATGACAGTGAGCTTTACGAAGAACTGGGAGGTGTCTGGAAGTTTGACGAGCTGGAAGCACTTGGAAGAAGCAAAAAGGATTCAGATTTTATGCAGCTTTCTTTCTGGGTAACTTATGATGAGACGAGAAAAGAATATATTGACACCGGTTGCTGGGCAGATTTGGATACCGGTGAAATATTTATGACATATAATTATCGTCCGATAAAAGCATTAAAATATGTAAAGCAGGAGGATACAGTGTTTGGAGTTGCACATGCCAGTTCTGCTGTTTATTATCCCGGACAGGGAAACCTGCGTATCCGGTGGAACAGTGCGCAGATTCGTCCAGTGAAACAGGAGGATATAACAAGGCTTCGCAATATGGCAATCACCGGACTTGCTGCCGAGACAAAAAATGTGAAAAATGTATTGAAAAATGCGCTGGCGCAGCCTATGCTGATTCGCCTGATTTCCTTTGAGAGTATTGGAAAAAGTAATGACACCTATGTGTTGAAAAATGAAGGAGGCGAAACGATTGTGCTTGGCAATGCTTTGGGAATGGAAGAAACTACCGGCAGAATCGAGCTGCTGCCAGACGGAAGTCTGCTTAAAAATCAAGTGCTGCTTGGCGCATTTTACTATGATGCAAAGGACAGGCGCTTAAAGCTGCAGCCGCTAAGTATTTTGACGGATAGCGATGTAGTAAGGCTGTTATATTAATCATAAGGAACTGTTAGGATTTATACAATTCAGGTATAAGCATTCATTCTTTTGCAGTTTCAAAATAGAAATTTACAAAATTTTTAACAATGAGCCGCAAGGATTTTTCAGTCTTTCAGGAATTGTTCATTCTTTAACAGTTCCTTGGGCAGAGAGTGAATTGCTGGAAATAAAGGAAAATAAAATGGATATTACACCGTTATATGAATTAAGGAACCGTTTACGGACAGCAATGATTGCCGGAACGAACCTTTTATCAGATGATTTTCGGCTGGGGAGGGCAGTGGAGGCTGTCAAGCCTTTGGAAAAGATTGCGCCTGTATTTGCGAAAATAGGAGAGCTTGGAAGAAATCTTATCGCACCGGAACAGGCAGATAAGGTTGATGCGCTGCTGCAGGCGATTACATTAGTGGATGCGGTGCTCTGTACACAGGGAGCAGTGGGCGTCTTGGGAGAGATAGAAGAAATTAAGACAAATAATCTTGGGATAACAGTGACAAATGCACCGTATTCTGTGGTAAAGGCACTCATAGAAGCGCTGACAAGCTCCGGCAGTGGACATTATTCTTATGTGCTGGATGTACATAGCACACATCCGGAATTATTTGCGGATTACAGAGTAAAGGCAGCTATGGTTCAGGCATTGGGAGCAGGATATGCGGAACTTGCAGAAACAGTGGCGGAGTGGCTGAAGGAAGAGGGAGAGGAAATTCTTTTACTTTTGCAGAAAGATTTTAATCCAAAAGGGAAAAAAGAAATGATGCGGCGCGTTCATGTGATTGAAGCGATAGCCGGGGCAAAGGCAAATGATTTTTATAGAAAACAGCTTCCGGAGGCGGAAAAGGAAGTGCGTCAGGCATTGATTTACGCGCTCAGACACAGTTCTGACAATCTGGAGCCTTTGATAGAGATGACAAAAACAGAACGGGGAAATACGAAGAAAACGGCATGTCTTGCGCTTGTACATATGGAAGATGAGCGTGCGGGGGAATTTTTTCAAAAAATGGCTGAGAAAAAAGCGCAGGACGTAATGGAATATATATTTTTAAGTGATACCAAATGGGCGTCTGCGCTGACAGCGGAAATTTTGAAAAAACAGCTTCTTTTATTGAAGGAAGAAAGAGAAGAGGAAAATTTTTGTATAACAAAAGAACAGAGTGATTTCTGGCTGCAGGCTTTCAAAGCGCTGATAGGGAAAAGCGGAGATGAGATTTTGGAAGTGTACCATATTGCGGCAGAGTTTGGACAGCGTTTGAATCTGCCGTTAGCGGAGGGAAATTATTCTTATTATTACTATTATACCAGTCTCGGAACTGAGGCAGCATCGATTCCCGTAGACCCGCTGCTGGAAGCTTGTGATAAAACAAAGAAGCGGTATGAACTGCTTCTTGCGTATGTGATTCCACATATGCTGCAGATTTCGTTGTTTGCGAATCCGGACAGACGGCTTTGTGAATTGGCAGTGGAGCTGTATGAAAATGGAAGCGCCAAAGAAAGAAGGACAAAATATTTTCCGGCTGCGCTGACAGCAAAGCTTCTTTTGGGAGAGGATTGCTGTAACTGGCTTTCAAAAGAACTGCAGATAAAGGAGAATGATTTATATCGGGGCCTTATAAGGCTTTCTTATAATACAAAGGAAAAACAGTATATGCTGGGAATGAAAATTTATAATACGATGAATGGTGAGAAGCGCTGTTATAAATATCTGCTCGGGCAGAAACTCGGTGGAAAATTTATGGATATTTTAATCGAATATGACAAAATGCATATAGAAGATATTTTGTGTAACTGTATAAATTCGGAAGATAAAGAGAGCTGCGGGAAGCTGGAGAAATATTTTTATAAAAAGGCATTGAAAGAAACAAGCTTGATGAAACTTACAGACTATTTCCGTGCGTTAAGGACATGTGGCTGTAATCGATGTGAAGGGTTGTTTCAAAATTATCTGCTGAACAAGAAAAATATACAGCGCTGGGAAATTGTGAGAATTGCAGAAGATATGCCGGGAACAAATGCTGTGAAACTGGATGAGATGATAAAGGCGTTAGAGCTGGTTTATGAGGGAAAAGCAAAGCTTGTTAACTGTAATGAAACAGAATATATCAATATTATGGAGAGATTTCGGTAATTTTGTTCTTTTACAGGAAATTCTCTGTCTTTCCTATGATGCAGCTTTTACAGAGCAGTTGTGGCTGAACAAAGTGCAAAAGAGATTATTACAAGGTTATAGTGTCACAAGTGCTTTATTCCTGAAGGGATAGAAATAGAAAATTGCAGGATTTTTGGAGGAAAATAAAATGGATATTACACCATTATATGAATTAAGAAATCGTTTACGGACAGCAATGATTGCCGGAACGAATCTTTTATCAGATGATTTTCGGCTTAAGAGGGCAGTGGAGGCTGTCAGGCCTTTGGAGCAGGCGGCACCTGTATTTGCAAAGATAGGGGAGCTTAGCAGAAATCTTGTTGCGCCGCAGCAGGAGGATAAGGTAAATGCACTGCTGCAGGTGATTACATTAGTGGATGCGGTACTTTGCACACAGGGAATGGTAGGTACTTCAGGCGAAATAAAAGAAATCAGTGAAAATCATTTTGGAACAGCAGTGACAAACGCACCTTATTCTGTGGTAAAGGGGCTTATAGAAGCGCTGACAAGCTCCGGCAGCGGCCATTATTCTTATGTATTGGACACACATGAACTGTATCCGGAATTGTTTGCGGATTATCGAATAAAAGCAGCTATGGTTCAGGCGCTGGGAGCAGGATATTCAGAGCTTGCAGACAGAGTGGCAGACTGGCTGAAGGAAGAAGGTGAGGCAATTCTTCCGCTTTTGGAAAAGGATTTCAATTCAAAAGGAAAAAAGGAAATGGTTCGGCGTGTTCATGTAATTGAAGCAATTGCCAGAGGAAAAGCAAATGATTTTTACATAAAACAGCTTGACGGAGCAGAGAAGGAAGTTCGTCAGGCATTGATTTACGCACTCAGGCACAATTCGGATAATCTGGAACTGCTTATGGAGCTGACAAAGACAGAAAAAGGCAATGCGAAAAAAATGGCGTGTTTCGCGCTTGTATATATGAAAGATGAGCGCGCGGGGGAATTTTTTAAAAAGATGCTTGCAAAAAAACCACAGGATGTTATGGAGTATGTATTTTTATCTGATACCGAGTGGTCTTCCAAAATGGTGGCAGAGAGTTTAAAGAAACAGCTTTTATTGTTAAAGGAAGAAAGGGAAAAAGAGGATTTTGCAATAACAAAGGAACAGGCAGATTTTTGGGATAAAGGTTTTAAGGCTCTGATAGGCAAAAGCGGAGATGAGATTATGGAAGTGTATCGCATAGCAGCAGAGTTTGGTCCGCGTTTGGATTTGCCATTGGAAAAGAAAGCCTATCAATATTCTTATGCTTATACTTTTAATTTTGGACCGGAAGAAAGCTCAATTATGTCATATCCTCTGGTAGAAATTTATAATAGAACAGCTATAAGAGGAAATCAACAGGGAAGTCAACAGGGAAATCAACAAGGAAGGATGGCAGCAAAACAGTTATGTACAATACGGTTTTCTGCTGCGCTTCCATATTATCTGCAGCTTTCCCTGTTTGTAAATCCAGATAAAAGGCTCTGTGAACTGGCAGTGGAATTATATGAAAATGGAGACGTGCAAAAAAGAAGAACAGAATATTTTCCTGCTGCTTTGACCGCAAAGCTTCTTATGGAGGAGGATTGCTGCGACTGGCTTTTGGAAGAACTGAAAGTGAAGGAGAATAATTTATATCGGGGACTAATAAGGCTTTCCTATGATGAGGAAGAAAAACAATATGTGCTGGCAACAAATATTTATAATGGCGCAAACAATAGGCAATGGCGCTATAAACGTCCAATCAGACAAAAGTTTGGAGAGAAATTTATTGATATTTTAATAGAATGTCATAAAGCGAATATAGAGACTGTTCTGTGCAATTGTGTAAATCCGGAGGATAAAAAAATCTGTGAAAAGCTAAAAGAATATTTTTATCAGAAGGCATTGAGAGAAATAAGGCCAGTATTTTTATCGGGATATCTTCGTGCGTTAAAGCAATGTGGATGTAACAAATGTGAAGGGCTACTTCAAAATTATTTGGTAAACAGCAGACGGGTAGAGTATTGGGAGATTATAAGTATTGTAAGAGACATGCCGGGTACAAATGAGAGGAAGCTGGAGGAGATGACAAAGGCGCTAGAACTGATTCGTGCGGGGAAGGCGAGAATAACGAATGCAACTGAAACATGGTATATTGGTTTTATGGAAAGTTTTCGTAAAGAATTGTAAGTGTTTGTAGATAGCAAACGCTTTGTTTTGAAAATAATAAACAGAAAAAGAAAGGATAAAATCAGGTGGACAATAAATACCTGAAACAGGTGAAGGAAAATGAAAGAACAGATATTAAGACTGCCTGCAGAGCAGTTATTTCAGAAGGAAATTGATGCACTGATTGCAGCGGAGCGTGACCCGATACCCACAGGCTGGAAGATGTCGCCGCGTTCTGTGCGTACCTATATCTGTGGAGGAAAAGTCGGAAAAACAATGATTACTCCAAAATATATTGGTCATGAAAGACTGGTAGAGATTGCAATTGCTACTCTGGTAACGGATAGAGCACTGCTTTTAATTGGTGAGCCAGGTACAGCCAAGAGCTGGTTGTCTGAACATTTGACTGCAGCTATTAACGGAGATTCTACAAAAGTAATTCAGGGAACAGCGGGAACAACAGAAGAACAGATTCGTTATTCATGGAATTATGCCATGCTGATTGCACAGGGGCCGTCACAGGAAGCAATGCTGAAAAGTCCTGTATTTCATGCAATGGAAACTGGTACAATTGCCAGAATGGAAGAGATTTCAAGATGTGCTTCCGAAGTTCAGGATGCATTGATTTCGATTTTATCAGAAAAGAGAATTTCAGTGCCGGAGCTTAATATGGAAGTGGCAGCACAAAAAGGTTTTTCGGTAATTGCAACCGCAAATACCCGAGATAAGGGGGTAAATGAAATGTCTGCAGCGTTAAAGAGACGTTTTAATATCGTAGTGCTTCCGGCGCCGGCAGATTTAGAATCAGAGATGGAAATTGTGCGTACCAGAGTGGCACAGCTTTCCGCAGGTCTGGATTTGAATGCCGAACTTCCGGAGGATAATGTAGTGGAAAGAGTATGTACCATTTTCAGGGAATTGAGAAATGGAGAAACCTGCGACCACAGTCAGAAAGTAAAAAGTACCAGTGGTGTATTATCCACAGCCGAAGCGATTTCTCTTTTGTGTAACAGTATGGCGCTGGCAGGAAGCTTTGGAAACGGAACAATAAGCGAAGAGGACCTTGCAGCAGGACTTCAGGGTGCGATTATCAAGGAGGAAGAAAAAGATAATGTAGCATGGAAGGAATATCTGGAAAATGTGATGAAAAAACGTGGCATGAAATGGAGTGGATTGTATAAAGCCTGTCGGGAATTATTATAAAAAATGATAATAGCAACTGATGATAGGAGCAGATTTTTGAAAATGGAGTAATACGATTATGAAACATCCATATATTTTTGGTATTCGGCATTTATCACCCGCAGGCGCATGGCATTTGCTCCGCTTTCTTGAAGAAAAGAATCCGAAGCTGGTGCTGATTGAGGGACCGGAGGATTTTGATGAACAGCTGAAAAATATCACTCATAAGGATACAAGGCTGCCGATTGCCATATTAGCCTATACAAAAGAGGCGCCTGTAAAAACAATATTATACCCCTTTGCAGAATATTCCCCTGAATATCAGGCAATTCTCTGGTGCAAATCAAATAACAGAAAATGTCAGTTTATTGATTTGCCTTCAGAGGTATTTTTGGGTTTGCCTTCAGAAAGGAATTTAGATACAAAAGGGGAAGAGGGGCATATGAGTGTTTATGAAAAACTTGATTTGCAGACAGGGGAAGACGGACATGAGACTTTTTGGGAACGTGTGATTGAACACGCGGGAAGTACAGAAGAATATCATAAAGGGACAAATACTTTTGGAATCAGCCTTCGTGAAATAACAAAAGGCAGTGAAAGTGACTGGCCGGAAATTTTGATAAGAGAGGCATTTATGCGCCGCAAAATAGAAGAAGCTTATACTCAGGGGTATTTGCCTGAGGAAATTGTAATAGTGACTGGGGCTTATCATGTGGCGGGGCTTCTGGATGAGGAAGCACAGCCAATGACAGATGACGAGTTTTGTTCACTTCCAAAGTCTCCGGCAAATCATACATTAATGCCGTATTCAAATTATCGTCTTTCTACCCGTTCCGGTTATGGGGCGGGAAACAAGGCACCGGCATATTATGGGCTTCTCTGGGAAGGACTTTGCAGAGAAGACATGAATTTTACAGCAAGGAGTTTTTTGTCAAGAATTGCAGGATTTCAAAGAATACATGGCACACCGGTTTCTTCTGCTCAGGTAATAGAAGCAGTCAGGCTTGCTGCGTCTCTGGCACAGCTTCGGGGAAGTAAGGTTCCTGCGCTTCGTGATTTGAGAGATGCCGCAGTTACCTGTCTTGGAGAAGGGAGTTTTTCTGCAGTTAGCCTTGCAGTGGCAAATACGGAGATAGGAACCGGAATCGGCGCACTTCCTGACGGTGTGAGCCGCACTAGTATTCAGGAGGATTTTTACCGTCAGTTAAAGGAATTAAAGCTTGAAAAATACAGAGATATTACCATGCAGGATTTGACACTTGATTTGCGTGAAAACCGCAGAGTTTCTTCACAAAAATCTGCATTTTTGGATTTGCATCGCTCGTTTTTTCTTCATCAGCTCAGGGTTTTAAATGTGAGTTTTGCAGCTTTGGAAGCGGTAAATCAGGAAAGTGCTACATGGGCGGAACAGTGGATGGTCCGCTGGACACCGGAGGCGGAAATTGAACTGGTAGAGGCAGCGTTAAAGGGAGATACTGTTATTCAGGCCGCCTCTTTTGCCATGAAGGAAAGGGTGGAGGAAGCCAATAATATGAGTGAAATTGCACTCGTTATTGAAGATGCCTTTACCTGCGGCATGGCGGCTGCGGTAAATTATGCAACTGCAGCGCTGCAGGCTATGGCAGTGGATGCTGCGTCTGTGCAGGAACTTAGCTGTACTGCGCACAGGCTTTCAGTAGTGGTACAATATGGAACTATACGACTGCTTGACTGGGAACCGCTGGTTCCGATTTTACAGCAGATTTTTTATCGTGCCTGTCTGATTCTCCCCGGAGAATGTGTATGTGACGATGCCGCTGCAAAAAATATGATTGAAGCAATGGAACAGTTAAACAGTGCCGGACTGGCACATGATTTTCTGGACAGTGTTTCATGGATTGACACTTTGAAGGAGATTGCAGAAAGAGATGATTTAAATACAAAGATTTCAGGATATGCCATGGCGGTGCTTTTGGAAAGAGGATGCATGGATACGGAGAAGCTTCATCTTGAGGTGCAGAGAAGACTTTCAAAGGGAATGCCCGCAGAGCTTGGTGCAGGCTGGTTTGAAGGCCTGGCAATGAAAAACCGCTATGCTTTGATAGCAAGATTATCGCTGTGGGAAAGTCTGGATAATTATCTGGATACTTTGGATGATGAGGAATTTAAAAGAGCTCTGGTATTTTTGCGCAGAGCGTTTGCTGATTTTTCTGCTGTGGAAAAGGATGAAATAGCAGAAAATCTTGGTGAAATCTGGGGACTGAATGGTCAACAGGTCAGCGAAGCTGTAAATGCAGATTTAAAAGAAGAAGAACAACAGATTATTGTAGAAAGTCTGGACAGCTTTGATTTTGATTTTTAAGGAAGGAGACAGGCTGCAAGACATTTTTGGAGTTTTATTTGTGTGATTTGGTGTATTTATTTGGATAATATTTGGTGTTACAATGTTTTGCAGCATGGTATAAAGAATGGATGAAACGAAACATATACAAAGATGGCGTCTGATTCTTGGACAGGACAGCAGCAGTCGGTTTGAACAAATGGGCAATGCAGGGCTTTCTGGAGAATTGGACCTTATGGACCAGGCTTTGGCAGCGATTTATAACCGAAAGGAATCGGGAGGATTTGGAAACACTGGCAAAGGCACTGGAAACGGTCCGTCGAATCCGCAAATCAGCCGTTGGCTTGGGGATGTCAGAAGTTTGTTTGATAAGGACCTGGTAACAGTTATTCAGGGGGATGCGATGAATCGATGCGGTCTAAAACAGTTGATTTTTGAGCCGGAGCTTTTGGAAAATCTGGAGCCGGATGTCAGTCTGGCATCTACGATTCTTATGTTAAAAGACCAGATTCCGAAGCGTTCAAAGGAAAGTGTAAGAGCATTTATTCAGAAAATTGTAGAGGAAATCAACCGTCTATTGGAGCAGGATATTAAAAGAGCTGTAACTTCTGCGGTAAACCGCCGCAGACATTCTCCGATTCCGTCCGCGGCAGCGCTAGATTATAAGACGACAATTTCAAGAAATTTAAAGCATTATAATCAGGAGCTGCATACGATTGTACCAGAGCATTTTTATTTTTTTGACAGAACAAGTACGACTGCGGCGAATAAGTGGACAGTGATTTTGGATGTTGACCAGAGTGGTTCCATGGGAGAATCCGTTATTTATTCTTCTATTATAAGCTGTATTCTGGCGAGTATGGCAAGTCTTACCACAAGGATTGTGGCTTTTGATACAAATATTGTGGACTTGACAGAAAAGAGCGATGACCCTGTGGATTTGCTGTTTGGATTTCAGCTTGGCGGAGGTACAAATATAGACAGGTCTGTAGCGTATTGTCAGAAGTTTATTGAGAATCCGGCAAAAACATTGTTTTTTTTGATTTCTGACCTTGAGGAAGGAGGAAATCGAGCAGCGTTTCTTCGAAGAATGCAGGAAATCAAGGAATCCGGCGTTACTCTTGTGTGTCTTTTGGCACTGGCTGATGGTGGAAGACCTTATTATGATGCGCAGATGGCCCAGAAAATCGCTGCAATGCATATCCCCTGTTTTGCATGTAATCCCCAGATGCTGCCACAGCTTTTGGAACGAGCGTTAAAGGGGCAGGATTTGCAGCAGTTCCAGAAGGAATTTGAGAAGAAAAAAGGGAAGCAGTGAAATATGAAAGGAAAAAATATGGGTATATTTAAAATAACCGTAGAAAATCTGGAATGGATAGATGGAAAAAAAGATAATCCAAATGATTTATGTCTTCATGGGGATGCTGCTGCAAAAATTGGAGAAGAAATTTTTGAATACAACGCGACGGTAAGTGCAACTGCATTATATTTGTTGAAAACTCTGACACAAAACCATATAATGAATGAGGAAAATCAGATGCTTCCCTGCTGCGGACATTATATGATTCCGGATAATGATTTGACAAATGTGGATATCTGTGGTTGTCCAAATGGCATAGACTGGACAGTGTTGCACGATAAAGACAGGATTAAGCTGATTACAGAAAGTGGCAAGGAAACTACAATCAGCCTAAAGGAATATCAAAAGGAAGTGTTCCGGTTTGCAGATAAGATAGAGGATTTTTATAAAAAGTGCAGCCCTAAAAATTTATCCAATGAATATGACAGAAATTGTTATCATGCTTTTTGGAATGAATGGCACAGAAGAAGAGGGGAGCATGGCCAAAATGAAATTGCCTGAAAGAATATATAAAATAATAAATGATGAATCTTATAAAACAGATGATATTGGTATGTCTTTGGCATCCGTTCAAATTTATAAGGACAAGGTATTAAAAATTCAGGAGTATAATAAAGAATCCGAAAATGAATATCAGGTAATGCAGTATTTATATGAAAAGCTTCCTGTTCCCAAAGTATACGCATATGAAATATCAGATAACAGGTCTTATTTATTAATGAGCAAATGCGAAGGCCAGATGGCGTGCTCAGATGAATATATGAGCAGCCCTGAACGATTGTGTAAATTACTTGCCTCTGGATTAAAGAAATTATGGAGTATTAAGATTTCAGAGGATATTCCCAGACAGGATTTATCCCAAAAACTTACGCAGGCGGAATATAATATAACGCATGGACTGGTAGATGTGGACAATACGGAACCGGAGACATTCGGAGAAAATGGATTTAAAAATCCGAGGGAATTATTGCAATGGTTATATCAAAACAGGCCGAAAGAAGAACTTGTGCTGTCTCATGGAGATTACTGCCTTCCAAATATATTTGGGATTGGGGAGCAGATAAGCGGTTATATTGATTTGGGAAAAACTGGCATTGCTGATAAATGGTGCGATATTGCCATATGCTACCGAAGCCTGTCGCATAATTACAGTGGAAAATACAATAAAAAAATATTTGAAAAGTATGATGATTCTCTGTTATTTCGTGAACTGGGAATAGAGCCGGATTGGGAAAAAATACGTTATTATATTTTACTGGATGAATTGTTTTAAAAAGTAAATCTTTGTATGTTTGGCGTAAAGAAATAATAATCATGTGATATAAACTGTCGTAATAAATTATCCTCCTTATATGGCAGTTTATATCATATTTTTTGAATATTTCAGGGGTATCATGTATAAAATATTAAGAATCACATTATATTGCATATTTTGATAAGTTTATCTGGCATATCAGATTAGAAGGAGGAAAGGTATGTGTACAAGTATTGCCATGACAACGAAAGACTTTTATTTTGGACGCAATATGGACCTAGATTATCAGTTCGGTGAACATGTTGTAATTACTCCACGAAATTATTCTTTTCAGTTCCGACGGGCAGGTATATTAAAGAAGCATTATGCCATGATTGGAATGGCGACGGTAGAAGAAAATTATCCGTTGTATGCCGAGGCTGTTAATGAAAAGGGACTTTGTATGGCGGGATTAAATTTTCCCGATAATGCATATTATCCAAAAAAAGCTCAGTGTGGCAGGGAAAATATATCACCATTTGAACTGATTCCATGGGTACTTGGGAAATGCTGCAGCGTCGAAGAGGCAAAAAAACTTCTTAATACTACCTGCCTGATTGATATACCATTTAAAGCAGATATGCCTGTGGCATCGCTGCACTGGCATATTGCTGACAAAAATGGTTCAATTGTGTTAGAAGCAATGAAAAATGGCATACATGTTTATGATAATCCCGTACAGGTTATGACCAATAATCCGCCCTTTGAATTTCATATGACAAATCTTGGACAATATCTGAATCTGACGGTGGATTCGCCTCAAAATTGTTTCAGCAAATCCGCCAGTGTGCTTCCATTTGGAAAAGGTCTGGGAAGCTTTGGGCTCCCGGGTGATTTTTCACCGGCATCCCGTTTTGTAAAGGCGGCGTATCTGCGTTTGAATTCTGTATGTGATAATGAAGAAAAAGAGAGCGTTTCTCAGTTTTTTCGCATATTGGATTCCGTTTCGGTTGTAAATGGAAGTATTATTACAGAGAGCAGTCGTCCGTATTATACTACGTATTCCTGTTGTGTAAACGTAGATAAAGGAATTTTTTATTATAAAACATATTACAACAGTCAGATTACTGCTGTAAATATGAATCATGAGAATTTGGATGAGCAATGTTTAAAACAGTTTGAAATGGTCAGGTCTCAGCAGATTGCATGGGCGAATTAAAAATATGAAAGCTGGCAGAGGAACAGAGTATTGTATTTATAGAATATATTCTGTTCTTTTGTATTTTGAAGGACATGGTTTCTGAGAAACAGTTATTGTTTAAAATGTTTCTTATCTGGCAAAATCTATATTTACAATTCCTGATTCACCATGTTATAATTTACTAAACACAAAGCCTTTATTGTACATATTTTTTGGCGGCTGGCTGTTGATTTTTTGGAAAAGAAAGAAGGAAATATTAAAATGTTTACATTGACAAGTGATTGTATTATTGGAGTGGAAGCAATTGACAACGAACACAGACATTTGTTTGAGCTTTTAAACGAAGGGCTGGATATGCTTCATAACAATTATCTTCCAGACAGATATGAAGATATCAAAGCTCTGTTGAGAGAATTGGAGAGCTATGCAGACCAGCATTTTGCACACGAAGAAGCTTATATGGAAAAGCTGCGTGACCCGGAATTGATTCTCCAGCGTTCACAGCACATTGTTTTTAAAGAGAAAATCAGAAACTGGTATTTTGCCAATATTGATGAGGTGGAAGAGCAGGAAAAAGTACTTGATGAGTTGCTGAATTTTCTGGTGAGATGGCTGTACCATCATATTATCGGGAGTGATATTATGATAGGAAAGCTTCCTCCATTGGAAGAGTGGATGATACGGGAAAATCCATGTGAATTTACAGATGACTATAAGACCGGAATTTATCTGATTGACAAGGAGCATAAGGAGCTTTTCAGGATTATTGATAAAGTGAACAGAATGGTACATGAGCAGATTACAGAGGAAGATTATGAAGAGGTTATGAATATTCTGGGTGAACTCAAGGCCTATACGGAATTTCATTTTAAGGATGAAGAAGAGTATATGGAAGGAATCCACTATGAGGGACTGGCAGCACAGAAGAGAGCACATGCAGCATTTATAGAGAAGATAGCGGATATAAAGATAGAGGATATTGAGAAAAATCCTCAGGAATATATGGAAACTTTGGTAGAATATTTGCTGGGATGGCTGATTAATCATATTCTTTATACAGATAAAAAGATTCCAGATGTACAGGTTTAAAATGAATAAACATGGAGTTGATATAGTAGTTTGGTAAAAGGAGAAACCTTATGGAGGATATGCTAAAGAAATATTGGAAGGGAAAAGAAATTGTAAAATATAATTATTCAAATTTAAAAAAACTTGGAGTGTTAGAGCAGGATGCAAATCTGCTTTCCAAGTGCGGGCTGCCAAAGAGTGCCGCCCCTTATTTGAATTTTGAAGTGGACAAGGTACAGGAAAAAGAGAAGGATTATTATAATATTGGATTTACAGGAAGTGGGGATTTTATTTGTCTGGAAAAGGCAGCAGGAAGGGTTGTATATTTGGACCATGAGGAAGAAGACGAAAAAGCAGTACTGATAAACAGTTCTCTGACAGCATTGCTGGAAAGTATTTTTTGTTATAGAAAATTTGTGGATAAAGTAAATGAAACAGGTATGTGGAATTATCTGAATAACAATTATTCCATACGGCAGGTGCATGAACTGGAGGAAGAGCTGAAAAAAATAGATGCAGCTGCATTGGAAGGAAATACTTTTTTTGCAGGAGAACTTGCAAACAGATATTTGGGTGTTATGGAAAGAATTGGACTCCTAGAGTGGTATGAGCCGGCAGTTGAGGAAGAAATTGTTTTGGCCGAAAAGAAAATTGGACATGCAATACCAAAGGTGTATAAGTTGCTTCTTCATGTGACAGACGGGGCATATGTAGATGATCTGGCATTGTACAGCGTGGAGGAAATTGTCGAAGCATACAAACAGATTGGTTTTGAAAAATGCGCACCTGAGTATTTGAGTATTGGCAGCAATAATGGAAAAACAGAGCTGTTAATCAAGGCAGAACAGGATGCATGTCAGGTGGCATTTTTGGAAGTTGATTTTATTGGAAAACAGGAGCCAAAGGAATGGTTTTATTTTGAGGAATGGCTCGAAACAGGATGTAAAATAGAAAAAGAATAGACAGAAGAAACTGAAAAAATCAGCTCTTTGTTAAGTCGAATATATCTTGAAACATTAAAATATATGTATAACGCTAATCTTAAGAAAAAATATACAAGAAAAATACATAAAATAAGTTTAGAGTGAAATGCATTTTTAATAATGTTCATAAAAATTTTCTCATTTATTAAAATGGATTATAGATATCGTATAAGGAGGAATCTATAATTATGAGTAAACAAGAGAAAAGACTATTTGATTATACAAAGCTGATTAAGGATGTTCAGAAGAAATCATCAAAGAGTCAGGAGATGCTCAGTGTAAATCTGGAATGTACAGCCGCGCATATATCAAATGTGAAAAGGCAGAAATCAACCTTTTCTGTGGATAAAACATTACAGCTTCTGAATGAAAATGATTATTGTATAGATGATTATGTAACAGAAGAAAGCGCTGTAAATGAAAATCTCAAGCCGGAAGATAAAGAAAGATTTCAGGGGCTTGACAGTGATTTGAGAGTGGCGCTGGTAAATCTGGTGATGGATACTGTCAAGGTCAGTCGCAGAAAGGAAGAGGACCCATATCTTGATTTGGACCATGAGTGGAGAAAACAGAAGATTGCAGAGCGTATTCGCAGACTTCGGATTGAAAAGAATGTATCTGTGGAAACAATGTGCAAGAATTTGAATGTCAAAAAAACTACTTATCAGAATATTGAAAATGGTTCCAATGGGACAACCATAGAGAATTATGTGCGTATTGCATCGGTTCTTCAGATTCCTGTATCACTTCTTATGAGCGATGTGGTAAAAAATAAGGATACATTGATTGACTATGAATTAAATCAGTTATTTTCCGAGGTGAATTTCAGAGAGAAAAAGAAACTGGAAGAAATGATTGATTCGCTGATTGCAGTAATTAGCAATTATCTCGAATAGAGACAGAGAACAAGGTAACTGTCATGCTGGCAACAAAGATTGTCGGTATGGCGGTTTTTTATTTTGGAGTTATTTTTATTTTTTGAAAAAAGTAGTTGACATATCTTATCTGTGGGTGTATTATGAACATATGAAAAAATGAACATATGAAAATGTGTTTAAGAAAGGAGAATTATGGAGGAAAAAAATACAGATTTTCTTGCAGCAAGAGAAGAGGTAGTAAAAAAAGTGCTGGAACAGCAGCCGGATGATGAGATTTTATATGATTTGGCAGAGCTGTTTAAAATATTCGGTGATTCTACCAGAATAAAAATTTTATATGCACTTTCAGAGAGCGAACTGTGTGTCAATGATATTGCGCAGCTTTTGCGTCTCAGTCAATCGTCAGTAAGTCATCAGCTCAGAATATTGAAGGATTCCAAGCTGGTTAAATTTCGAAGAGAAGGAAAGATTATATTTTATGCACTGGATGACGACCATGTAAGAAATATTATCAATATGGGTATGGAACATGTAGAAGAATAGAAAATAAAAAAATAGAACAGGCATATGAAATATATAAAAGAAAGGTCAGGGAATTAAAATGAAAAAAACATATAAAATTGAGGTGGACTGCGCAGCATGTGCATTAAAAATGGAAGAGGCAGCAAAGAATATACAGGGAGTAGAATCTGCAACTGTAAGTTTTATGACGCAGAAAATGAAGGTAGAGTTTGCAGAAGGAGCTGAGGAAGAAAAGATAATGAAGCAGGTATTAAAGGCATGCAAAAAGGTTGAGCCGGATTGTGAGATTTGCATTTCATAGGAAGGGGATACAGATTTTTCATAACGGAATCAGGATGTAAAATATCCGGAAATGAGGAGCTTATGACGAAAAAACAGAAAAAGGTTTTATATAGAATTATCCTCTCGGCAATAGTTATGGCAGTTCTTTTAGTACTTCCATTTGATGGAGTTTTAAAAGCTGTTTTATTTCTTGTACCATATCTTGTAATAGGATATGATATTTTACGCAAGGCAGTTCTGGGGGTAATTCACGGAGAAGTATTTGATGAAAATTTTTTAATGGCGGTTGCGACGATTGGGGCAATGTGTCTGGGGGAATATGCAGAGGGTGTGGCGGTTATGCTGTTTTATCAGATAGGAGAATTATTTCAGAGTTATGCAGTGGGAAAGAGCAGAAAAAATATATCTGCGCTAATGGATATCCGGCCGGATTATGCAAATATTGAAGTAGATGGAAGGCTGGAACAGGTGGACCCCGATGAAGTGGAAATCGGAACTATCATTGTAATACAGCCAGGCGAAAAAGTTCCATTAGACGGGGTGGTAGAGCAGGGCAATTCCACTTTAAATACCAGTGCATTGACAGGGGAGAGTGTACCACGAACTGTAAAACAGGGCGATGAAATTATCAGTGGATGTGTCAATCTTTCCGGTATGCTGAAAATACGTACAACAAAGATATTTGAGGAATCTACGGTGGCAAAGATTCTCGACCTTGTGGAAAATTCCAGTATGAAAAAAGCGAAGGCGGAGAATTTTATTACAAGATTTGCCAGATATTATACTCCGGCAGTATGTTATGCAGCGCTTGCACTTGCGCTTGTTCCACCGGCAGTCAATCTGCTTCTGGGAAATGGCAATGAATTTGCAGAGTGGATTGGGAGAGCTTTGACGTTTTTGGTTATAAGCTGTCCATGTGCTCTTGTAATTTCCATTCCACTCAGCTTTTTTGGAGGCATAGGGGGAGCTTCTGCAAGAGGGATTCTTGTAAAGGGTTCAAATTATCTGGAGTTTTTATCCAAGTCAAACTATATTGTATTTGATAAAACGGGAACATTGACAGAGGGTGTATTTCAGGTGACGCAGATATATTCTCAGGAAATGAAAAAGGAGGAATTGTTGAGATATGCGGCATATGCAGAAAGCTATTCCACACATCCCATTAGCAAAAGCCTAAAGGAAGCATACGGCCAGGATATCGATAATACACTTGTAAATGATGTGAAGGAAATAAGCGGGCACGGAGTGAGTGCCATAGTGGAAGGCCATCTTGTGCTTGCGGGAAATCGCAAGCTGATGGACAGGGAAGGTCTTGAGATAATACAGCCAAAGGATTCGGGAACCGTGATTCATGTAGCTGTAGATGGAAGTTACAGAGGATATATACTTATTTCGGATATTATCAAAAAAAATTCAAAGGCAGCCATAGCCGGACTGAAAGAGGCAGGCATTAAAAAGACAGTTATGCTGACTGGTGATTCAAAAAGAGTGGCTGACAAAGTAGCAAAGGAGCTTGGCATCGACGAAGTTCACAGTGAGCTGCTGCCAGGAGATAAGGTGGAAAAAATCGAGGCACTTCTGGCTGAAAAACTTCCAAAAGAAATGCTTGCATTTGTGGGAGATGGAATCAACGACGCACCTGTGCTGTCAAGAGCAGATATTGGAATTGCAATGGGAGCCATGGGCTCAGATGCAGCGATTGAGGCAGCAGATATTGTGCTTATGGATGATGACCCTTCAAAAATTGCTCTTGCAATGAAAATATCAAAAAAGACACTTAAAATTGTATATGAAAATATTGTCTTTGCACTGGCGGTCAAATTTCTCTGTCTGATTCTGGGAGCACTTGGAATTGCGAATATGTGGCTTGCAATCTTTGCAGATGTGGGGGTAATGGTGATAGCAGTATTAAATGCAACAAGGGCGCTGACAACGAAAAATATATAGTATGAAATTCAGGGCTGTTGTACTAAGAATGATAATAAAAAATGTTTCTTAGTGCGGCAGCTTTAGGTATTCTAAAAATGGTAAAAGCAGAAAGGAGCAGCTTTATGGAACAGGAAAAAATGATGCATATTCAATGTAAAAAAGGAGATGTCGGGAAATATGTAATACTTCCGGGCGACCCTGGACGGGTGGAAAAGATAGCTGATTATCTGACAGCACCGGTAAAAGTAGCACAAAACAGGGAATTTGTCACATATACCGGCGAGCTTGAGGGAGAGAAGGTCAGTGTATGTTCTACAGGAATCGGTGGTCCATCGGCAGCGATAGCAATGGAGGAACTGGTTAAATGTGGTGCGGATACATTTATTCGAGTTGGAACCTGTGGAGGCATCTGTGAGGAAGTATTGCCGGGAGATGTTATTATAGCCTCTGCGGCAGTACGTCAGGAGGGAACAGGGCTTCATTATATGCCAGTAGAATTTCCGGCGGCAGCGGATACAAAAGTACTTTTAGAGCTGATTCACAGTGCAGAGGACCTCAATATAAGATATCATGCGGGAATAGTACAGAGTAAAGATTCTTTTTATGGGCAACATGAACCGGAAAGAATGCCGGTGGCAGCAGAACTCATGTATAAATGGAATATATGGAAGCAGGCTGGTGTGCTGGCGTCGGAGATGGAAACAGCAGCGCTGTTTGTAGCCGCTTCCGTGCTTCATGTCAGATGTGGTGCAGTATTTCTTTTACTTTGGAATCAGGAGAGAGATAAAGCAGGGTATCAAAATGACAGGGCAGATGATACCTCCGGTGTCATAAAAACAGCAGTAGAGGCAATAAGAAGAATGATTTTAGAAGAAAAATAGAAAAAAGAAGGGCTGTCGTGTCAGGAAAATGCAGTACAAAATATAGTCATGATTAATTTTTGTAAAACTATATTTTGGATATTTCTGTTTTATGCGACAGCCTCTTTTCTATTTATAACTATATAGTTATTTTTTTTCGTATTCTACAGCAGCCTGTACAAATCCTTTAAATAAAGGATGCGGCCGGTTCGGTCTTGACTTTAATTCCGGATGTGCCTGTGTTGCCACAAACCATGGATGTTCTTCAAGCTCTATCATTTCCACAATTCTTCCATCCGGTGAAATTCCTGACAGTTTCATTCCATGTTCTGCCAGTACATTCCGGTAATCGTTATTCACTTCATAGCGGTGTCTGTGACGTTCATGAATTGTTTCTTGTCCATATACTTTATATGCCTTTGAGGCTTTGTCAAGCACACAGGGATAAGAACCAAGTCTCAGAGTTCCTCCGATATCTTCAATTCCATCCTGGTCCGGCATAAGATGAATGACAGGGTGTGTTGTCTGAGGGTCCAGCTCTACGCTGTGTGCATCTTCATATCCAAGCACATTTCTTGCATATTCTACAATAGAAAGCTGCATTCCCAGACACAGTCCGAGAAATGGAATCTTGTGTTCTCTTGCATATTTTATCGCAACAATTTTTCCATCGATTCCTCTGTCGCCAAATCCACCCGGAACTAAAATTCCTGTCACATCGGAAAGAATTTCATGGACATTTTCCTCTGTTACCGTTTCAGAATCGACCCATTTAATATGAACTTCCGCATCATTTGCAATTCCTGCATGCTTTAATGCTTCTACAACACTGATATATGCATCATGCAAAGAAATATATTTTCCAACCAGTGCGATATCTACGGTTTTTTTCAGATTTTTCGCCCTGTTTACCATATCTGTCCATTCATTCAAATCCGGTTTTGGACATTCCAGATTCAGACATTCGCATGCAACCTCTGCCAAATGTTCTTTTTCCATGGCAAGAGGTGCTTCATACAAAACTTCTACATCAAGATTTTGAAGCACATGTTCACTTGGAACATTGCAAAAGAGTGCAATTTTATCTTTTAAATGCTTTGTAATCGGAAGCTCGGAACGGCATACAATAATATCCGGCTGGATTCCCATTCCCTGAAGCTCTTTTACACTTGCCTGCGTAGGTTTTGTCTTCATTTCGCCGGAAGAACGAAGATATGGAATCAATGTTACATGAATCAGAATTGCGTTTTCATGTCCTACATCATGCTGGAACTGTCGAATAGATTCAAGAAACGGCTGGCTTTCAATATCTCCGACAGTGCCTCCCACTTCAATAATGGCAATTTCTGTCTCCTTTGTGGAGTAATTTCTGTGAAATCTGCTTTTGATTTCATTTGTGATATGCGGAATTACCTGAACAGTACCCCC
>CAJUDQ010000044.1 GCA_910585215.1 uncultured Lachnospiraceae bacterium | reverse complement strand
ACAGGTTTCCCTATCTACGCAGTATACTTTATAAATTTATTATTCTTTAATAATACTTTATAAAGTTTTTGTTACTGTTCTTCCTTCACGGTAGCATGCCGTACAAAAAGACGGAATATGGCCATTTTCCATCAGCCAGCATACCACCTCATCCAGTGAACGCTGGTCTGATACATCAAACTGCTCTGTATCATGTGGTCGTTCTTCCTCTGTATAACCTCCTACGGAAGTACGGGAACCTCCACTGACCTGTGAAATACCAAGACGAAGCAGCTTTGAACGAACCTCCTGTGTTTCACGGGTTGAAATAATCATGCCGGTATAAGGTACTGCCAGACGGATACAGGCAGTGATTTTCGCAAATGTATCATCATCAATGCCATTGTCAAACGCGGCAGGGTCAATGTCATCCGCCCTCTTTACTCTTGGAACGCTGATTGTATGAGGTCCTACACCATGAACTGCTTCCAGATGTTCTGCATGCATAATCAATCCGGCAAATTCATATTTATACATTTCAAGCCCAAACAGAACCCCAAGCCCTACGTCGTCAATACCGCCCTGCATCGCTCTGTCCATCGCCTCTGTGTGATAGGCATAATCATGCTTTGGACCTGTTGGATGCAGACGCAGATAACTTTCTTTGTGATACGTTTCCTGAAAAAGAATATAGGTGCCAATACCGGCCTCCTTTAATCTGCGATAATTTTCCACAGTGGTAGCCGCAATATTTACATTGACACGCCGGATATCTCCATTTTTATGATGCACGCTGTAAATCGTCTGAATACAGTCTAAAATATAATCCAGAGGATTATTTACAGGGTCTTCGCCGGCTTCAATGGCAAGACGCTTGTGTCCCATATCCTGCAATGCGATTACCTCTGCCTTTACCTCCTCCTGCGTCAGCTTTTTTCGTGGAATATGTTTATTTTTCATATGATATGGACAGTAAACACAGCCGTTTACACAATAATTGGACAAGTAAAGCGGAGCAAAAATAACAATGCGGTTGCCATAAAAAGCAAGCTTGATTTCTTCTGCTATCTTATATATTTTTTCTGTTTTTTCCGGAATTTCACAGGCGAGAAGTACAGATGCCTCACGGTGGGTAAGCCCTGCACAGACATGTCCAAGGGTTGTCTTTTTCGGGCGCGCCTTTTCAAGAATCTGGTCAATCAGTTCAGAATTATTTTTATTAGCCTCGGCATAGGCAAGAGTTTCGCGGATTTCCTCATCATTAATAAACTCCTCCGCTTTAAAAGAATTTGGATTGTAAATACTCATAATAAATTTCCTTTCTTTGGGGCAGAACATGCAACCAATCTTGGATTGGTTGCCAAACATGCAGCCAATCTTTGATTGGTTGCCAAACATGCAGCCAATCTTGGATTGGTTGCCAAACATGCAGCCAATCTTTGATTAAATACATATCTTACCCTCAGATATTTTTTCTGTCGCCACGGTCAGTTACTATTTCATAACCGATAGCACTCATTCGTTGTTTCAGGCTGTCTATCGCCTGTGCTGATTCTGCTCCTGTACAGATTTTATCATTATACAGCTCATATTTTTTCCGAACGGAAGACGGTGATAAATTTGGCATTACCACATTGGCTCCAGCCTGTATGCCAAGTTCTCTTCCAAACGGATGGATTGTACCAAGAGCTGTTGTGGAAGGAAGCAGAACAGAAGGACAAATCAATCGGATAATGGAAAGCAGATAACAGGTCAGCTCTACGGTTCCAGCTTTGTTTTCCTTAAAAGGAGTATCTTTATGCGGAATAAAAGGCCCGATTCCGCACATATCCGGTTGAAAAACTTCTATAAATTTTAGGTCTTCTGCCAATGTCTGGCTGGTTTGATATGGAGAGCCAACCATAAAACCGCATCCTGTTTGATAACCGATTTTTTTTAACTCATTCAGACATTCCATTCGATGTTCAAAAGACATATCCGGTGGATGAAGCTTTTCATAATGATTCTTATCTGCGGTTTCATGACGGAGAAGATACCTGTCAGCTCCGGCATCATACAATTTTTTATAGCTCTTTGCACTTCGTTCTCCCATAGAAAGCGTAATTGCACATTTCGGATAATGACTTTTCAGGCTTTTTATTATTTTACATAATATATCGTCTGTAAAATATCCATCTTCCCCACCCTGAAGCACAAAAGTACGAAAGCCCAGCAAATATCCTTCTTCTGCACAGGCAAGAATCTCCTCGTGTGTCAGACGATAACGGTCACAGTTTTTATTGCTTCTTCTGATTCCACAATACAGACAGTCATTTTTGCAGATATTGCTGATTTCAATTAACCCCCGAATAAATACGGCATTTTTATAAATTTTCTTTCTCACATCAACTGCCAGACCAGCCAGTCGCTTTGCAGCTTCTTCATTGCGGTTTTCAATCAGGTAGATATATTCAGAAAGAGAAAGACTGTGAGCTTTCGCAAGTTTTTGAATCAGTATATATACTTTGTCATTCATTGCCTTTTACGCCCGAAAATGCCGTTTTTACATGAATACCCGGAAGATTTCCAACCTTTCCTGCCAGAGAGGAAATCGTATCCTGCGGTGCATCCATTGCAATACTAATAATACTGATTTTTCGCTGTCTGTATGGGATTCCCATTCTGCCGATAATATATTCGCTGTATTCATGCAGAATTTTATTTAATTTCTCCACAGTTTCGTTATCCTCTACAATAATACTCATAACTGCCACTTTTGTTTCCATTTATTTTTCTCCTTTTAAAAATATTGTGAGTTGTGTTTATTTATAGACAAATATATTTATACTATATTATCCAGCCAACAGACTTTTAAGTATTTCCAAATTAATCTGCATTTTTTATTTTTGCAGATTATCTGATACTATTTTTTTATTTTTCTTTATTCTTTTTATATTGCTCCGCCTGCTCTTCCCAGTACTCTTTATCCTTCTGTGTAATTTCACGAAGCACTCTGCATGGATTTCCAACAGCTACTACATTATCCGGAATATCTCTTGTCACTACGGAACCGGAGCCAATTACAACGTTATTTCCTATCGTTACTCCCGGATTAATTACGGTACTTCCTCCAATCCATACATTATTCCCTATGGTTACCTTCTTTCCATATTCCAGATATGTATTCCGAATATCTGCATCGATTGGATGTCCGGCTGTATATACGCATACCCGCGGTCCAAACATTACATTATCTCCTATCACAATATCACAGACATCCAGCATAATACAATCAAAATTTGCATAAAAGTTTTCACCGACACTGATATGACAGCCATAATCACATCGAAATGGAGGCTCAATTCCAAAATGTTCACCGATTTTCTGAAACAGCTCGCGAAAAAGCTGCTTTCTATATTCTATCTGTTCTTCTGTTGTCGCGTTAATCAATCTTGTCAACTGCCTTGACCTGGCAGCATCCTTTGCAAGTTCTTCGTCTGATGCAATATATAGCTGTTCTGATAACATTAATTCTTTTTCTGTCATTTTTTACTCCTTTTTTCTGTTTATTTTTATAAAAACTGTGCCAGCCGCCCTTCAAAATAA
This sequence comes from uncultured Lachnospiraceae bacterium, assembly GCA_910585215.1. Classification (GTDB taxonomy): domain Bacteria; phylum Bacillota; class Clostridia; order Lachnospirales; family Lachnospiraceae; genus CAG-303. The sequence goes on along the minus strand of CAJUDQ010000044.1, from coordinate 24,635 downwards.
AATACTTTGTCGTTGTCTGTAACCTCTTCTTTCATAAACTGTCGAATTACAAATGGAAGATTATAACTGTCCAGACATTTAAACTCAATCTCAGATTCTTTATCCTCATAAAAGATTTCTTTATAATAACCATTTGTACCTTCTATTTTATACAAAGTAAATAATTCTGTCTTTAACGGGATTGTCAGGCTGTTAATAATGGCTGCTATCTGGTTCATCATAACTCTTAACTTTGTTTTTTCCAAATCAGATACATCTATAATGATTTCATCATTGGAAAAAAATACTACTTTATTTATAAAATCAACGATATTCGCAAGATGAGAAAGCACCTTATCCATAAGATATTTTTCATAAGTAATATGTCTTTTTGGATTACAGTTTCCCAGAATAACCTGACGAATATATTTACTGCCAATAATATGCTTGTTTTGTGTATATTTTCCAATAAATTCTTCCCATGTATCAGCATAAGAAAAAATTGAAGCATCATAATATTTTAAAGAGGAAAAATTTGCTTTTTTCATATCAATACTGACAAAGCGCTTTCCGTGATTGCCTGCTTTAAAAATATCTTTATTTGGAAGATTTTCATGAGATACGCGATATTGATTCATATCCTCTTCATTAAATCTTATATAGCCCTCGGAAGCCTTAATTTCTGAAATAGCTTCTTCTTTGATACGATTATAATCTTCAAAATAATCCTGTTCACAATTATATTTTTCCAGTTCCTCCAAAAAGATTTTCCATTTATTTATTGTCCCATAATGTCTGTCATACAGTCTCAGTCTGTCCATAAAATAAGGCTCTTTAAATATTTTGATTGGGAAATTACAGTCCTTGCAAAATCTCTCTTTTGCTTTCTCAGATAGCTCAGTTTCTTTCTTTGGAAGTATTTCTAAAATATTATCGATACCTTTCAAATTAAGATTTTTAATTCTTTCAAAAAAATCTCTTTCTTTTAATAATATCTGATAAGAATAGTAATAAAAGCTGTAAAATAAATCCTCTGAAAAATTATAATCCATCTCGTCCTCATCACAATTCTCTGGCCAAAGATATTCTTCTTTCAGCATATCTGAAAAATGAGAAAGCGGTTTGGAATGTTCCATTTCTTTTGTGATATCATAGCTTTCTGCTATTATCAAAAATATATCAAGCAGTTCATCTGCAAGAGAATAAAACAGTTCATTATTCTGCATTTTTGATACAGCTTCCCTGAATATCCGCATAAGAAATACCATGGCAAATGGGGTAACAGGATACAAAGTGTCTTGATGTTCCATTTCGGATGAAATCTGTTCAATCGCCCACTTTATTTGCTTTTCTGTTTTAACCTCGATATTCTCCAGTATTTCAAAATATTTCGGAAAATTTTCTCCGCTTCCATAAGGAGTTCCAAGTCTTGCCCATGGTATCTCTGTTATTTTTAAATTATCAATATATTTTTGATTTAATTTCATTTTTTCTCCATTTCATTTAACCTATCCCGTACCTCCATTAATGCAAAACCAAGAAGATTTTCTCCTTTCCACATAAGCGGATTTTCAATATTTTTATCATCTGCCGCCATTTTAATTCCCCATATTGCATCATATGGACTGGCTTCTACCAAGATTCTTGAGCTTGTTCCAAGCAAAAAACTTTTCAGATTTTCATTTTGTGAAAATTTACAGAAATTCCCCTCAACGACAATATTATATTTATGCTGATTCCAGACAGTTTCAGAAAAATTTTTCACTTTTCTTCCCAATGACTGATATTTTTTAGGATGCTCCGCTTCCATAATTTTATTGTAAGTATCCTTATCCTCAAATAATAACGCCTTCTGAGCCATCATATACTGTTCTGCCGTATTATAAACAACATCATCTTCGATAAACTCACACGGGTACCACTGACTGAGGCAGGCCTTTGTAATATTTCCCGCATATTCACTGTGTCCCCAGAAAAAAATAAATTTCAATGGTTTTTGGGACTGATAAAGAGCAATCATGTCCTTTTTTTGGTATTTCATTTTATTTTCCTCCTGTAATTTTTATTTTTCTTTAAATAATTTTTTGAACAATTGCCATTATCCGAAAGAATCCTGGTTCTGATATATCGAAATGTATATGCCTCCCCTTTTTCTTTCAGCATTATAAGCAGTTTAAGCAGAAGTTTCTCCGTCTGCGGATGCATAATATACTTGCCCTTTCCTTTCATAAAATAATCCAGAGAATCCGCATCTGTATAGCTTTCTTTATTATAAATTTTACTGGCTGCCACCCTGTCACAAAACATTTCAATCACATAATGAACCGGCATTTTCATTCCAGATATCACTGCATCTTTGTCATTTGTATAATCTATCCAGTATTCATAATGATGTCTGTTTCTTCCCTTGTGATGAAGCCATGCAGTGGAACACCCCTCTGCCTCCCGCTGGGCATTGTTGGGACTTCTATTGCCCTGATAATATTTTACACCTGGAATAAATTCTGACGGAGAATACTTTGATAAGTCGTGTAACAACCCTTGTTTATATAATCCTACCTGAAAACAATGCCTCATAACCATAAGTTTATGAGCATTAATTGTTTTTAAGTGACCGGAAAGATTATGTATAAAAACTTTTAATTCCATAATATATCTGCCTTTCTGATTTATCAGAATATAATTTTTATTATAAACAATCAAATAATGAATGGCAAGCTTTTCTTGAGGATTTCTGATTCTTTCATAATTCTTATTTATCTGTATTCTGTCAAAAAATTTTGTAGATTTTTCTTGACAAAAGAATAATAATATGATATAAATAATAAGTCGCTTACAGACGACAAAAATATACAGGGGAATCATCCAATGGCAGGATGACAGTCTCCAAAACTGTTCATGGGGGTTCGAATCCCTCTTCCCCTGCTCAGAAATTCTAGTGTATAATCTAAGTAGAAAGGTTATCGGAATTGATTTTCCGATTTGCCCTCAATAATAAAATAACTTAAAATAAGCATCCAACTTTCTCAGGGCGGGATGCTTATTTCTTTCTGTTATGATTGTCTATGTATGACAGCGCCGTAAAAATGACCAGCAACAAAGTTAATTTTTCTTATTAAAAAGGAACCGGAAGATTTCTCTTCAGATTCCTTTTTTTCACTGCGATATCTCTTTACTTATGGCAAAACTCTTACAGCACAATATGGTGTTGTAAAGTATGCATTTCCAATACAGATTCCTGTTTTCGGTGTGGAGGCATGTACAATCTGTCCATTTCCAATATAAATAGCCACATGGCCGGAACCGTCTCCATATTTATATACCAGAATATCTCCTGGTTTTGCATTTCGATAATCAATTCTTGTACCTACATTTGCATATGCCAATGATGTTCTTGGCAGAGAATATCCAAACTTTCCAAAAATCTGCTGTACAAATCCAGAACAGTCAATTCCATTTGTCAGACTGTTTCCGCCATATACATATGGACCTCCAAGAAAATTATATGCATAATTAATTACATTAATCGCGGTCTGAGATACAGACTGATTCAGATTTGATGAATTATATGTCTGTCCTGAACCCGAAGAAGAACTTTCATTTCCTTCTGGTTCAACTACAAGCTTTACTATCTTGTCAGCAACTGGAAGTGTACAGATATTATCTACATATTCTGCATTTACATATCCCTCCAGATTGTTGATATTCACTTTATACCATCCATTTGTTTCCGGCTCCACAATTTCCAGAATCTCTCCTGTCTGTACCTTTGTGGCAATCGAACACTCGGTAGACGGTTCCTGACGGACATTAAGCACATCACAGTTCACTTTGAGCACATTTCTCATTGTTTCCATAGCTTTTACATTTGCATCATATCCGGTAAGAATATACTGTTTGTCAACATATCCCTCCACTTCACCGGAGCGAATATGATACCAGCCATTTTCTTCGCCCAGAACCTCACATGCAGCACTGCCAGGCATTTTTCCAATAATTTCCTTATCTGTACCAATTCCCTCTCTTACATTTAAATATGTAGTTACATTTGATACACCAAGCTGTGTATAACCTTCAATCACAGAACCTTCTGGAACAAACTTCAATGCCACATCCAATGCCTCTACAGATGCATTTCCAGATTCATTATCTGCAAGTGCAATATAAGAACCATATCCCTCAAGTGCCTCGGACATTCCGGCCTTGGAATACATCAAACTTCCTGTCTGTTCACCTAATTTGGCATTATTTTCAACATTCACAGACAATGCTGACAACAATGACGAACTGGCAAGCAAATCTCCTGTATATTCCGTTTCCTCTATATTCTGCGGCTGCACTTGTGCTGAAATATTTTCCTTGTCTGCCTCTTTCTTCGACTTCTGCTCACTGCCTCCTGACAGAGAAACCACAGTTACTATTCCCAAAGCAGCCAATGCACTTCCAGATAACCCTGCAATCAGTTTTGTATTCCGCATATTTCCTCCTTCTTATGCAATCATTCAACAGTTGATTGCAATAGCTTATACGTTTATAAATTACGATTTAATCATTATCAGTAAATGTTCTAGCAAGGTCTTCAAATTCTATTTGAGACCTATTTCCTTATGGAGAAACATAATCCAACGGGTCCACATAAGTCTCATCTACACATATGCTGAGATGAAGATGGGCGCCTGTTGACCTCCCTGTACTTCCAACCAGTCCGATAACCTGTCCTGCTTCCACATAATCTCCTGTCTGCACTACTCTCGATGACATATGCATGTAAATAGAATGTAGACCATTTCCGTGGTCAATTCCAATCCAGTTGCCGGCACTGTTGCTGTAAGAAGACCATGCCACCCATCCATCTGATACAGCCATAACTGAAGTACCAGAAGGTGCCGGTATATCTATGCCATTATGAAATTCTGTTGACCTTCCTCCAAACGGATTTTTCCTTGTACTGAAAGAAGATGAAAGTCTGCTGTATCCTGACAAAGGCCAGAGATAACTTCTGTTTCCATTACCTGTCTGTGCTCTTTCTCCTGAACTGGAAATTTTCTCAGCAGTTGGAAGAGTACTGAGATTAACTACATACTCTGCATTTACATATCCTTCTTCGTCATTGATACGAATATGATACCAGTCCTCTGTTTCTCCGAGTATTTCAAGGATATCTCCCGTATTTACCTTTCTGACAACAGAACTGTCTGTTGTCGCCTCGCTTCGAATATTTAAATTATCCGTATTTACCTGCAGTACATTTCTTGTAAGATTCATTGCTTCTGCATTTGCATCATATCCGGCAAGTATATACTGCATATCTACATATCCTTCTACTTCACCGGAGCGAATATGATACCAGCCATCCTGTTCTCCCAGTATTTCACAGGCAGAACCTCCTGGCATTTTTCCAATAATTTCCTTATCTGTACCGATTCCATCTCTTACATTCAAATAGGTGGTCACCTTGGATACGCCAAGATTTGTATATCCCTCCAAAACGGAACCCTTTGGAACAAATTTCAACGCCATATCCAGTGCATCAATGGATGCACTGCTGGCAGCCTCATCTGCAAGTGCAATATATGTGCCATAACCCTCAATTGCTTCGGACATTCCGGCCTTCGAACAAATCAATGATCCTGTCTGCTCATCCAGTCCGGGATTATTTTCAAGATTTTGATATAATGATGACAGCAGAGAGGAGCTTGCAAATAAATCTCCTGTATACTCTGCTTCTGTCTGATAATTTTTTGTGTCTTGTTCTGATTTCTGTTTTCCAACATGCGAGAGTGCAATTCCTGTCACTCCCATAGCAGTCAGCGCAGCCGCTGATAATCCTGCAATCAGTTTTGTATTCCGCATACTTTTTTCCCTTTGCTTATAAATCTGTAAAACTGCACCAAACAGCCTTTCTGTCACCAGTCGAATACTAATGATATTTGCTGCTTTATTTACTTTTTTCAATAATCAATCATGTATGTTCTATAACATAAAATTAAAACGACAAAAAAATTATAACACATTATCCTTATATGTCAAGTCTGTAAAAACATTCATCTGGATAATCACAAAAAAAATCTGTACTTTTTTCAATACCTGATTTCTTTTTTTGCACATAAAATGTCTTTTTCTATCTGTTTTTTCAACTCATGGATTGAGCCAAATTTTTTCTCCTCCCGCAAAAATTTTAATAGACGGATGGTAACCTCCCGCCCGTAAAGATTTCCTGAATAATCAAAAATATTTGTCTCTACTCCTATTTTTTCACCACCTACAGTCGGTTTTATACCAAGATTTGTCACTCCTGCTCTGATTTCTTTCAAGATTACACATTCCGAAATATATACTCCATTGGGAGGAAGAATTTTTTCCTCAGGGGGCTGAATATTTACAGTAGGAAAACAAAGTGTTCTTCCAAGCTCTCTGCCATGCTCAACAATTCCTGTAATAGAATATTTATGTCCAAGCATTTTATTTGCCAGCTCCAGATTTCCTTTTAATATCTCTGTACGAATACGCGTGCTGCTGATTTCTTTTTTTTCAATTGTAACATAATCAACAATTTTTGTCTCAAATCCAAATTTCTTGCCAATACTGCAAAGAAAATCTGTTGTTCCCTGCCTGTTTCTTCCAAAACGAAAATTTTGTCCACATACCACTTTTACTGCGCCTAATTTTTCTGATAAATATTTTTCTACAAAATCCTGCGCTGATATATTTAAAAATTCTTTATCCAGTTTAATATCAATCAAATAATCAATCCCACTCTGTTCAAAATAATTCCGTTTTTCTTTGTCTGTCATAATATATTTTAATTTTTTATCAGAAAGAACAGCTTCTGGAGAAACGGAAAAAGTGATTACAACCGTTTTTGTCTCTTTCTCTCTGTTTTTTTCCTTTTCTAACTCCTTAAAAATCGCCTGATGTCCCAGATGGATTCCATCGAACTTTCCCAGAGCCACTACTGATTTTTTTATATTGAAATTATTAATATTCTCTATTAATATCATGATTTTTGTCCTTACACATAAAACATTTTATATGGTTTTAATGTTTTTCTTTCTCTGCTGCCAATATAAACAGCACGAAACTGTTTTTGACTGTCATACACCCGAAAGTACTCCCCCTCCTCATACTCAAAATTCTCCTGTAATATCCCCTTCCATTTTGTTATTTCCTGTTTTTCTGTTTCCTGTTCTAACATATCTATACTTAAAGGATTTCCATTTTGTAAAATTTTATCAAAATTGTCTTTCACAGAAATTCCTCTGTAATTCTCAAACATTTTTTCTATAGGAATAATATATTCTTCAATTGTTCCATTTTTTACTGCTTCTTCAACACTGCACAGCTTTATGGAGGATTCCATCAAAAAAGGTCCTGACTGCTGTCTCTCAAGCTCTTCCATACAGCCAAAGACAGAAAGCGTATCTCCGATATCCTTGCACAGTGTTCGAATATAAGTTCCTTTCGAACATTCCACCAAAATTGTTACTCGGGGAAAATCAATTTCCTGAATATCAATAGAATATATCTGTACCTGTCTTGTATTCCTTTCTATTTCTTTTCCTTCTCTTGCTATTTCATATAATCTTCTTCCCTGAACCTTGATAGCGCTGTACATAGGAGGAAGCTGCTCATATTCCCCAATAAAGGAATTCACAGCTTCTCTTATCCTGTCGTCTGATATTTCCAAACGCATATCAGACATATTTTCAATTTTATGTAAAACTTTTCCTGAAATATCCTGTGTGTCCGTATCTATACCAAGTCTTAAAACCGCCCGATAAACCTTATTGCGGTCTGTAATCATATCACACAGCTTTGTTCCGCTTCCCAGACAGACAGGCAGCACGCCAGTAGCATCAGGGTCCAGTGTTCCCGTATGTCCAATTTTTTTCTGTTTTAAAATACCTCTCAGTTTTGCCACCACATCATGAGAGGTAAATCCCTTTTCTTTATATATATTTAAAATACCATTATATGCTAAAGAGGTATTGGCTATTCTGTTATTTGTGTTTATGCCATTACTCATCTTCATCTGCCACCTTTATCTGTTTATCAATTCTCAAAAGAATATTATTGATGGCGTCATGAACATCGCCTTTTATTGTACAGCCTGCAGCCCTTTTGTGTCCGCCTCCGCCAAAATACTCTGCAACCTCATTGACATTGACACAGGTTTTTGACCGAAGACTGATTTTAAATTCCATGCTGTTTACTTCATACAGAAAAATAGCACATTCTACTCCAGAAGTAAGTCTTAGCTGTTCTACAATTCCTCCCATTTCCTGTGGCATAACACCATAAAAATCCAAGTCTTTCTTGGTCAGATAGGAAAGAATACATTGACCATTTAGAACAATCATGCTTTCAAGCAATGCTCTTCCTAGAATTTGATTCTGAATATAGCTCTTCTCATAGAAGCCCTGGTCAATAATTCTTTGGGAATCCAGCCCACGACCGAGAAGTTTTCCAGCTACTATCATGGTATGCTCTGTTGTACTGGAATATTTAAACACTCCTGTATCATGAACAATACCTGTATAAACAGCCTCAGCAGTATTTTTAGATATTTTATCCTCATCCATCATATCATAAATCACCTCACAGGAAGAACCAATATCTGACTGTACATGATTTATGGAAGCATATCGGGAATTTGTCATATGATGGTCAATATTGACAGTTCTTGCTGTTTTTTCAAACTCATCACGTGCAATTCCCATACGCTCGATATCTCCAAGGTCTACCGCAATAAAAAGGTCAAATCCTGTCTCTTTCACCTGAGCCTCTATTTTATCAAATCCAGCGAGATAGGACAGCTTGGGAGATGGTTCCTCCAGATATACATGTGTCTCCACATCTTTATAATTATCTGTAATATAGTTATAGATGCCAAGAGCTGCTCCTACACAGTCTCCATCTGGTCTTACATGACCGCAGATTCCTACTTTTTTTGCATCCTTTATAATTTCTTCCAGCTTCATATAAACCTCAATTCTGCTGTTATGCTACAGCTCGTTATTATTTGTGGAGGTAACCGATTCCTCTTTATGAAGGTCTTTTGTAACCTCTTCAATCTTTTTTGACATATTTATGCCATATTCAATGGACTGGTCCAAAACAAAAGTAATCTTTGGTGTATTTCTCAGATTTACTCTCTGTGCAAGCTGCTTTCTAATATACCCTTCTGCGTTCTTTAACCCTTTGATTGTCTCCTGTCCGGCTTCCTCATTACCAAGAACACTGATATATGCCTTTGCAAATTTCAGGTCCGGCGTTACCTCCACAGCAACAACACTTGTCATGCTGTTGATGCGGGGGTCCTTAATATCCTCCCGTATAATAGAGCTTAATTCCCGTAAAACCTCCGAATTTACTCTTATATTTTTTACACTATTTTTTCTCATTCTATTCAAGCCTTTCCCATAATATAAGCTGTTATTACATCTGATAATAGATTACCTTGGAACCTCTACCATAATATATGCTTCTGCAATATCCAGCTCAGCAAACTCTGTGAAGCCTTCAAATACAAGCCCACATTCATAGCCTGCTTTTACTTCCTTTACATCATCTTTAAACCTCTTTAAAGATGCCAGTTCTCCTTCATAAATCTGTTTTCCTTCTCTTGAAATTCTGATTTTACAGCCACGCTGAAAATAGCCGTCCAGCACATAGGAACCTGCAATCATTCCCACTCCCGAAGATTTGAAAAGCTGTCTGATTTCGGCATGACCAATCACCTTTTCTTCAAATATAGGGTCGAGCATACCCTTCATAGCCGCTTCTACATCTTCAATTGCCTGATAAATTACTTTATATAACCGCAAATCTACATTTTCATGTTCTGCTGTTTCCTTTGCAGTATTATCCGGCCGTACATTAAATCCTATAATAATAGCATTTGATGCCGATGCAAGCGTAACATCAGATTCATTTATAGTTCCCACACCACCATGAATCACCTTTACTACCACTTCATCGTTGGAAAGCTTTACAAGACTTTGTTTCACAGCTTCCACAGAACCCTGTACATCAGCCTTGACAATAATATTCAGCTCCTTCAGATTTCCGGCCTGAATTTGATTAAATACATCGTCCAGTGTCATTTTGGCCTTTGCCTTTGTTCCTTCTAAAAGCTTTTCTCTACCTTCCTTGATAAATGTTTCCGCAATACTTCTTGCCTCTTTTTCATTTTTTGTTGCCATTAATACTTCACCGGCATTTGGCACACTGTTCAATCCCAGTATTTCTACAGGAGTTGAAGGACCTGCTTCCTTGATTTTTCCTCCGTTATCATCAACCATTGCACGCACACGTCCATAAGCGGAACCAATTGCTACTGCATCCCCCGATTTCAGGATTCCTTTCTGAATCAGAACTGTAGCTACCGGACCTCTGCCCTTGTCAAGCTTTGCTTCTATTACAACTCCTCTTGCTTTTCTGTTCGGATTTGCTTTCAATTCATTGATTTCTGCAGTCAGAAGCACCATTTCAAGAAGCTGGTCAAGTCCCTCTCCAGTATGGGCCGAAACTGGTACAAATACAGTTTCGCCGCCCCAGTCTTCTGCAAGAAGCTCATATTCCGCCAGTTCCTGCTTTACCTTTTCTACATTTGCACTAGGTTTATCTATTTTATTTACCGCTACAATAATACTGATTCCTGCTGCTTTTGCATGGCTGATAGCTTCCACAGTCTGCGGCATTACCCCGTCGTCCGCTGCCACTACAAGTATAGCAATATCTGTTGCCTGTGCACCACGCATACGCATTGCAGTAAATGCTTCATGCCCCGGAGTATCCAAAAATGTAATTTTTTCTCCGTTATAATTTACAACATAAGCTCCAATGTGCTGTGTAATACCTCCGGCTTCTCCTGAAATAACATTTGTTTTTCTAATTGCATCCAGCAGAGAAGTTTTTCCATGGTCTACATGCCCCATAACACATACAACCGGAGGACGTTTTACCATTGTAGATTCGTCTTCTTCCTCTTCTTTCAGAAGTTCTTCAATAACATCTATCTTTTCTTCCTGCTCTGCAATAATATCAAACTCAAGAGCAATCCCTTCTGCTGTTTCAAAATCAACCTCCTGATTTACATTTAACATCATTCCCTGCATAAACAGCTTTTTAATCAACGCAGAAGACTGCATTTTCATTTTATCAGCGAGTTCTCCTATAGTAATGGCTTCTGGAATAGTAATCACCTTAATCTCCTCTTCCTTCTTGATCGGCTGAGGAGCTGGAGCTGGTTTATTTGCCTTATTCGCAGGTTTTGCAGCAGTATTTTTTACATTTTTTGCAACTGGTTTGCTGTTTTTATTATTGCCTTTCATGTTATTGGCATTGTTTCCATTATTGTTATTGTTGCTATTATTGCTATTACCATTGTTGGCGTTATTGACTGGTTTATTGTTTTTATTGTTATTTTTGTTATTTTTTCCTCCGGCACTCTTTGTTGTACTGTTCTGAGGATTAAAGACCTTGGTAATATGCTTATCACCCTCATTTTTCTGAGATTTTCCATTAGAAGAAGTTCCAGATTCATGTTCATTTTTATAATTATTTCTTTTTCTATTCCTGTTTCCAGAGGAATTTTCAGAAGCTTTATTTTCTGTATTTTTAGATTCGTTATTCCAATTAGTCTGCCGATTTTTCGCTTGCCGATTTACAGCTTCCTTATCTTTATGAACTTCCTTGTTTTTATTCGCTTCTTTGTTTTTATTATCAACTTTTACATTCTTATTTTCTGTACTTTTATTTTCCATATTCTTGTTGTCTGCGGTTTTGTTTTCCATATTTTTATTGTTTTCCGTAGTTTTATTGCCTTCCTTTTTTCTATTATGATTGTAGCGGTTTTTTGGAGGTTCTTCTTTTTCCTGTTTTTTCTCCGATTTATTCTCATTTTTATCTGTATGAGATTTTTCCAGAACCAGATTCATTTCGTCCTCCGAAATAGAACTCATGGTCTTCTTTCCTTCTATTCCATTAGCCGCCAGAATTGCTATTACTTCTTTACTATCTTTACTTATTTTTTTTGCAAATTCATGTATTCTCATTCAGTTACCTCCATATTTGTAAATACTTTAACGAACGAATCATAAAATTCTCTGCCAAGAACAGCCACCGAAGCACGAAATTCTCTGCCTGTAAAATGCCCCAATTCCTCTTTTGTTCCATAAATATAAACAGGAATCTGATAATAACTGCACATATTTGTAAATTTCTTTTTGGTATTTTCAGACGCTTCGGAGGAAATAATTACAAGTGATGCTTTCCCCTGTTTCACTGCTTTTTCTACAAGGGCTTCCCCTCCTGCGGTTTTTCCCGCTTTTGTTGCAAGTGATAACAGGGATAATATTTTATCGTTCATATCTTTGTTTCCTCATGTCCTTACTAGTCTTTTCATATCTTATAAGTCTCTTGTTTATAAGTTTCCTTATGTCTATAAGTTTCCCCATGTTTATAAGTTTCCTTATGTCTATAATATCAAATTCTTTTTCTATTTCCTTTTTATCAGGAATCCAATTGAAAAGACTTTCTCAATTCTTCATATATTTCCTGAGGCACAGGTGTCTTGAAAGATTTTTCGATTCCTTTTGTTTTTACCGCCTTTTCAAAACATTCCAGAGATGGGCAGAGATACGCACCTCTTCCGTTTTTTCTTCCGGTAAAGTCGACGGTTATCTCTCCATTTTCTGTCTTTAAAATACGCACCAGCTCTTTTTTCGGTTTCATTTCACCGCAGCCTGTGCATCTTCTAAGCGGTATTTTTTTTCCCGCACTCATAATTATTATCACCCTGCCTTTCAAATATTTGCGCAGATTATTCAGTATTCTAATCCCTCTACTTGATATTTCCACAGTGTACTGCTTTTTTATTCTTCAGTTCCTTCCTCTGCAGTCTCCAGTTTTAATTCTTCCAACTCCTGTGGCTGTTCAGGTTCCTCTATTTGTTGTGCTTTCTCTAGCTCTTCTGCCTGCTTTGCTTGAGATTCACTCTTAATATCAATCTTAAAACCTGTCAGTCTTGCTGCAAGTCTTGCATTCTGCCCTTCTTTGCCAATTGCAAGAGAAAGCTGATAATCTGGTACTACCACTCTTGCAGTTTTTTCTTCATCATTAGCAATTACAGACACTACTTTTGCAGGACTTAATGCATTTTCTATCAGAATTGCTGCATTTTCATTCCAGTTTACAATGTCTATCTTTTCACCTCGCAGCTCATTGACTATGGCGTTGACTCTGGTCCCATTCAATCCGACACATGCGCCTACTGGGTCTACATTGGAATCATTGGAACGCACGGAAATCTTGCTTCTTGAACCTGCCTCTCTCGAAATTCCCATAATTTCCACAGTGCCATCCTTTACTTCACTCACTTCCGCTTCAAACAACCGTTTGACAAGCTCAGGATGAGTTCTTGAAACCAAAATCTTAGGACCTCTTGAGGTATCTTTTACCTCTGTGACATAAAGCTTGATTCGGTCATTTGGCATAAGCCTCTCTCCTGGTACCTGCTCGCTCTCATTTAAAATCGCATCTACTTTGCCAAGATTGATACTGATATTTCTGTCATTAATCCGTTGAACAATGCCGGTGACAACATCCTTTTCTTTTCCATAATATTTATCAAAAAGAACTCTTCTCTCTTCCTCTCTGATTTTCTGTGTAATAATATTTTTTGCATTCTGTGTAGCAATGCGTCCAAATTCCTTTGATTTTACCTCTACACTTACAACGTCATCCAACTGATATTTTTTACTGATTTTCCATGCATCTTCAAGGCTTATTTGCATTGCTCTGTCTTCCACTACTTCAACCACCTGTTTTGCTGCAAGGATTTTGTAATCACCGGTCTGATGATCAATGTTAATTGTGACATTATCGCTTTTTCCATAATGTACTTTATAGGCTGTAAGCAATGAATTTTCAATTGCTTCAAGAATAACATCCTTACTGATATCCTTTTCCCTTTCCAATACATTTAATGCTTCCATCAATTCCTTGTTCATTGTTTTGTTCTTCCTTTCGTTTTAAAAATCAAATGATAATCTAATTAACGCAATATCCTTTCTTTCAAAAACCATTTCTTCTTTATCATCTATTTCAATTGTGAGTTGTTCTTCTGTATAACTTTTCAATACGCCTTCAAAATCCTTTTGTCTGTTTATTGCTTTGTAAAGCTTTATCTCTACTTCTTTTCCAATACTTCTTTCAAAATCCTTTTCTTTTTTCAAAGGTCTGCCAAGTCCCGGAGAACTGATTTCCAGAATATAAGAATCCTCAATAAAATTTTGAGCATCCAATTTTTCCTCCAGAGCTCTGCTGATTATTTCGCAGTCATCTATGGTAATGCCTCCCTCTTTATCAATATAAACTCGAAGATAAAATCTGTCCCCCTCTTTTACATACTCTATATCTACAAGTTCAAAATTATTTTTTTCAATCAAAGGCATTACAAGCTCTTCTGTTTTCTTTTCGTATTCTTCCCGTCTTGACATGAAATTTTTCCTTCCTGATTATGATAATGAAAAGACATCGTACAATGTACGATGTCTTAAAACAGCTAATAGGGGAATCGAACCCCTGTTTCCGCCGTGAGAGGGCGGCGTCTTAACCGCTTGACCAATTAGCCACATATAAAACGCAGGGACTGTTCGTTTACTCTCTGAACAGTACTTTGTTATTATAGCAGATAATTTTGAAAATGCAAGCACTTTTTTCAAAAATTTTCTATTTTTTTGAAGAGACCAAAAAGAAACAAGAAAAAGCCCCAAAACAGGGCTTTTCATCCTAAATCACTTTTACAGAATATAAAGATACACAACTGCAACTGATATCACAATCTGTACAATTGCAAATCGGTATACTGCCTGTGTATTTGACCAGTTCCAAACCTTTCTCACATGGTCATGCAAAGGAGTTCTTGTATTTGCAAGAATTTTAATTTTTAAAAATCGAAGCAGCGCTACTTTGATAAGTCCCAGACCGCCATCCAGAATCAGAACCAGTGCTACCAGAAGATAAAGAAAAGGACTTCCGGTTTTTAAAGCTGCAATGGCAATAAAGAGCCCCATGGCTCTTGAACCGGCATCCCCCATCATCAGCATGCTTGGCGTCGCATTAAACCACAGATAACCGAGAATACAGGCAACAAATATAAGCAAAAGATACTCAAAGCTTGTATCGGCAGCGGCCAGCCTGTCTATCACATAAAGCGTCAGAAGTGTAATAATAGTTAACGTGCCTGACAATCCATCTACTCCATCTGAACAGTTTGTCACATTAATAGACACCCATACAAGAACCACAGCAAGAACACCGAAAACCAGAGGTGGAATTGTAACAGTCTGATTTAAAGTTGCAAGATACACATCATTTGTATTAAAATTAAGAAATGTCACCGCCACCATAACAGCAATCAGCAAATCCAGCAATCCTTTTTTATATTCTCCCCATGGCGTTTTGGAGCAGTCATCCAAAAATCCGGTCATCATCGCCGCTGCTGTCAATACAATATAAATAATATTCTCTCTGCTTATTTCGCCAAATAAAAGACCTGCCCCAATAAATACCAGCACAAAGATAAAACCTGCTCCTCTTGGCTTTCCAGCAGAAAGCTTTCCATCATGCGCATATGCTCTGCCGGCATCTTTTGGCAACATGCCGCTGCATTTTACCATAAAAAAGCAAGTCAGAAAAAATGCTACCATAATTCCGATAAATGATACGGCATCCCCAAAACCGCCGTCTGTAAAATAGTTTATCATCCGTCTACCTTCTTTATCCACCTATTTTTTAATATATTCATATCTGCTGCGCTCATATTCCTCGCGCACATCCTTTGCAGACAATGTTTTATTTATAATTTTCAAATCTGCCACAAAGCCACTGAAGCTGTGCTGATAAATATCTCCACCCAGAACAGTTCTTCCGGGATTTTTGAGACTCATCACATTATTCTTATATCCTGTCAGAAAGCCATTGATAAAAATGGCGGAAGAATGTGAAACTGCGTTATAAGCTGCTGCAATATGAGTCCAGCCTGAAATATTTTTTTCCGTACTGACTGCATCATAATAGCCCATTTCTTCCAATTTATCCATAACCCTCATAATGCTGAGTCCATTCCAGCCCTTCGGAATCAGACTGACAAAACCATTTTCAAAATCTGCATAAAAAAGACTGGACCACATATTGTCTTCTTCCGTACAAAACCACATAGAAACTGTAAAATCATTTACAAGCAGATTTCCAAGAGATAATTCTATCATATCATGTCCGGTAAGTCCTCCCGGAAGTTCAAGCACCTTTCGACCTAGAAACTGTTTATCATTAAATCCCAGATATACACCATTTGTACTGGCCGTATAGCATGCATTATTTGATTCAAAGTTTCCATCAAATTTAAAGTGCGCATAATGTAGTGCAGGCTCGCTGTGCCGACTAATATATGCAGTCAATTCATCTTCCGTCAACGGCTTGGAATAATAATTTCCCTGGATAATGTCACAGCCGCATCTGCATAAAAACTCATTCTGCTCCGGCGTTTCTACTCCTATGGAAGCAATTGACTTTTGAAGTTTTTTTGCAATATCCACAATTCCATTCAGAATAATTCCTTCATTTTTTTCAAATGTATTATTTTTTATAAACAATCTGTCCAGTTTAATATATTCGACCGGAATTCTGTCCATAACGTTTAAAGAAGAACATCCATTTCCAAAAGAATCCATCATTACACGTATTCCCATAAATTTCAAACGGTCACAAAACAGTATTGCCGCATCAAGGTCATCATTAAATACCTCTTCTTTTATTTCAAACAGAAAATCCTTTTCTCTTATCTCATATTTCTTCATCAGCTCATTCAGACGGTCAAAAAAACTTTCTTCCATAATATGACGTTTCGTAAGATTTATAGAAATCGGCACTATTTTGCAAAAACTTTTTCTCTGCCGCTGAATAAAATCAAATACCTGATTTATCACATAAAAATCCAGTTCTGCAAGCCTGTTTGCATGTTCAAGAACACCGACAAATTCATCCGGTCTCATAACAGTGCCGTCTTCCTTTACCCATCTTGACAGTGCCTCTGCACCTACAATTGTCTTTGATATGGTATCAATCTGTGGCTGATAATGAATTTCAAATTCATGAAGCTTCAAGGCTGTAGAAAAATCATCCATCAACTGCATTTTCTTTTTCTGCTCTTCAAACATTTTATCATCATACCATACACAACGCCTGTTGCTGTTATTTCTTGCAAGCTTTCTGGCATAATTTGAGTTTGTAATACCTCTGTCATACTTACTGTCCCCGCTTTTGGCTATATATACACCACAATTTATATAAAAATTCTCTGAATCTATCATTGCCTGAAGAACTGCATTTTTTTCCGGCAGTGTTGCATTGATATAGTCAATAATTTCTCTGTCGGAAATTGTAACAGGTATTTTATATACTACTATATTATTATCACTGTGAACCCTGCCGGCATACAGCATATAAGAGCTGCTTCCACAGAGCAAATCCGCAAAGCATTTAAGAAGCTTATCCCCCACATCATAACCATAGGATTCATTAATATATTTAAAATGCGCAATATCTGCATAGAGATAGAGCAATTTATAATCCGGCGTAACGGAATAAACACTTTCTTCCAGTTTTTCTATAAATTTGGAATATTTATATAATCCTGTAAGATTATCTCTTTCTGTAAGTTGCTTCAGATAAAAATCGGTATTGGCAATACTGTTCTTTCTTGCTTTATATACAGAATAAATATTTTCAAAAGATTTTAAAACCTTCAGTTCTTTTTTGGAAAATCCCCTTTCTCTCAAAGAATCTGTAAACAGTATCACTCCAGAGAAACATCCATTATAACTGATGGAAACAATCACTCCAGATTTTACACTGTCCTCTGTTTTAAATAAATTTCTGTCACAATTATTATCCTCTGATTTTTTATATGCATGAGCCTGTGTTCCCCGAAAACTGTTTAACCGAACCCATTCTGATTCTGTATACGAATAGCTTTGTCCAAGCTCTCTGTGAAGATTTCCTGAACATAATTCATATGTACAGGTAAACTTCTTTTCTGTTTCATCAGGCTCTAAAATACGGATAGAGGAAAAGACAAATTTGTCCTGAATCTTATGGAGCAGCAAATTAATAGCACTGTCTGCATCTCTGGTATCTTGAAGCAGTCGAAATGCCAATTCGTTTAATTCAAAATAAAAACTGTCCATCTCCTCATTTACTTCTTCTGTCTCTTCATGCAACTCCTCTTTTTTTACCACAATTCTGTGATTTTTCTGCATTTCTTCATTCTCTTTATCAAAAAAAGAAAATCCGTTTTTTCCTTTATTTTTTGTAAAATAAAGTGCATGGTCCGCCATTTTAAACAATTCATTATAATTGTCTGCATCTTCTGGAAATACCGCAATTCCAACACTGGCTGATATCTTTACCTTATCGTTTTCTCCAGTATATATATTGGAAACGGTATCACAGACAGCCTCAGCTTTTCGACTGATAATCTCTCTGTCTGTGATATTTTCCATATATACAATAAATTCATCTCCACCGATTCTTCCTACCACATCCGTCTGACGGAATACTGATTTTATGCCATTTGCAACACTGACAATCACCTCATCTCCAAAAAGATGCCCCATGGTGTCATTTACAGATTTAAAATTGTCAATATCAATAATAAACAAAGCACCGACAGTCTTTTTTTCTATAAAATCCTGAATAAGCTGTGTAGAATATGCCTTATTTATCAGCTTTGTAAGTGAATCTTTTCTTGCTTCTTCATACAGCTTCCTGTTTTCTGTAACACGCTCATCAATTCCTTTTAAAAATCCAATATAATAATCATTTTCCGGTTCATATTTTATTGAGCAAATCACCCATTTTGATTTACGGCCGTTTTCCTTTTTCAGCTCCAGTTCAAAAGAGGCCTTGTTTGTTCTGCTGTGAATCAGTTGAAACATTTCTTCCAGTGTTTTATGGGAAGATTCCTGTGTATTTTCAAAAAAAACAGAACGAACACACTGAATTTCCCTGACAGGAACCAGCGTGTCGTCTTGAATATGATAAACAACGCAGGTATCACTATCAGGGATATATTTACATACTTCATCGGTAGTCATTTCTGTGATTGCTTTAAAAAAAATGGTTGGTGCCACTAATTTATCCATAATATAACGGTCCTCTCTTCTGATGCAAAGTTTTTCTCTTTATGAATTACAACTGACTGATTTTATGGTATTTAGTTTACACTATTTTGGAAGAATAATCAAGATAAAGAGATGGGAAATTGTGGAAAAAAAATAACCTGTTGTGCAGAAACATACGAAAACACCGACACAACAGATTATTTTTTTAACAAGTAATTATTCTGTTTCCATCTTTGTTTTAAAACATCCTACTTACCCATTACTCCATTTCTTTTATCCTAAACAGTTTCCAAACACTTTTTCATCTCCAATTCACTGTATAATTTTCTTTGGACATTTTCCTGCACAAAGACCGCAATTCACACACTTCTCATAATCAATCTTCGCAAGAAAATCTTCCACCTTCACAGCTTCTTTCGGACATGCTTTTACACAAAGTGAACATCCAATACATCCCGTAGAACAAACCTTATTCACTTCCACTCCCTTATCTCTGGAGTTACACTGCACATGATACTTATTATCATATGGAATCAGCTCTATCAGCCCTTTTGGACACGCCTTTACACATTTTCCACATGCTACACACTTATCTTTGTCAACAACTGCAATACCATTTACAATATGAATTGCATCATATTCACATACATTCACACAGGAACCATATCCCATACAACCATATTTACATTCCTTTGGACCCCCGCTGACAAAGGAAGCTTCGGTGCAGGACATATTTCCTGTATATTCATACTTATTTCCTGCTTTTTCACAGTCTCCCGCACATTTTACAAATGCGATTTTCTTTACTGTTTCAACCTCTACTCCGAGAATCTGGGCCACCTTTTCAGCTACAGCTGCACCGCCTACCGGACAGCCATTTGCAGGAGCTTCACCCTTTGCAATAGCTTCTGCAAGCGCATCACAGCCGGCATATCCGCAGCCGCCGCAGTTGCTTCCAGGAAGAGATTCTCTGATAGCCACCTCTTTTTCATCCGTCTCCACTGCAAATTTTCTGCCGGCAATTCCAAGAAGTACTCCGATAACAATACCTATTCCGCCTACAGCAGCGCAGGCAAACACGATTCCGGTTATACTCATATATCCAAACCTCCATTTTCTTCTGTTCCATTTTAAATTACACCAGCAAATCCCATAAACGCCATTGACATAAGTCCCGCTGAAATAAGCACAATCGGCATACCCTTTACAGACGGAAGAATATTATTATATTCTATTTTTTCTCTGATACCTGCCATAATAATAATGGCAATTCCAAATCCAACTGCTGTACAGATAGAATATACAATTCCTGTTCCCATAGAATAGTCATTCTGTACACAATTCAGCGCTGTGCCAAGCACCGCACAATTTGTTGTAATAAGTGGAAGGTATACACCCAAAGATTTATATAATGCCGGCATAAGCTTTTTTAACACCATTTCCACAAACTGCACCAGTGCAGCGATTACAAGAATAAACGCAATTGTATTCAGATAAGTTAAATCAGCAGGTTCAAGAATAAACACATAGATAAGATTAGTCACAACAGCGGAAATAGCCATAACAAACAACACTGCAGCACTCATTCCAGCGGCTGTCTTTATCTTTTTTGAAACACCGAGAAATGGACATATTCCAAGAAACTGGCTTAAAATAACATTATTTACAATAGCAGCGCCAATTCCGATTTTAATTAATTCACTCATGTTATTTTCCTCCCTCTGAAATATTTATTTCTTCACACTTCTCCATACAGTTCTGGCAATTTCCATTGCAGGATTTTTCCTCAGAAGCCTTTCCAGAGCGAAGCTTCATTTTATTTTGAATAATCACCAATCCGCCAAGCACAATAAAAGCTCCCGGTGGAAGTGCAAAAATTCCAATCGGACTATCCCAGAACTGAACTCCAAAAATAGCACCGGAACCAATAATTTCTCTGACAGCACCCAAAATAGCAAGTGCCATAGTAAAACCGAGGCCCATGCCGATTCCGTCAAAAAGAGAAGCAACCGGCGGATTTTTGGAAGCATAGCTTTCCGCACGCCCAAGAATAATACAGTTTACCACAATCAACGGAATATAAATTCCAAGAGATTCATTTAAAGATGGCAAATATGCCTCCAGCATAAACTGTACCAGTGTTACAAAACTTGCTACCACTACAATAAATGCCGGTACGCGGACACCATCAGGAATAAATTTCCGAAGCAGTGAAATAATCAGATTTGAAAGTGCCAAAACAACAGTTGTAGTCAAACCCATGCCAATTCCGTTAATACATGAGGTAGTCACAGCAAGTGTAGGACACATGCCAAGCATCATGACAAACGTAGGATTTTCTTTTATAATACCATTATATAAACGCTCTGTAATACTATTCTCCTTCAATTGAAACACCTCCGTTCACAAAAGCCTGTGTTGCCTGACATGCCGCATTGACCCCTTTTGTAACTGCTCTTGAGGTAATGGTTGCACCTCCTATCGCGTCAATTACTGCGCCGTCTGAACCGTCTTTATTGACAATAAATGCATCCTTTGTATCTGTTTTTGTATACTGGTCAATAAACTTCTGGTCCTTTGCCTTCATTCCAAGGCCTGCAGTCTCCGTAATGGAGAGATAGGAAATACCGGTTACATGACCTTGAATATCCACACCGACTGAAAACTTGATATCGCCGCCATAGCCTTCCTTTGCAGTTACTGTGATGACATATCCAAGCAAAGTGCTGCTGCTATCAAACGCCTTTACAGCCCCCTCCAATACCACTTCTTTTTTGGAATATTTTATTGCATCTTTTGCTTTTTCAAGAGAAACATCCTCAAAATCTGAAGCTTCTTCAAATACTGTCTTATATGCTTTTTGCTGTGTTTTTATTGCCTGCTCTGCTCTCGCCTCCTTTGTTCCCTCATAAACCGCACCAAGAAGAAAGCCTGCTACCGCAGTAATGGCAAAAAGAGCAAGCGTATTTTTTATAATCTGATTCATGCTTATGCCTCCTTCTTATTTTTTACCGCACCAAACATCTTTGGAACAGTATATTTTTCAATAATTGGAACTAAAAGGTTACAGAAAATAATCGCATAGGAAACTCCCTCTGCATTTGGTCCAAACACACGAAATACCGCAGTCAAAATACCAAGAAGAATACCAAATACAATTCTTCCTGTCGGTGTAATCGGCGAAGTGGCATAGTCAGTCGCCATAAAAAATGCTCCCAGTATAAGCCCGCCACCGCAAAGCTGAGCTGCCAGAAATTCAAGATTGAATCCATGTCCGCCAAATAAAATCATACAAACTACAAAAGATAACAGATAACACAGTGGAATCCGATAATCAATAATTTTTTTCACCAAAAGATAAACAGCTCCAATTAACAGCGCAATCACAGATGTTTCACCTATTGTACCTGCCTCTGTACCCAAAAACATTTTTGATAATCCTGTTACCTCTTTTGAATCCTTTAAAAGCCGTAACGGTGTTGCACCTGTTACACCGTCATATGTAAAGCTGGTCATCTGCTGACTGAAGGACAAAAATAAAAATACACGTCCCGCAAGAGCCGGATTCATAAAATTCTGTCCCAGTCCGCCAAACACCTGCTTTGCCACAATAATTGCAAATATGGCTCCAAGAGCAGTCATCCATAATGGAAATGACGGCGGAACATTTAATGCAAGCAAAAGGCCTGTTACAGCGGCACTGAAATCCATAATGGTTATTTTCTGTTTTGTAAAATGTTGAAATGCTGCTTCTGCGATTACTGCCACTGCCACTGCCACAATTACATTTAACGCGGCATGAATACCAAAATTCCAGATGCCAAAGACTGTGGCAGGAAGAAGTGCAATCATCACATCCCGCATAATAGATGCTGTCGTTGATTTATCCCTGATATGAGGATTTGATGATACCTGATAAAAATCACTCATTCTGAACCTCCTATTTTTTCTTTCTGTCTGCGAGAATCTGTTTTCTCATAGATTTAATTGCCTGTGTCAGATGCCGTTTTGCAGGGCAAATGTAAGAACAACAGCCACATTCGCAACATTCCATGCCGTTTAATGCTACAAAGCCTTCCTTGTCCCCATTCTGAGCCAAAACGGAAAGTCTTGCCGGCATGATTCTGCCAGGACAGACACTGACACATCTCCCACAGTTGATGCAATTCGATGGTTCATTTGCCTTTACCTCATCTCCTGTAAAGCAGAGCAATGCTGATGTTCCTTTTGTAACAGGAATATTTAAATTATATAATGCCATTCCCATCATTGGACCTCCGGAAATTACTTTTTCCGGCTGCTCTGTAAAACCTCCTGCTGCATCTACAAGTTCCGCAAGATTTGTTCCAATTGGAACTCTGAAATTCTGTGGATTTGCAATAGCATTTCCGGTAACAGTCACAATTCTGTGTGTCAACGGCAGTTTATTTTCTACTGCATTATAAATTGCATAAACTGTATCGATATTATTTACCACACAGTTTACATCTGCCGGCAGCATGGAAGAATTTACCATTCTGCCTGTCGTTGCATAAATAAGAGAACGCTCACCACCCTGAGGATATTTTGTATATACAGTTTTTACTTCAATATCAGGGTCCCCCTTGACTGCTTCCTTTATCTTTGCCACAGCATCCCTTTTATTGTCTTCTATGGCAATAATTGCCTTTGCTTTTTTAAAAAGCGAAATCGCTATTTTTGCACCCTTTACAATCAGCTCCGGTGTTTCTATCATTCTTCTGTAATCCGAAGTAAGATATGGTTCACATTCTGCACCATTTACAATATAGTACTCTATATCGTCGGCATTTTTTGGAGAAAGCTTTACGCTGGTTGGAAAACCTGCACCTCCCATACCGACAATTCCGGCTTCTTTAATTAACTTTAATTTTTCTTCCTTTGACAGTTCATCGGAACCTCTTTTATCCGTAACTGGAACTGTTTCATACAATCCGTCATTTTCAATAATTACAGACAGCACTTTATCCCCGCTTGCAACCAGCCGCGGTTCTATATTTTTTACTGTTCCGGAAACCGACGAATGTATATTTGCCGAAATAAATCCAGAAGCTTCCCCAATCTTCTGATTTACCAGTACTCTGTCTCCCTTCTTTACCAAGGCTGACGCCGGAGCGCCAATGTGCTGCGCTAATGGTATGGCAATTTCACCTGTTGGAATATAGTCCGCTATCGGTGATGCTTTTGATAAATCCTTGCCATCATTATGAGGATGCACACCTCCTTTAAATGTAAGAATAGACATTTTCAAACCTCCATCTCATTTTATTTGCTCTCTATATCATAATACATTTCGTCAAATTTCACAATAAAAAATTAAATTTTTATTTTTTCTATACTTTTTATCCATTTCATGGTATGATTCAGAGTATAAATATGTCTAAATTTAAAAATATTGATATTAAAGTACAGATCGGAAGAGCGTCGTGTAGGGAAAGAGTGTGTCAG
>CAJUDQ010000043.1 GCA_910585215.1 uncultured Lachnospiraceae bacterium | reverse complement strand
GATGCTGACATCATTGTTTTTCAGATAATCACGCATCATTTGTCTCATTGCAGCCCTTTCCATCACTGACAAGTGCTATTAAAACTTTTTCTCCCTTCTTTAAATTATAATTCACCTGATAGGGTATTTCCTGATACTGAACTAATTTACAGCATCCATACTGCGCAGTTTTTGATTTGCCAAATCTGAGAGAAGCATTTGTCAACAAATATTTTAGTAATTTTGCATATCTTTTCTTAGTAATAATGCTTCCAGAAAAATATTGTCCCCCTTGAATTACTTCTAATGCATATAAAATTCCCGCTTCCCATTTGCTGAAATTTGCTTTTTACTATGATGATAAACAATATCAATAACTGGTTCCGCAACATCTACCACATTATCCTCAGTTATATAAACAAACTTTGTTTTCAGTTTTCTTGGTGTATTTCCTTTCTCAATCTGATACTCTTCTCCTTCTTCTCCATTGCTCTGTCCTGCAAGATTTACATACTTTTTTGATTTTTTTAACTGATTGATAAATAGTGGTGCTGGAATATACTTTCTATAAATTTTTTCCTCTTTATTCTTATTATTTTGCTCATTTTTATCATACTCCTTCTTTTTCTTATTATCAGGACATGAGAAAAACAAATCAGAAAATATCGCCTCTCCTTTTAAAAATAAATCCTGAAATGTCTTATCCTCTGCACTGGTATTTTCCATACTTAAATAATTTTCTGCCAAAGCCCCCAATACACTTTGTCCTCTGATATAATGGTCTGTCTGGCTTGCATAACGATTACTCATAACTAATGGCTGAATATTTTGTATTACATAGTCTAATCTGACTGTTTCCATGTCATTGGATAAATTTGATACTTTTTGCTGCTCTATCTCTGTTACTTTACACAAATTGGCATTCTATATTTCCAAAACCTCTGTTCCTGTTTAAACCAATATGCCGCAATGCCTTCACTGTATTTTCCAATTGCTCTTTATCACAATCAAATTCTATTTTTGCAAAGAAACACATCGGTTCTTCTTTTTGTGGTAAAAATTGATTCACTACTCTGGTATATCTCAGAGAATTTTTCTTCGCTGTACCTGTTTCCTCTTCTATCTGTGTATTTGAGACAATCCTTGTATAATATTCTAATACTTTCTGCTGTGTTAAATATTTTGCATATGGACTGTCAGTCAGTTTGACTTCTGTCAGTTCAAAATTTAGTTGTTCAAATCCTTCTGGATAAGCATTGTCAATCCAGACACCCCGAATCTTATTATCTCCGCCTGCTCCAAATATTGTTTCGATATTGGATATGCCAATCAGTTCCCCCGCTTCACGTAGACACCCTTTTAAACGACGCCCCGGAATATATGGAATCCCATTTTCATTATAACATACGTCACTATCTATACTTCCCATAAAGGCATATCCAGATGCCACGCATAAATCTGATTTTAATATAATTTTAAGAACTGCTTTTTTCCTGTTCATTTTTTATTCCTTTCTGCTGCTCCTCTTTTGCAAACCACAGGTCATATAAAATAACAATATCATAAATTAAATTTTTCATTTGTTCCTCGTTTAATGCTCCATTTAACGAAAAATCAAATTTTTGTTTACTGTGAGCTTTTATTCTTGCCAGCTCCATTTTTAAATCTCCAATTCCACGCTTTGCATATTCTGCAAGTGACTTTATATTTGAACGTCCTGTTTTATTCAGTTCTTCTGCCATTTTCTCTACCATAGTTACAGTTATATATTGATTGATATCAACATTTTCTCTATTTTTTAGCTCTTCAGGAACAGAGATAAACCATGGTTTACTGATAAGAATTCCCACTTCTTTTTTTCGAATTGTTTTTAAATCAATTCCTATTGCTCCTTGACAATAATGAACATCTATCAGATTGGCGTTTTGTATAGCTTCTTTTTTCATTTTACTTTTTCCCGATTCACAACATTCCTCTGCAATGCGATATGCATCTGCATATGGCGCATGACTGTGAAAGATTGCGATTCCTGCGCAAGAACTGCAATGAGAAGGAAGATTGGCAAAATATGCTTTCGTTAAGTCATACGCATCTCTTGCATTACATATAAATGTAATTTCATCTCCTGCAAATACAACAAAACGCCTTTTTTTATTTTTATATTTTTCTGCCAATGCTTTATCAATATCATCACATCTGTTTTTTATATAGTTCATCTGTATTTCTTCTGAAAATCTGCGCAATTCTGTTACGCAGCTCATATATCCCTTATTTTCCCCTTCTAAGCACTGATTAAAATTTGCCGCCATATTATTTCCATCAATATAAATAATTGCAAGAAGACTTTCTTCTCCTTTTTCTGTAACCATGGCATCTAAAAGTTTTTCTCCAAGAATCTCTTTTTCTTCCTCTTCTACTTTCCAGTATTTCTCATACTTTAAATAACTTTCTCTTGATACCTGACTGTATTTAAGTGGCTTTTTTGTAATCATCTGCGATTTGTATAATGGCATAGAAGTTTCATAATCTACTTTGGAAAAAGGAAGCGTTTGACAAGGTGCTGTTACACCGTCTCTATTTTCATTTATCAAATGTTTGCGGTTCAATTTTTCCCTATCTTCTTTAAAGTTTTTAAAATTAACATTTTCTATATAAGTACATAATACTCTCAAAGAATATGTATGCTGCATTAAATCCTGAGAAAAAATTTTATTTATGCTACAACAAACTTCTTTATTTTTATATAAAATTAGAACATTTCCTCCTCCTGAATATATTACTTCTCCTAAATAAATTCCCTGCTGCATTCTCTCTGTAAATTCACTTACAGAAAATGGTATATTTTGATTATCCCAATTAAAAATCGCTGGATGATAATCATCTCGTTTTTTCAACTTATTACGATATTGTATTGCTGCTTCAAATAAATAATCTTTAAAACAATCCCTAATAATGCAGGAACCACCTACAATTTCTTTAATATGCCTAGTTCCCTGATAAATATATTCTTGTTTTCCCCTAATATCGTATTTTGCCAAAATATATTCATTAGTCATTATTTATTATCTCTCTTTCTTCTCTCTCAAGCTTCATTCCTTTCAACGTAGCATCTGCATAATTGCGAATATCCATGCCTATAACAGTTCCTAATTTATATAACTCATCTAAAATGATATAAAAAAATGCAATTAATATTTCTTCTTCATTATTTGATACAGTGAAATTTATTTTTTTGTTATCCTTATCTCTTTTAACTAAAAAAGATAATTTATTAATTGCACAACCAACATCAATGTGTTCATTACTATCCATATACTCTTTTACAGATTTACTGCTACTTGAATTAACTGCCAAAATTCCTCCTATAATATGAGTTAATTCTCCCGCCTTTTTTCTTTCCCCTGCAACATATACATCTCTTTTTGAACGATATAAAGATGTAACAGAATCGATTTTTTTATTGGCATATTCTATATTTTCTTTATTTATATCAGGTTTTGATTCGAAAACTGCATATACGCTTTCTGCTGTAACAAACTTTTCTCCTGATTCTGTTCCAAAAACCAACGGGGCATAAAGCGCATCATAAATAATAATATCTATTTGCTCACTGACATTTCCTTTTGAATCAAAAACAAAACCTTTATCCACGGCATATTTACTTGGAAGAAAGCTTCTAAAAAAGTCAATCCACGCACCTTCACAATGCTCTCCTTTGGTCACAGAATGATTCAGTAATATATTTAAATTGCTTTTGAGGATTGACTGCTTTGTACTCATTAAATTATTAATACTAATATTCATATTATTTTTCCTTTCCTTTGAAAACTAATCTATATAATAAAATAATTATAATACTTACACCTTATTCCGTAAAGATAAGTATACTTCACCATAAAGTGAAATATACTTCACTTTATGATATTTAATTTAAAAATACATTTTAAATATAACTTTAAGCAGCAAAAAAAGTGAAGTAAAACTCACCTCAAGGTGAACTAACTTGCATTGACATCACAAAAAACAAATCTTATAATTAAAGTTATTGAATAAGTGAAATTTAAGAATTTTATCCGGATAAGGAGATAATTATGACTTACTACCCAAAATCGTTCGGTACTATATTAAAGAATGCAAGAATGGATAAAAAATTAACTCAAGCAGAATTAGCTGAAATATTAAATATTTCTTTATCATATTTAAAAGACCTTGAACGTTTTCGAAATAATCCAAGCTATGAAGTATTTGAAAAAGCTATGCACTATTTCAACCTTTCTGCTGATTCTGTAATTTATCCAAATAAAAAACAGGAGGACAATACCTACCAGCAGATTATAAGAATATTATCTTTGTGCAATGAAAAACAGCTTCGTGTAATTCTTGCGACTGCACAGGCAGTATTAACTATGAATGAGAATTATCCAAATAACATATAAAAGCAAATGGAACCGCTGTAAAATATTATATATTCACAGCTTGTATTTAAAGTTTTCTTTTACAGCAGCCCCATTTATAATATTTTTTCAATAATCTAATTTATAAATTAATATAAAAACTCATAAATTATTTCTTTTTCTCAACTGCAACCCAAATCTCACAAGTATAATCTGGTTTCTGAACATCAGGTGAAGGATATGACTCAAATTCAAGTCCTATCGGTTGATAATCACTTACCGGAAAAAACTCTGTACAAATATACTGGCAGGTTTTTTGAAATGCCTCCGGCATTTTTCCAACACATTGAAATACAATATATGTATGTGCCGGAATTTTCACTATCGTCAAATCCTTGTTTGCAACCTCACATCCGCTGTAAACTGCTCCAATTCCATAAGGAAATTCCTTATTATCCCCCTCATACTCAAAACTGATTCCCACAATATTTTTTCCAAATATCTTATCACTGGCGCATTTCACAATATCATGAATGGCTCCATTTTCACTGCACTCTGCCCAGAAACCAGTTATCTCAGAAGTCGTAAATTCTGTGTTTTTTGAAAAACGCTTCTTTTTCACAATAAGCTCAAATTCCTCTTTGCTTTCAATTCTGTAATCCATAGTAGTTCCTCCTTGTAATGAAAGTTTTACAGAAAGGCGTAAAAAGGACTTTACAGTCGCACCGTTTTTGACCTGTGAGGGAGTTACTCCATGAAATCTGGTAAACGCACGAGTAAAACTCTCCGGTGTATCATAGCCATATTTTAAAGCTATATCAATCACCTTTCCGTTTTTTTCCGTAAGCTCTCTGCCGGCAAGTGAAAGTCTGCGAAACCGGATATAATCTCCCAGAGTAAAACCACATATAATGCTGAAAATCCTCTGAAAATGAAAGCTGGAAGAATATGCTCTCTTTGCAGCTTCTTCATAATCAATATTTTCTGTCAAATGTGTCTCTACATAGTCAATCGCTTTTTGAATACCTGTAATCCAATCCATCATTTTATCCTTTCTTGTTTCATAGAAATACTTTGTATTTTCTACTTCGCTGCCTCAAACTAACAGCCATTTTTTGAATAAAGTAAAAGATATTATTACAAACATACTTATAACCTCTCTAACACTTTATTCTGGTTTTAGTGTACAGGAAACCATCTGATTTTTCATGACTTTAAATGCTAAGATATGTTAAAATCTATTTTTTCTATTTTCTTGTAAAATTTTCAATCTTTATGTATAATCTATAAAAAATAAAAAGGAGAAAAAAATGAAACTATTTTTATGCGGCGGAGGAGCAGATTGTCAAACAGTAGAAGCTAGAAAACGACTAAATGAAATAAAAATGAGCAAAGCGTTTGAAAAAATCATGGAATATCTTACTCTTGACAGTATAGTTTTTGGAGGAAGTGCAGGAGTTATTATCTTTGGAAAAGATTTGGAAGCATGTCGGCTGGATGATGTTAATAAAGTGGAATTAACAGAAACACAAGGTTTTGACGTATTAAATGGTATATCTATTCTATGCCATTATACAAATAGAAACGTTGAAAAACACAAGGAAACCACAGAATATCTATTAACAATGTCAAAGCATAAAAAAATAATAGCACTGCCAGAAGAAACTACTTTATTTATAAACGGCAACATAATTGAAATTATTGGAAGTAAACCTTACTATTACTTTGAAAATGGCAGGATAATGAAAAAAGAAATTTGATAAAATTTTCAATTCCCGCCATTTTCTACAATATACACTTTTTACATTATTATAACTGGAACCTTCCTGCCTGCTCGCTCTGTCTGCGGCTGAGGTCTACCAGTCCCTGAGTATCCTCTGTACATTCGTCAATCGTCTGGGATAAGAGCAACATACTTGCGCTTGTTTCTTCTGTAGACGCTGCATTTTGTTCTACTACACTTGCCAGACTGTTGATAGAATCTGTAACAATCTTTTTCAAAGAATTTAAAATCGTTGTCTGTTTGCCGATTTCATTTGTAACATCTTCTACCTGCGAAACCTCTTTATTCAGATTTTCAAATGCTTCTCTGGTTTCATTCAGACAATTCTGCTGTTTCTGTACATTATTTGTTACCTCTCGCATTTTATTAACAGAAACTTCTACATTTCCTACCAGCTCTTTTACAATCGCTTCAATTTCCTGAGCACTACTTGCAGATTCCTCAGAAAGATTTCTGATTTCTTCCGCTACCACTGCAAAGCCTCTTCCTGCTTCTCCTGCTCTTGCTGCCTCTATGCTGGCATTCAGTGAAAGCAGATTGGTCTGTGCTGCCAGTCCCTTGATGATTTCTATTGTTTTGTTAATATCGGCAGCAGAATCATTATTTTTATTGGTCTGTTCTGATACTACATCAATTGTTTCAATCGTTGTTCTTGTAATTTCATCCAGTTCCTTAATGCTTTTTGATGCACCTACAGAATATTGTGCCATTGCAGATACTGCTTCTTCAAGCTTATGTACCCCGTCCTCTTCAATTTCAATAACACCGCCGAGTTCCACAATCTTATCATTCACGGTTTCCGTCTCATTGGCCTGATTGGTAGCTCCCTGTGCCAAATCTTCAATTGCCTGATTGGTATCGCGAATACTGCTGGAAATATGTGCAAATTTCTCACTGAATTTTTCACTGCTCTGATTTAATATCTCTCCGGTATGAACCACACTGCTCAGCATATTTGCCAGCGATTGTCTGACATTTTCAAGTGAACGGGCCATTTGTCCGATTTCATCCGCCCGTCTCAAAAGTGATGGTTTGACAGTAAAGCTTAAATCTCCTATGGCTGCCTGCTCAAGATTTCCCTCCACCATTTTAATGCCTTTGGTAATTCTCAATCCACTCAAAGCAGATATTATCAGCGCTGCAATCAGCATAACCACCGCAGCAATACTGTAAATCATAAGCATATTTGAAAATTCTTTCTGTATGGATTCTTTCTGAGCATCAATTTTTGCATCCATATCATCCACATAATTACCGGTAGCAACCGCCCATCCCCATGGCTTGAACATTTCGGAATAAGCAAGCTTTGGCGCAACTGTTTTGCCATCCGATTTGGTAAAATAAAATTCATTATATCCGCCACCTTTTTTTGCAGAAGATACAATATTCTGTGTAACCTTTACACCATTCTGGTCAGTCAAATCATATCTGTTATTGCCTTCCTGTTCAGTCAAAATCGGATGTGCAACCAATATATAATCCTCTCCGTCTATCCAGATATAACCCGATGCATCATCTCGATAACGCATGGCACGTACTGCATCCGCAGCCATTGTCTTCGCCTCTTCCTCTGTCAGCTCACCCTTCTGACTGCGGTCATAATAACTCTGTACCACAGCCAATGCACCCTGTACTTGAGATTTAATTTCCATAGAGTAGCCGTCTAACATGGTCTCTTCATATAATTCCGCGGATTCGTCCATAGACTGCTTCAGATAATGAATACCAAGAACTGCCAGCCCAATAGTAGGAATAGAAACCAGAATACAGATAATTAAAATCAACAGAGTAGTTAAACTCCGGATTCCCTTTGTTCCTTGTGACTTTGCTTCTTGTGCGTTTGTTTCCTGTGACTTCGTAACCTTTTCTTTTTTCATATAGCTTTCACCTTTCCATTTTATTCTGACGTAATTTTATTATACATATAATTCTCAACCAAATTTCTTAAACAAAGCCTATCCATATCCTGCCATACATTCTTATGAGCTGTATAATTATAATCCTTTTCTATTTTACTTATGGATTAACATTATGTCAAGAAAAAAACGAAATAGAAAGATTCTTTTGTGTTTCCTTAAAAATCTGACCGTATGATATAAACATGATTATCTTATAGTCTCAACATTTTTAATATTTATTTATTATTTAAAAATGTCGCAAGCTTCTTATCTTCCGTGTTAATATGAGAAATCAAAATACTGACATGAGCATTAAGCTTGCCCAGTTCTACAATTGTCGGGCCAGATACGGATATTCTGGCTGTAATTTCCTCAAGTGTTTGCTTATACTGTTTATGAAATGCCTTATGAGCAGTAATTCCAGGATAACCACTCTGCTGCTGAAGCTGTTCTTCATGTGAAAAATGCCGGTTTACATAATTGTTCAGAAACTTTATTGTTTCATCCATGGAAGTACGACCCTTTCCCTCACTGCATGCATCAAACAGTTTGTTTACTGCATCGATTAATTCCCGATGCTCTTTGTCAATGGTTGGATTCCCTGTTTCCAGCTTTTTTGTAAATTCATATCTGCTCATCTGCAAGTGCCTCCATTTCCAGCACAGCCGTGTTTATTTTCTCCACACGCATGACCCTCTTCATGACTGCCATGACCATGATGATCGCAATGAACATTTGAATCAAAATTAAGATTTCCCGCAAGTAAAGCATTTACAGCTTCATCTGTACTGCCCGACACACCACCATAAAGACGGATTCCTGCCTCAGCCAGCGCTGCCTGCGCACCTCCTCCGATTCCTCCGCAAATT
Source organism: uncultured Lachnospiraceae bacterium (assembly GCA_910585215.1). GTDB lineage: Bacteria > Bacillota > Clostridia > Lachnospirales > Lachnospiraceae > CAG-303. The sequence goes on along the minus strand of CAJUDQ010000043.1, from coordinate 19,646 downwards.
AATGAATCTACTTTCCATGCCAAAAGCATGCCTGCCAAGGCACCATGACCACTTCCGTTTGTGTCTACTATCTGTGTGCTGATAACCTTTCCATTTTCAATATCATAAATTTTGAACTGTTCTGTATGTCCAAAATGCTGGAATACATTTCCATTTTCGTAAGTAACTGCAATCTTCATAATTTCTGCTTCCTTTCTATTTCTGTTCTCATTTTCAACCGTCTGTTCTGCTCTGCTGCATTTTTTGCCACAGCTTCTCCATGCAGAGCCATCACAAAGCGTATAATTTCCGCCGGAAATATACAATGTTTTTCCACTCACAATACAATCCGCAATCTTTGTTCGGGCTCTTTCATATATTTCTGTAACCGTAGTGCGGGAAATTCCCATCTGTCTGGCACATTGCTCGTGTGTTTTCTTTTCATAATCAATCAACCGGACAGATTCAAATTCATCTACCGTTAACAAAATCTGTTCTGTACCTGCTGTTCCATCTGGTACAAATCTGTTATATTTTGGCTCAAAACAAATTCTTCTGCATCGAATTGGTCTTGCCATGTATCCACCTCCATTTCCGACATATGACGATAACAGTATAACACCATAAATCAGAACCGTCAAGATAATGTTCTAATAACTTGTTTTAATGATTTATATTGTTTATTTACAGACTACAAATCACATTCAAGCTGACAATCATACGGCTCCTTTTCCACATGCTCCAAATTATATTCCTCTGCCTCTCTGCATCCCATTGCACGATAAAAAGCCTGACTTTCAACTGCCGAATGAGCAGATATATACAGTTTTTTTGCCTTTCTCTCTCTGGCAAAACGCTTTGCGACAGAAAACAATTCTCTGCCTATGCCCTGTCCACGCATATCCTGTGAAACATGTATACTAGATAAATCCATATATTGAAACTCACTGCCTATCTGTGTATTCTCGACAGATACAAAGCCTTTCAGTTCCTTATTTACAAAAGCTCCATATACCAGTCCATGTGTAAGTATCGTATTTTTCAAACATTGGACCAATTCTTTATACTCGGCCTCTCCCCAATCATCAATAAACGGGTCACTTTTGACGACCCATTTCCCATCTTCTTTTCTCCAGCAGTCTGTAACGACCTGTTTTCGTTCAAATGCATGAAATAAATCAAGATTGATTTCATTTACAGTTAATTCCCGATAATCTGCCATTTTTAAAATACCTCCTCATATTATAAAATCAGGACTTCTGTTTACACCTGATGTAACAAAAGTCCTGATTTTTCAGTTCTTACAATATTCTATATAAATAATATGTCTATTTCTATCTGACTGAATATACCCATAATATCATTGTTTCATATTATTCAATATAATCTTTACCAAGGCACTTTTACTCTGATTTGTCAACTGATAAAGATAAATACTTTATTAATTTCAATAAAAACAGGCTAGATTTTCTGCAACCAAAAAGCAAACATTTACTCTGTTCTGACACTTTAGCACGGTGCACTACTATGCGGTTTGTGCCGCAGGCTACTGTCGAAACCGCATAGTAGTGACTACCGTGCGAGTGACGCAGAACATTGTGGTGTAATGACTGATAAATAACAACCTTGGAGCTTCCCCAAAGCATTTAGACCAGAAAATCTAACCTTTTGAAAAATTATATCATATATTTCAAAAATGTCAACTATATTTTTATCAAATTTTATGAAATTGCTTGAAAATATATGAAAACTATACTATAATTCTATATAATTACTCAGACTCCAGTGGTGTTTTGAATTTGTTAATTATATTTTATAGAAAGGAAATAAATTTAAAATTATGAAAAATCTAACATCAGAGGAACAACAACGGCTCTGGAAATTAGACGAGCCTCCCACTCGAAAAATACTTCTTTGGGGCCTGGACAGCCAAAAAAATCCCTGTTTGCTTATTTTGTATGGAAAACAGGAGGTTGACCAGGAATTAAAGTCCTCACCTCGTTCCTATTATGTCGAATCATACCTGCTAAAACCCACAGTAACCTATACCAATTATGCTGTCTTTCATGGAACAAACGGACATCTGCCCTCTATTCCAAATACATATTACTGTGAAGAAAAAGACGTGCTTTGTTATACCAAGGGCTATAAAACTGCAAACAGACATTGGGACTACGATAGAAGGACAGGCTGGCAGGAATATATAGACATTGATGAGCAATATATTATCAAAGAATTTTATAAAATAAAACAGCCGGTTGTTTTCGACTATTATGAGAAAAAAAGTTATACAGACTATGTTTCTTATTTAAAAGCAAATCAAATTCATTTTAAGGATATTGAATTGATTGCGCATCCAAGCGATTTATTTGATTTTGAGGCGGACAGTCCTTATATGGATTTGATTGTAAATATGTGTTCCAGAGAAAGATTGTATACAAGAAAAAAATATCTCAGCCAGTTTATCAAAATGCAGCCTTCTGAAGAAGAATATAAATGTATTTTAAAAACAGCAAGCATAGAGCTGGCATGTGGTATTTTTCAAGAGCTTACCATCCAAAAAAACCCGATTTTATTGGAAACTGCAAAACAGATTGATAAAAGCAATGTATTATGGGCAAGTCCGGCATATCACAGGGGACTCGGGCGCTGTATCAACCAGTATATCAGCCTGTTTGATGAGAAGCTGCTTCAAAAACAGAAAGAGTTTATCTACAGAACACTCCCTGAAATGGATTTTCATATTAAACACTTGAAGTTAGATGACATAAAGCTAAAGGACAGGGAACTCAGGGAATATTTGGACAAACCGAATGCCTATCAGAATATGTTATCAGAATATGTTTTTGGCAATCAGAACCTTTATGAAAAAAATACTTACACAGACGGAAAAAATGTGAATAATGTTGCGTTTAAAAATACCATACAGACAGCAAAAGCATATGAAATGGCTGATGTTGTGGGAAAAATAGCTTACTATCTGGACGCCCCGAGAACTACCTGTTATTTTAAAGGAAGCGGCAAAACTGGCGCATACAATTATTATCAGCGTTATCTCAGAAGAACGCTTGACCACTATCAGACAACAGATGAGACAAAATTTATAACGGCTGCCCGTGAAATGCTGACAAGCTATACAGACAATGACACTTTAAGCATTGATTACGACGATATTTCTTATAATTTCTTTTTTGCCAGATATTTTGGAGAGATACTTGTAAATAATGATGCGGCAGAACATTCCATATGGCACAGATACCTTTCGGATGTTACTTTTATCGCCCAAAACGCAAAAGCTTCGCTGGTACATGAATTTTGTTATGCAATATTAAAGAAAGCTGATGCGCATCATAAATTTGACTCTTATGAAATCCGAGAGCTGATTGCACTTTCAAAAATACCTTATGAAAAAACAGCAAAGTTATTTGAAAAAATACTGTTGCCAAAATTAGAAGCACTGCAGGAATTTGATGCAGATATTATGATTTCCTTAATGAATGCACCGTCAGAAAAATTATGGGATGCTGCAAAAAAATACTTTATACACACAAATGGAAAATTCCAGCCGGAACATATCACAGATTTTCTTTTTTTAGATACAATAGAAACATGGTATGGCATATTAGAAGAGAATGTCAATCATTTTACCACTGAGGAATATATTGCTTTTCTAAAATCAATCGCTGAAAAAAGAGAAAAGTTTTTAAAACAGCAGGTAGAACTCTCCGAGCAGATTACAGATTTGCTGTTAAATTCTGTAAACAAGCTGGATGCCGCAGCGACACAGGAGCAGCAAGAACTTCTGCGCTATTTTACAACTCTGCTGTTAAGCCCTGAAAAGATTCCTGACTTCCTTTTTGATATAGCAGAAAATATTATATTTTTCATGCCGTATGACATATTAAAAAATACGCTCAAAGAGATTGATTTATTGCATGGCAGAATTTCAGAAAGAAAATACCATGTGATATCTTTGCTGAAATCATACAAAGAGGACATTTTCCCAAAAAACAGCCTTATCCTGTCTGTTTTGGAAACAGGTTCGAAAAGACTTGTAAAAACACTGACAGAAATTATAGAAAGGCAGCGGACAAAACTTTCCGAACATTCAACCACTCTTCTGCTGCTGTTTGAATGTAATGTATATCATTTAAATAAAATCGCCCAGTCTGTGTTTGAAGGTTTCGAAATGGAAAACAGAGAAACGCTGCATATGACTTTATTGGATTCTCCTGTGGAAAGAACCTATCAATATGCCCTCAAAAAGCTTGATGACTGGTATGGAGACAAGCTTCCAACAAAATTTATTCCGCGTATGATAGAACATCCATGTGTTGAAGTAAAGGCTTATCTTTCCCAAAAGATGAAACATGCCCTTTCGGAATTAAATGAAACAAACCCCGATTTATATATTTATTATGCAAAAACATTGCTTTATCTGCCAAATAAAGTTTCAAAGAGCAAGGAACATATCTATCACACAATTCCATTGTTTTTGAAATATTATCCTGAAAAACGGCAGGAGATAGAATATATACTTCTTGATATTGGAAGCACAAACAGTAAAACAGATTCTGAAAGAGCGCTTGTGGCATTTGCTCAGATTCAGAAGGAGGTAAGCACTTTATGAAAGTAGGTTATAAATACGCAAGTCCTTCCCAATGCACGCAGGTGGATAACCATGCAACTTTGGGATTAAGCCCTGACTTATCCCGTGATGAAAAAGTTTCTTTCTGCGGGAAATTAAAGCATCCTTTATTGTTCCGTGATGCCATGCTTATGTTAAGAGAAATTGTTATTTCTGATACGAGAAAAAAAACAAAAGAAAGAACTGACTATTTTACATGGCTGAACGAAGAAATTGAACGGCGTGTAAAGGCTCACAAAGAGTACATGCCAAACGTAAGAGAATCTTTAAGGAAAAAAATGGATTCCTGTGATATTGAGCTTTTGCATAAAAAAAATGAAATCAACCAGTTATTAAATATGCAAAGGAATTTACAAAAGCAAATTGACCAGTATGATGCATGGAAGGATTATTATAAAATTGAACGGGACTTCTGGAAATTTATAAAGGACAGAGATTACAGCTTATGGTTTGTACTGGACCCTGTCATTACTGTACATAAAGACCAGGTTTCATTTGAAGCATTTTCAGTTGACGAATCCATTTACGGCTGTCTGTCTGTATCCATGAATGAATTTGATTTATTGCAGACACCAAAATTAGGAACAACAAATATTGACTTTTCTGCGAAACTGGAAAAGGAAATACAGAGATTCAGAAGCTATACAGACGTGACATTATCAGTGAATCCGGAAGGCTTTGCGGTAGACAGTGATATCGTACCAGAATATATAGAGAAGAAAATTGACCTGCCTGAAACATGGATTAAGGGCTTTAATCAGGTATCTTCAGCCGCGGCGTTATCTGGAATTGAGCTGGAGCTTTCTCCTTCTGATATGTATGACATATGTGCGTTTTTAAGAAAGCACAAGGAAAAGAAAAGCCCTCGTTATATGAAATGGATTTTAGAACCTGAGCAAAGAATACAGATTGTATTTGAACCGTTTGGAACAGCTCTTACTCTAAACACTGTTTATCATGGCAATCAGAGAAGAGAAGAAAAAATCTGGGGCAGAAGGCGCTGGCTTGTAGTTGAAAAATTAATCCCTTTATCCAAAGTATTTTATGTGCGAATTCTTGGATTTGGAATGCCTCAGTTTATCCGTGCTGATATGGGTACCATGCAAATGACGGTCGGCTTCTCGGCATGGTCTTCCAATGATTGGGTCAAAGGAACCGCATTTAATATTATGGCAGGATTTATAGGAGAGGGTTGTTATAAGGACATTTACAAATTGCTGAAAGAGAAACGTTGTTTATCCATGAAGGAAATTTCTGGTTATCTTTCAAATAAGAAAAGCGATAAATTAAAAGCTGGCATAGGTATGCTGTTTCGTCGGGGCGAGGGTTATTTTGATATTATAAACAACAAAGTACGTTTCCGCCATTTATGCAATACCCCGATTCCAGAAGAACTTTACGAAGTTTCTGATATTGAAATGGATGTACAAAAAATCAGCAAACTTACCTTTGACAATATGAAGGTAAGATACTCGCGTCAGCAGGAATTTATATTCACAACAACATACAAAGAATACGGACAATTGTCATCTACGGAAATTGTGATTGACCAGGATGGACAAATTACAAAGATAGATTGCAGTTGTCAAAAATTTAAAAGAGGCGAAAGAAATCTTTCACAACCATGCGCTCATATTCTTGCGCTTTATGTCGCTTCTTATAAACTGTTGAAACTGAAAAATTTGGAATATGAAAAAGAATATAAAATCAATGATATTATGGAGATGTTGTTATGATGGATACAAAAGCCGAATATAGAAAATTAGTAAATAATATGGGTAAAAAAGAATTTACCTTCCTTAAAATGCAGGAATATGGTTTTTGGCCAAGTAATCTGCCAACGCCGTATGAGCGTCAGCAAAACGAAACAGAACAGGACTTTGAAGACAGAAAAAAGCTGCTGGATGAATTTCAAAAACTTTCAGAAAAAATAGCAGATGTCTATCAGGAAAAAGAGGAAATTGAAAAAAAACTCTCTCATCTGAAAAAAGAATATCAGAATACATGGGATTATGAAAAAATCCGTTCTGCGGTGGCTCAGGAAATTATGAAAGAATCCCTGGCCAGACGGGCTGAAAAAAAAGCGGAAAGAGAACGGCAAAAACAGTTAAAATCGGAGGCGTGGAAAAAGCGGAAAGCAGAAAATATTCTGTTTATTGGCAAAGGGTATTCCAGTCTGTTGGTGAAAAAAGAAACAGATATCCAAAAGCTCAAAGAAAATCAAATGCCTGTCATAGAAACAGACAGGGAGCTTGCCGAGTTTTTACGGATAGAATACAATACTTTACGCTATCTGGTATACCATAGGGATGTTATCACATTTGATAACTATTATCGTTTTGATATTCCGAAAAAAAGCGGTGGAACGCGTCATATAGCTGCTCCCAAAACACAATTAAAAGCGGCTCAGAAGCAGATATTGGAACAGATTCTGCAAAAAGTCGAAGTTTCCGATTTCTCTCACGGATTTATCAAATCAAGGTCTGTTCTTACAGGCGCGAAAGTACATCACACAAGCCCTGATTTATTGATAAATATTGATTTGGAAAACTTTTTTCCTACGATTACATTTGAACGCGTAAGGGGGTTATATCAATCCTTTGGCTATTCCGGCTATATAGCATCACTGCTTGCCATGATTTGTACCTACTGTGAACGAATGCCGCTTGAAATAAAAGGGGAAATAAAATATATCAAAACATCTGACAGAATATTGCCGCAAGGCTCTCCGGCAAGTCCTATGATTACAAATATCATATGCAAAAAGCTGGACAAACGGATAAATGGTTTATGTAAAAAGCTGGGAATGACTTACACAAGATATGCAGATGATATGAGTTTCAGTTATATGGGCGATACAGATAATCTCGCCATAGGAAGCTTTTTAAACAGCGTGAATAAAATTATAGAAGAAGAAGGCTTTCATATGAAAAAAGAAAAAACTCATATATTGAGAAAAAACAATCGACAGTATATTACCGGCATTGTAATCAATAACGAAGAAATTGGCGTTCCAAAGAAATGGGTAAAAATATTAAAAGCTTCTATACATAATGCACAGAAATTAAAAGCCTCCGGCAATTCTGTACCTAACAAGACGATACATGAAATTTCAGGAAAAATCGCCTGGCTGAAAAACGTAAATGCAAAGAGATATGAAAAAATCATAAGCCAGGGTACAACATTTTTAAAGAGCTTAACCTGATTTTGGCATTATCATAGAAGCCATATGTTTGACAGGAAACTGGCTTAATAAAAATGCAGATATAAAAAGAAGTATATAATACATAAAGAATCACAATAGTACCTATTGTATTTTGAACAGAAGAGAGTTTTACTCTTTTCTGTTCAAAATTATTTCCTTGTTATCCTTTCTTTTCAAAAAAATTATTTATCTGATTCTTTACTTCATCTGGAGAAAGTGATTTAGACAAATATCCATCCGGTTTAAGTTTAAGCACTTTTTTGACATGTTCCTTGTCTGCTTTACTGGTCAGAAAGATAACCGGAATATCTGCAAATTCTTCCTCTGAACGAATCATTTCTAATATATGGTCTCCATTACATACAGGCATCTCATAATCTAGCAAAATCAAATCTGGTCTGTCAAGTGTAATGCTTCTGATTGCAGCCAGTCCTGATGTTGCTGTCAACACTTCATAATCTTCAATTAGTACTTTCTGCATTGTCTTCAATATAAAGATTGAATCATCAACAATAAGTACTTTCTTTTTATGGCTTATGGCAATTTTTTCTGCTCTATTCTGGTTCAAATATCGCTCAACTATTGTCATGGCATTTTCTGTAATAATTGAAATTCCATCTTCACTTGGAATTATATCAGTTGTAATCATGCAATATGCAAAGTATCCTTTTTTGGTATCAAACAGCAGACTGAACTGTGGACTGTGTTTTTCAAATATCTTGTAAAACTGCTCATAGGTCAACAGATGTTCCTCTTTCAGTTCAGCTTCATCCAACTCTGGAAAATGCTTTTTAATATGCTCTACCAGCTGCCTTGCTGTATATCTTGCCACATTCATCACCATAACACTTACTGCTTCACATTTAGTTTTCAACACACTGCCTATTGTGTTCGTAATCAGTTGTTCTTCAAATATAAGCAAAAACTCCCATTTCTTTTTTTCTTTTGTATTATATATTAAACGATAATAAATTCCATCACCAAATTTCTCACCACCATAACAGTTGCTAATCAGCTGTGAATCTAATCGAAACATCCCATATAATTGACTGATAATTTCCTGCCCCATCACTGCCTGTTCTTCATCAGGCAAAAGATTTTGCCATTGTTTTGTGACTTTTCCACTCACAATTGCACGGTCTTCTATCATGGTATGCCCAATCAGCCACCCTGCACATACACCAAGAAAATGACTGATTGCTTCCTCTGAATAACCTGTCTGCTCCAATTCTTTTTCAAGAGCAGGCAAGGTTGTTTCACGAAAATTTTTATGAATGCGCTTATGCATTTCAATTCCTGCATAATTAATCGAAGCCATATAAATTTCTTCATCTGCAAAATGTTGAAATGCATGGTCTTTAAAGTACTTAACTGCCTCCTGACAAACCCACTGGCTTTTTTCTTCCTGTTGTCCAAAATCAAACAGTTTATTGAGAATATGAAACAATTTTTTATGTTCCCTGTCAATAATTTCTACTCCAATATTGTAACGTTTATTCCACACCAATTGATTTCCCATATGCTTTCTCCTTCCTAGATAATAATTTTAATAATTGAAAGAATGACGGAATGTATCTCATAGCCTACAATTCCTTCTGTTCCCTCTATTTTATTTAAACTGCTGATATTGTTTTATTATTTATAAACTTCTTCCATTCAGAGCAATATTTATTACTCTCCTGCTTCTTCTAAAAAAGATATGTTTTTAATAATAATCTTACATATTTATTCATGTCTTTGCATATCTTTATAATTTAGCTTTCTTTATACTATATGCAAACACTGCTTAAATGAGATAGATAAAATTCCCAATCTCTCTGTTAGGTCAGTACTCTGAAAAAATAAAGCATCCAAAACAGTGAATATTCATATAATAAAAATAAGAGTACTGCAAAAAACAATCCAAACTGTAAGATATAGATATAAAATATGCTTTATATCTACCAATAACTGCAGTTGGAAATTATTTTACAATACTCTTATTCTTTTATGCTGCCGGTTCCACGATGAAAGCCTGTGCCGCCTTTCCAATTTTTATTTTCGATTTTTATCTCTTTTTTATAAAGCTTTAAATGGATATCTATTTATATAGTTTGAAGCAACCGTCTGCTTATGTTAAACTGCTGCTTCAAACTATCTGATTATCCTTGACACATTGATTGCGCAAATGAACAATTATGCAAACTGACTGTTATAAAGCGCCGCATATTTTCCATTCTTTTGCATTAATTCCTCATGATTCCCCACTTCCTTTATGTCTCCGTCCTCCATATACAAAATCATATCTGCATCGCGAATAGTCGAAAGCCTGTGTGCAATTACAAAACTGGTACGTCCTTTCATAAGCTGCGCCATAGCTCTCTGAATCAATACTTCTGTATGTGTGTCCACATTGCTTGTCGCCTCATCTAAAATCATAATTTCCGGTTCGGAAGCAATTGCGCGGGCAATTGTAAGCAGCTGCCTTTCACCCTGTGAAATATTTTCCGCACCTTTTGTCAGTTCCATATCATATCCACCGGGCAGAGTTTTAATGAAATCATGTGCACAGGCAGACTTTGCTGAAGCAATGATTTTACTTCTGTCCATGTTCTCCTTGGCATATCCCAGATTATCCGCAATTGTTCCCTCAAAAAGCCATGTATCCTGCAAAACCATACCAAAACGACCACGCAGTTCTTCTCTGGACATATCACGGATATCCACATTGTCTACCATAATCGAACCACTGTTAATTTCATAAAAACGCATCAACAAATTAATCAAAGTTGTCTTTCCGGCACCTGTCGGACCTACAATCGCAACCTTCTGTCCGGATTTTACCGTCAAATCAACCCCCTTCATCAATATGCGGTCAGGTGTGTAGCCAAACTGAACATTCTTGAATGTTACACTGCCAGAGTGATTTTCAGGAACTATCTCTTTTTCCGATTCAGCCACTTCTTCCTCTGCATCCAGCAGGGCAAAAATCCTGTCTCCGGCCGCTTTGGCTGCACCGAAGCTTCCCGCCATACCTGCCAGTGAAGAAAACGGCTCGGCAAACCGGCGGGTATATTCAAGCATAGCCTGTACATTTCCCACTGAAATCCGGCCCCCAATTGCGCCAAGGCACCCCATTGCCGCACAGAGAACATACCCCATATCATTTACAAATGTAGTAATGGGACTGACAGAGCCTGCTGTAGTTTCCGCCTTATAAGAACTGTTTTTCAGATTTTCATTCAGCATGTGAAACTGTTGTTTTGCTCTTTCCTGATAACTGAATGTCTGAATAACCTGCTGTCCATTATACATTTCTTCTATATACCCATTTAACTGTCCGAGCAATTCCTGCTGTTTTCCGTAATACTGACTGCCGGACTTCATAACACCCGCTGCGCTTAACAGGGATAACGGCACCATAATCACCGGTATCAGTGTCAGTTTCGGACTGATTGCCAGCATCATAAGAAGTATTCCTGCTGCTGTAATCACCTGCGTGACAATCGAAGTAAGGTTCTGGCTGATTGTATTATTAATAGTATCTACATCATTGGTAATTACGCTGAGAATATCACCATGTGTATGTGTATCATAATAATTCAGTTTCATTCTGTGCATTTTATGAGAAATATCATTTCTAATCTGATGCATGACATCTGCCGTAATCTTTGCCATATGAAATCCCTGCAAAAAGGAAAAAAACTGTGATACGAAATACAAGCCTACCAAAGCTGCAAGCAGCCACAAAATTGTTTCCCAATAAAATATACCATCGCGAATACTGTCAAACAGTGTTGTTGTAACCCTGCCAATCACAAACGGCGCCATAACTGTAAAAACTGTACTTACTGAAGCAAACAGCAGCACAAAAGCCAACCGCAGCCGTTGTGTCCTCAAATATTCAAAAAGTCGTTTCCATGTATGATTTTTCATATCAGACAGCCTCCTTTCCCAACTGTATCTCTGCAATTTCACGGTAAAGCGGACAGGTTTGCAAAAGTTCTTTATGTGTTCCCTGACCAACAATCATGCCGTCATCTACCACCAGAATACGGTCTGCATCCAAAATAGTGCTGATTCGCTGCGCCACCATAATCACAGTGGCATTTCCCATGGAAGCTTTCAGATTTCTGCGCAGTGTCTGGTCGGTTTTCATATCCAAAGCAGAAAAACTGTCATCAAACAGATAAATTTCCGGTTTTTTCATAATTGCCCGTGCAATCGCCATACGCTGACGCTGTCCGCCAGAAAGATTTGTTCCACCCTGAGCAATCGAATCATGATATCCATTCTGCTTTTTCAGAATAAATTCTTCCGCACATGCAATCTGTGCAGCTTCCTTCCAGTCTTTTTCTGTACCTGAATCCTTTCCAAAATTCAAATTAGAAGCAATATCTCCAGAAAATAACACATTTTTCTGAGGAACATATCCAATCAGAGAACGAAGCTCATCTAACGCATACTCCCTTGCGTTTACACCGTCAATCAGAACTTCTCCAAACAACGGGTCATACAAACGCGGAATCAATTTCAGAATACTGGACTTGCCACGCCCTGTTCCTCCTATAATCGCGGTAATTTCACCGGGATGTGCCTCAAAGCTGATATCTTTCAAAATTGGTTCCTGCGCTTCGGGATATGCAAAAGTTACATGACGAAATTCTACTGTGGAACAAAGTGTACGATTTTCCAAGGGAAAACTGCCATCCTGAATACTTGTCTCTGTATTCAATACTTCGGCAATCCTTGCTGAACAGGCATAGGCATTTGGAAACATCATAATCACAAGCGCGAGCATCATAACTGACATCAGTACCATGCTGATATATTGACTGTTTGCAACCAGTGACCCGACATGCATGGCACCTGTCTCCACATAATAAGCGCCAAGTCCTAAAACCGCCGCAGTCGTTACACCAAAGGTCACATTTATCACAGGAAGTAAAAGACTTGTAATCCGTCCCGAAGTCATTGCAGTGAACGCATAATCCGTATTTGCTTCATCAAAACGTCTGCTTTCCGCCTTCTGCTTATTAAAAGCTCTGATAACACGAACACCTTCTAAAGATTCCAGAAATAACTGATTAATTTTGTCCAGCTTTTTTCTGAGTTTAACCGAATAACTGGAAGCAAACAAAATGACAATACCACATCCAATCAATAATACCGGAATCGCAACACTTAATACCGAACTGACCTGTCCGCCGGTAGCCGCAGAGAAAACCAGTCCCGCCACTGCCATCATAGGTGCAAGAATACCAATTCGTAAAAGCATGGTAAGAAAATTCTGCACATTCGTAATATCTGATGTACTTCTCGTAACCAGGCTGGCAGTACCAAATCTGTCAAGTTCCGCTGCTGAAAAACTCTGTACCTTTTCAAAAACCTGTCCGCGAAGTCTGGCAGCAAATTCGGTAGAAATGCGGGATGCAATTCGTACAGATAAAAAATTAATTATACAGGCAAGTGCTGTAATACCGGCCATAACAGCTGCAAGTATGAAAATCGTATTCTCTGAAGAAGCTGTTACACCACTGTTAATCATTTGAGCCAGCAAAGAGGGCAGCAGCATTTCTCCGACTGCCGAAACCAGCACCAATGCAGACAACAGTAAAATCTGCCTGCCTTTTAGCTTTGCATTTAAAAAAATTGTTTTCATAAAAATCCTCCTTTGTCCGATTGCCGATTTTCTTCTGAAAAAACTATCCTGTTTCTCAAACATATCTCTGTAAATTTACATATTTTTTTGGAAAATCGCAGCGTCATAATTTTTTCTATTGCAATTTTTCTTAACATGTGATATTGTAGACTATACAGTAACTGTAAAGTCAAGAGGTTTTTAGATGAAAAATAAAAAATTTTTATATACCACAGGACAATTTGCAAAAATGAATGGAATCAATAAGCGTACTCTGCATTATTATGATGAAATCGGCTTATTTTCTCCCCAGTTTAAAGACGATAACGGATATCGTTATTACACCTGTTTTCAGTCCGTTCAACTGGAATTGATTGTAACACTTCGGAAAATCGGTCTGTCGATTGAAGAAATCCTCCGTTATCAGAAAAGTCCTTCCGAGGCTTCGTTTGCGGATTTAATTTGTGAAAAAAAAGACCTGATTGACAGGTCTATTCAGGAGCTTTTAAATACAAAGTCATTTTTGGAGAAAAAATCGGATAAGCTGGCGCTTAGTCTGACAGCACAGCATGGAAAAATAGATATTATAACACTTCCAGAACAGCAGCTTTTATTGAGCGAACCCATTACAGGCGCCTATGACGACAATGATTTTGTGGTTGCCGCCGATTTTTCCATGAGGCTGAAATCAATTTTCGGGCTTTATGATAACTTTGGAAGCCGTATTTCTATCCACCATATTTTTGAAGGTAACTATGAGAAATATGACTGTTTTTTTGCCTATGGAAAACAAAATCCAGAACTATATGATGAAATAAGACCATATGGAACCTATGTAAGAGCATTTTGTATCGGAGGATGGGAAAAGCTGAAAGAAGTATACAGCAACATTTGTTCTTTTGCAGAGGAAAATCATCTGGAATTATCTGGATATGCTTATGAGGAGGGACTCAACGAAATGTCGCTGAAAAACCGTGAAGATTATATTACAATGATTACAGTGGCTTGTAAATCGAGGCTGTCGCACTAAGGATAATTCATACAATATATAGCAGTTTTTAATTTTGATATATACGATATATGTTTTGCTTAATTTGACAGCCCCTTCCTGCTAAAATCTCATAAAAGGCATTTCAACCTTTCCATCCTTTATCTGTATAATTTCATCTGCCTCATTCGCAAGATACCTGCTATGCGTAACAACAATCACACATTTTCCAAGCTTATGAGCTGTATGCTTCAACAGCTCAATAATCTCTGCCGCTGTCTGTTCATCCAGATTTCCCGTGGGCTCATCTGCAAGCAGAACCTTCGCATTGCTCGCCAGAGCTCTCGCAATCGCCACACGCTGCTGCTGTCCGCCGGATAGTTGCATAACATTTCGATTCCATGCCTCCCGTGGCATATGAACCTTTAAAAGCAGTTCTTCCGGTTTTTCTGTTCCTCCTGTTCTGACATTTTCCTTTGCAGTAAGATAATCAATCAGGTTATATTCCTGAAAAACCAGTGAAATATGATGCTTTCTGTGATAATTTAGCCCTTTGCTCTGTATATCCTCTCCCTCGTAAAAAATCTTCCCTGCCGTTGGACTGTCAAGACCTGCCAGCAAAGACAGAAACGTTGTTTTTCCGGCTCCGCTTGAACCGATAATAGTATAAAACTTTTCTTCCTGAAACTGAATCGAGATATTATCCAAAATCTTTCTTTCCATTTGAGATTTATATACATATTCCACATTTTTTGCCTCTAAAATCATAATGCAGCCTCCTTAACTCATTTCACTCAATATATCTTTTGGCGCTTTTTTTAATATAACAAAACCTGCCAGCCACACAGAAACCACTGTCATACCTGCTATGCCAAACCCATCCTTCATCAGCATTCCAGATGTAATTTCCGTATGCACATCCTGAACTTTCTGTCCTGATTTTTGATTCAAAAAACCATCAGAGGATGCCACCTTTCCCTCATCCAGTAAATCCTGTTCTTCTGCATTTCTCACCTGCTGCTGTACCAGATAATCCGCTGTCAGTTCTGAAACCTTCGGAGCTGCCAGAAAAGACAATAATATTGCAGCTGCCGCAATAAGAAGTGCTTCTGTTAATATCTGTACCAAAATCCGAACTTTTGAAACTCCCATTGATAACATAATTCCAATTTCTTTATTTCTATTTTTCATCCAGAACAGAAAAATCAAAATTAAAATAACAAGACCTGCGCCGGAAATCACCCATGTCAAAACTTTACTGTATTTTTCCAGTTCATTAAAATTAGCGGACATAATATCTATATTTCCATTATTGTCAATCAAGTCATACTTCTCCCAGGCAATATCTGTATGCTTTACCGCCTCTTTTACCGCTTCATATTCATTTACATCCGCAAGTTTAAAATATGCCCTTTCATACAAAGGGTCATTTTCTTTCCCCTCTGCTTTTTCTGGAAAATCTAAATCCGTAAAGATAATATTTTCAGAACGATACGTATCTCCCGACATATAAGATATAATCGGCTGGTTTACCTGATAGATTCCTACGATTTCCGCCTCATAAACAGTTGTATTTTCTTTATTTTTGCAATCACCAAAGGTTAATTTTCCGCCAATTTGCAGGTGATTTTTATCTGCAAGCTCCTCTGAAATAACACAGACGTTTTTATCTCCTTTTTCAATCATTCGTCCGCTTTTCATATAAGCATTTCCAGAAAGAAAATGTGAATCCATTGACATATCCAGATTTCCAACCAGTGTTACTCCGCCAAGGTCACTGTACTGGTCTGCATCCTCGTCTTCAATGCGCATAAAATTAACCGGTTTTGCTGCAGTCGCTATTGTTGTAACATTATAATCTTCAATTCCTTCTGTATCTGCAATCTTTTTAATATCTTCCATCAACAAAGTTTCAAAAAAGTTATCTGTCCATCCTACAAAGCTTTCATACCCGCTTATCATAACCTTTTCCTGATGATATCCTTCCAGACTGCCATCCTTTTCCCCTATTTGTTTTGACAATTCAGCCATTCTCTGACGCCGGTCTTCCAGATTTCTCTCCAAAAGAAGCCCTGCTCCTATCGCCTGTCTGCTGCTGTCCTGTACCAAAACACCGGCTTTCCCGCTGCTGATGCCAGACAAAAGAAGCAGACTGATAATAAATACCGTCAGAAATAACAATGCACTTTTTGCAGGCTTTCTTATTACAGAACGCCATGCCAGACTAAAACAATTCATTTTTATCCCTCCATCTTTGATAATATATCTTTTGGTTTTGCTCTTAATACTGGTGTCAAAGAAATACATACCGCCAGAACCACTGTGAAACCGCCGATAAAAAATACGGCTGCAATATCCCATACATGAAGAGAAACACCCAAAGAGACCTCCCCACTTCTAGTTAACAAGTTTTCCATAATACCCGCAATTCCTCTGCCCGATATACAGGCAAAGCATATGGACAAACAGAAAACATTTACTGTTTCCAGAAAAAACTGCATAAAAATTTCTGTCTTTGTCTTCCCCATACTGACAAAAACTGCCACTTCCCTTTTTCTTGCCCGCATCCACATACAGAGCAGCAGTGAAATTACAGTTACTCCTGCAATCAATGTAAGTATCAGCATAAGTTTCATTACACGAATAATTTGATTTAATGGTACTTCAAGCTGACGATATAATGTATCAGACGTTGTGATATCTACTTTATTTCCAAGAAGCTCCTTTACCTCTTGTTCCAGTACTGCGGTTTGATTTGGATTTTTTATATACACTGCTATTTTGTAATATGCCGCAGTATCAAACAGCTCTTTATAAGAATCATTATCAATAAAAATCCGATTTTCAAGGCGGTCTGCTGAAGAAAGTGTATCCATTTGGTTTCTCTCGTTTCCTGTAATATACATACCTGTAATTTTTACAGTAACCACCTTTCCGGTTTGTGTGGCAATTTCCAGTTCCTCTCCTATTTCAAGTCCATTAGCCTCTGCAAGTGTAAAATTAATTACAGCCTCATTTTTTGAATCTTCTGTAATTGTATCTCCCCTTAGCAAACGATATCTTAAATCATCAAATCCATTGTCACGCTCCAGATTATCACAGGACTGTAAATCTATCATATGATTCCTTTCTTCCTCGGAATCACTTTTTGTAATGGGATTAAAATTAACCGGATATGCCGGACTGCTGCCAATACGATTTAACCTTTCCACTTCTTTTATCTTTTGTAACCTTTCCGCTTCTTTTTCCATAATATACTGATTCTTGTCTTCTGTTTCCAACACTATCTTTGTTCCCATCTTCTTTTGCATGGCAATACGAGATTTATCAGAGGCGCGCAAAATCATGCCAGAGCTTAAAATCATGCTGTTAATTACAACCATCACCAGAAGCAAAAGAAATGTCCTTGACTTTTTCCGGTATAAATATCGAAACGCAAGCTGATAAAATTTCATAATCACTGCCTCCTGTTCAGGAATTTACATGATGACAAATAATAATTCTTTCGGCTGCAATATGGCGTTCGTCCTCAAAACTTCCATAGACAATAACACTTGACTGTTTTTTTATATCCAAAACAGATGCCTGTTCCATTTTTGCCATTCCACTTGATATTTGAATAGTTGCAATCCAGACTTCACAATTTTCCTGATAGGATATGGATATATTTGTCTCCTCGCTTTCATACCCGGGTGCGGCACCCATAACTGTTTTTCCGTCATCTCCCGCAATATCAGGAGTTATTGTGCATCCACTGTCGGAAAAATTTACAACTCTTCCTGTCAAATCTGCCGATTCATACAGACTGTCCGCATTCATATTTCCTTCTATATTTTTTGCCTTATCATTTCCGCTGTTTTTATTTTCGTTATTGTCGTTTTCCTTGCCTGTCTTTTCTCCTGCAATGTTTGTCTGAAAATTTCTGATATCCTTTTTATCGGTATCTTTTTCGTCTGTTTTTGCATTACAGCCAGTAAGAATAAATGTACATAATCCAATAATGAAAGCCTTTTTCATTTTCCAAGTGCTCATAATAAAACCTGCCTTTCCTATTTTTTTGGCTGTTACAAAATGGTAATCAGTACAATTTATTGTTTTTCAAAAAAATTGTAACATATATATTGTTCCTGGAGTTATTTTGCAACAACCTCATTTTTGTTTTTACAAATTTCGTTTAAAATTTGTTTTTGACAGACTCATTTTAACTGAAAATCTTTCAAAAAATCCTGTAATACAACATGATTTTTTGAAAACTTTTTAGAGGATTTTTAGAGAATTATCTGCTATACTATATGGAAAAAGGACTTGATATCATGAAAATATTATTATTAGAGGATGATTTAAATCTTTGCAGTTCTATACAGGAGGCACTGCAAAAAAACAGATATATTGTTGATTCCTGTAACGACGGGGAAACTGCCATGCTTTATGCGTTAAACACAGAATATTCCTATGATTTGGCAATTATTGACCGTATGCTTCCAATTATTGACGGAATGAGTATTATAAAAGCCATGCGAAGAAAAGGAATTACAATCCCTGTTATTATTATCACTGGAATGTCAGAACTGAATGACCGTATAGAAGGATTAGACAACGGGGCAGACGATTATCTGGTAAAACCTTTTCATATTCCTGAACTGCTTGCACGTATTCGGGCATTAACCAGACGACCATCAGAAATCAAACAGGAAAAAAATTTTTGTTTTTCTGATTTATCTTTTTCCCCAACAGAACGTATTTTGTCCTGTGGTACAAATTCTCTTCTGTTAACTGCCAGAGAATCAGAACTGTTAACTGTCTTTATCAGTCATCCGGATATTCTTTTTTCCAGAGAACAGCTCATAAACAAAATATGGGGAACTGACGCTGATATCATGCCTGGAAATGTAGACAATTATATTTCCTTTCTCAGAAAACGTTTGAGAGAAATAGGAAGCGGCTGTGAAATAAAAACTGTTTATGGGGCCGGTTATAAATTGGAGAAAAAACATGCTGAATAGTTTATATAAAAAGCTGCATATTGTTTTTATCAGTTCTATTATGCTGATTATTTCAATTATTACAGGAATTTTATGTACAAATTCCATTAAAAACAAGCTGCTCGATGACAAAATTCTTTTTGGCCGGCTTTCCATGCTTCTTATCTATGAGCTGGAAAACCCTGACAAAAGATCGGAAGAGCGTCGTGTAGGGAAAGAGTGTG
>CAJUDQ010000042.1:27378-28679 GCA_910585215.1 uncultured Lachnospiraceae bacterium | reverse complement strand
GTGTGCCTTATATCCCAATAGCTAAAGCTAGGGGATATAAGGCACATTCTGGTAAAGAAAGGACTGTCGCAAAATAAAAAAATTCTATAAGGAACTATGTATTTATTGAAACCATTTCTATTATTTTTTTGCAACAGTCCTTCTGTTTATTTGATAACAGATTTTTACCTATCTGAAACAGCAGGCAATTCACCTTTTTCAAATGCTTCTTTCACCTGTTCGAGATTATCATACTTTCCCACTATCATACTTAATATTTCTTCATCCGGCTGCCACAGGTCAGGCACCATAACCGGTTTACATCCAGCATGATAAGCAGACAATAGTCCATTTTTTGAATCTTCGAGCGCATAACAATCTTGCGGTTTTACACCAAGTAATTCACATGCCTTTAAATATATATCGGGAGCAGGTTTTGATTTTTCAATCATATCTCCACATATAATATCAGAAAAATACTCTCTTACATTTGCATCCTTGAGATGTTTTTCCACTTCCCACTTTGGAGAAGATGTGGCAACAGCCATCTTGCAATTTATTTTTTTCAGGTATTCCAGCAATATATATAATCCATGTTTTACTGGTACTGTATTTTCATCATAATATTTTGTTAAAAATTCCTTTGTATATTTTCTAAGCTCTTCCTGATGATAGTTATCTCCAAATTCTTCTTTCCACACATTGTATGAGGTGATAATGTTCATACCAAGAGTTTTATAGACCATATAACCGGCCTTTCCAATCCCAGTCATTTCTCCGGCATAATCCCATGCGTCTATAAATACTTTTTCGGTATCAAACATTAATCCATCCATATCAAAAATTACGTTCATATTAAGTATCCTTTCTGAGAATTTGATGATAAAAATACAATGTCTTGATATTCCTTAATTTCAGAAACTCTCACTTTCCTCTGTACCATTTTATCTTGCCACTTCGTGTTCCTGTGTATCTTCTGATTTTGCTGTAAATCCTCAATCCCAAAACCATCCGTTTTTTATCACTGCACTTTATTTTTATCTCATTTAATCTAATAACTTAAGTTCTATGTCCTCTACTTTATATTTATTTGTTTCTTCATATAACTTAAATTCTAATAAAGTCTTTGTTAAATTCTCTTCTATTTGTCTTAAATCTGTTGTAAAATATAGCTTTATTTTAGATATTTCTACGCCATTTGTAACTATTTCTTTGAAAACTTCTTTTGTGTGCATTTCATCTTCGCATACTAATATTAGCTGTGGAAGTGCATTAAATCCTGAGTCTCCTTGTATAAAGTTTTCATAGAAATCTTTATACAT
>CAJUDQ010000042.1:0-27368 GCA_910585215.1 uncultured Lachnospiraceae bacterium | reverse complement strand
ATTTAATTTCCAAAATATCAGTTTATTTATTTTTATTGAAAAGGGTTTGATAACAACTCTATTATCTCAACGTTCCCTGAATACTTATTTTATATTACATAGCAAAAATATGCAATAGCTTTTCAAAATGGGTCGCCCTCTGCATGGTAAACAATTAAGCTCTCTAAGTCAAATACGGAACTCCAGACCGTTTCAAATTCTGGCTCATTGTCATACTAACACATAAATCCATAATCGCCCTTTAATAGAAATATGCTCGCAGGGTGTTTCTGTAATATCAGTGATAAATTTTTCTGTAAAGGATGTCGTATCGTCATCATAAAGCGGCAGTCCCATATAGGCTAACACTTCTTTCACAAAATGGTATTTATGATACAATTCTTCCTCTGTTGCAGGGAATACCAAAGGCATAAGCCAAAAGTTGATAAGCGGCAAAAGTGTATTTGGTAAAACCCTTTTACAAGGAGGTCTGTGTTTTGTCGAATATGCGGATTAATCTGCAGTCCAACGAGCTTCAAAATTGTCCTTGTCCATACTTAATCCATTATTTAAATTTTCAAGAATTTGTTTGCCGTTAGGCATCATTTTAAGTGTCGTTAAATAATTACGGATTGCACCTCTAATATCTTTTAAAGAGGCCTTTGACTTAATCCAGTTTTGAGGAACGAACATTTTTCCGTTTTCCGCTGCTTCTGCGGACGCATTTTCAATAGCCATATTCAAACAGTTACCTGCCATATCGATAACGGTATCTAATAGACTTTCGGAGGTAAGTCTTTTTAAAGCAATAGAGGGTGACGGAACAGAATCATTCATTTTGTTAATTTCACAAAAAATAACAGAAATTGAATAAAGGTGGTGATATGGAGCATAGGCTTTCATTGCCAAAAGTGTTTCATTTAATCCCATTGGATTATCTTTATTCCACTTTTCATAAAGTTTATTAAATATCGTATTTAGAGCCTGAACATTTTCAGGAGAATATTCTCTATGGAATAATTGGTCAAAATATTTGTCAAATATTTTAGTTTCACTATAAGAGATTGTAGGTCTCTGTGAGTGCCAAGCAATAAGTTGTTTTCCCAAGTCAGTCAAATTAACAATATGGGCGGTATTATACTTAACTGAATCTACTTTTTCACCACGTTTAGTAACAAAGTATCCGTCAGTATAGAATTGCTCATAAGCTTTTTTCAACGCAAGAACTGATTTGTCATTACTACGGAGATCTCTTGCTTTAACGGCACTCTGACTGTTAGTTGAGGTGCTTATATTATCAGCTCTATCTGGATCACTTATTTCATAGAATCTAAACATAACATAAGCATCACTGGCTTTCTTTGCCGATTCACTACAACTAAACATTGTATTAAGCGATTGACAACCATTTACTACATTAAGTTCTTTCACCGATAATATGCTATCGTGAATTGTCATTTGTGAACAGATAGCCGTTATACCGTTATGTAGGAAGAAAAAATCACTTGCGTTCTTTTTAATGGTTTGAGCAATACCTTTATTTACTTTATTGCTTGTACCTAATGATTGACGAACATTCTTACGAAACAAGCTCCCGTCTTTAATTCCCGGAATCTTAATGCAATCTTTAAGTGGTAAAGCAACTATGACAGCCTTTGTATTGCCAATAGTGAGTTCCATATATTTTCCATCTTCAAGCGTAAACTCATGATTAATATATGGCCTGTTTTTATTTAATGCTTCATCATATTTGAATTTTAAGGTATTATTATCAATTACATTAAGATTTGCTTGTAACACTTCACTTTCTGCGAGTTCTCTTTGAAAAGCAGAAAGATCTGTTTTTGCTGACTCTGTAAGTTCTGATGTGGTAATAAGTTCAAAACAAATTTCGTAATCATCTTCAAGAGCATTTGCCATTTCGTTGATTTTAATTTGCAGTTTGTGATTTGCCCCATTCTGTAGATGAGTTAAATCCTTTACTTGAATCCAAGAAGAAAGAACTTCTCGTAAAGGTTCTGAATCTACAGAGTCACCTCTATAAAACTTACCTTGAATTATATAAATGGTTGACGATTGATTATCAATATATACGGCATCAATTTGCTTATCGCCTGCACCATCTGTAATGCAATCCTTTGTCTCATATGTATCAAGATTGTGTATATTGCGAAGATACCAAGCAACAAATCTCTGCCCATCATTT
Organism: uncultured Lachnospiraceae bacterium; assembly: GCA_910585215.1. Classification (GTDB taxonomy): domain Bacteria; phylum Bacillota; class Clostridia; order Lachnospirales; family Lachnospiraceae; genus CAG-303. The sequence goes on along the minus strand of CAJUDQ010000042.1, from coordinate 25,183 downwards.
GGATAATTTTGTTTGTAGTATTCTTGAGATATTTCTGACAAAATTTTATTATACATCGTATTTTCCTCCAAGTTTATATTATCCTGAAATGCCTCAAAGCATCCATAATAGCTTCTTCTTTATCCTTCATACACTTCGGCTGTTTTGCTTTTTCGGATTTCAGCTTATTATCATTTTCGCATTCAATAATTTTGCACTTTTTTCTGACAGGTCGCTTTTGCCTCTGAAGCAGTCAAATCAAGCTCATTCATATCAATGGTAATTGACAACCATCTCAACATGTTCACCGTTGTCCAAACTACTGCCCCTTGCTATCGCAATAATTATTCTCTTAGTTTCCCACTTACAAACTACTCTGTAATAGCATTCATTATCTCAATTTTAAGCGTTTCATTTTGCTCATATGTGCCGTCCATAATAGCTGTCATTATTTTATGGAGAAGTTCTTTACTTATTTTTCCTGCAGCAACATGATAACTGATATTTTCTGTAATTGACATAAAGTTCTTTGCAATTCCCATGTACCCATTAAATAATAGAAATTGTAACGATAAGGTGATTGCAAGCCTTTTATTGCCGTCAGCAAAACAGTGAAATTCGCAGGTGCAAAAGAATAAATGTGTCAGCTTATCCACAAACGTCGGATAATATTCATCGTTTTGTATATGCTGCAAAACACTGTCAAGCTTTCCAATATCCAAGTATTCATAGGTTCCACCGCCACTGTATTTGATTGTCTTTTTATGTATTACCTCTGCTTGTTCGAGCGTTAAATAAATAATCCCGTCCATTTAATCACGCTCCTTTAACCTGCGTAAAACTTCTTGATTTTCCTGCATCAGTTTGTCCAATTCATCCCCTGCAGCACCCAGAAATTTTTCATATTCATCTTTATCAAGAGGTTGTATATACTCTGATAATTGATAATGAAAAGCATCCCTTAGCGCCATATCACGACTTGCCATTTTCATTCGTCCGCGTTGGATGAGTGGCTTCCACAGCGCCATATTTTCAAAATGTCTAAACAATTCTTCCGCTTCCTGTTGTGTTAAAATATGGCCCACCCGTTCATATTCACACTTTATGGCATCAGCAAGACCGCTCTCATAGGCTGCGATAATATCCAATATTTCACTATAAAAAGTATCTCGAACCTTATCATTTGCTCTCAAATCCAAAATTTTCTTATACTCTTTTGCTTTTTCCCTAAATATGCTTACATATATCATATCAGTAAAATGAGCATATTTATATCGATTATCTTCCACATAGTTTTTTAACGCATCAGTAAATTGCCTACGGTAATTATCTTCTTGCAAAGAGGAAAAAACAAAATCTTTATCCCTCTGGTTAATATATTTTGTTCCGCCACCTGTCTTACGATTAATAAGGTCAATAACTATATCCAACATCAACTGTCGCAAGGCTCTTGCTTTATCACTTTCAGATAAAAGCATAGCCATATTCAAAAATGCACGAAAATCAAATACTCCAAGCACTGTTGTTTTGGTAGGGACACAAATGTCCTTACCAGAATCCTTTGCGGATTCTAAAAAAGCTTTTAATTTTTTTCCACGAAGTACCTGATAGCCATTTGCAGAAAGTTCTTCTCCATTTTGTTCCAAATAGCGACTAATTGTTCTTATATCAACTTCAAAAAAATTAGCTGTCATTTCACGAGTTACAAAGATTTTACCATCCCATAAAATACCGTCTATTCCTGACTTCTGTTGTATTTCATCAATGGCAATTTCATTATTTAATATATTTTGTCTGTCTAGTCTTGAATTTGTTAAATCTTTTGCCATACTTAGCCTCCTTGTTCAACAAGTTATGAAATCATCTTAAAATATTTCAATGCCTCCCTAATGGCCCTTTCTTTCTCTGGCGGGCATTTCGGCTGTCTGGAATTTTCCGATTTCGGCAGGTTATAATTTGCCCTCTCAATAATCCCACATTTCTGCTTTACCTGTGCGATATACAAGTTGCTGACTTTCAATCTGCTTTACTTCAGAACACAATCCTTGATTTCCTCATAAGTTGCTTTACTCTCTGCCGCCGTTAAATCAATTTCATCCATCTCTAATTCCACATTGATATGCTTCAACTTATTTGATTTAAGTTTTGAAAGCAACACGATACTTTCCACATTATACGTCTGCGCAAACATATCCACACAACACCCCATTTCTACCTTATACCCCTTTTCTATCAGCACTTTCAAATCTCTGCCCAGACTTGTCGGCTTGCATGAAACATATACAATCTTCTCTACCCCAAATTCTGCTATTTTTTCCAGCGCCCGTGGATGTACTCCGTCTCTTGGCGGGTCCAGCACAATTACATCCGGCTTTTCCTCAATTTCTCCTACTATCTTCAGCACATCTCCTGCAATAAACTTACAATTCTCCAGCCCGTTTATCCCTGCATTCACTCTTGCTGCTTCCACTGCCTCCTCTACAATCTCCACACCGATTACCTTTTTGGCCACAGCTGCAAGCATTTGCGCTATTGTTCCAGTTCCACTGTAAAGGTCAAATACCACCTTATCCTTCGTCTCTCCGACATATTCCCTCACCTTTCCATACAATACTTCAGCTCCCATAGAATTTGTCTGAAAAAACGAAAACGCCGATATTTTAAACTCCAGCCCCAATATCTTTTCCACAATATAATCTCTTCCATACAAAATCTCTGTTTTATCACTCTGCACTACATCCGCCAGACTGTCATTATAAGTATGTAAAACCCCTGCTATCTTTCCAAAATAATCCCTAGAAAGCAATGTCTCCATAAGCTCTGAAAGCATCTCTTTCTCCTCTTTCTTTTTACTCTCTCCACATTCACCATATTGCGAAGAAGTAACCAAATTCACCAGTATTTCCCCTGTCCGAAACGCTCTCCTTACGACAAGATGTCTCAAATACCCTGTATGCCTCATCTTATGATAATATGAAACCTCCCTGTCCTGAAAAAACTCCAAAACACAATGCAGCACTGTATTATAATCCGAAGGTACAATTTGACACTGGTCCACTGTTACAATATCATAAAAACCGCCCTTTTTATGCAGCCCCAGTGCCAGCGGTCCATCCTTGTACTCATCTCCGAAGGAAAATTCCATCTTATTTCGATATCCGATTTCCATAGGACTTCCCAGTATTCCTTCATACAGATAATCCCCACAGACATTATCCAGAATATTTTTCACCATATCTCCCTTCAGCTTCAACTGAGTATCATATGACATCTTCTGCAATGAACAACCCCCACATTCTTCAAAATGCGGACACAGACTTTCTCTGTCCTCCAGCACTGATTGTTCCAGGACCTCCAGAAGCCGCCCCTCACATCTTCCGTTATGTTTTTTAGAAATCCGGAAACGAACCGTCTGACCTGGAAGTGCTCCCTTTACTGTCACCTTGTTTTCCTGCTCTCCCTCTCTGTATGTCAAAATTCCCTTATTGGGAAATTCCATTTTCTCAACTTTACCTTCATACAATTCTCCTTTTTTCATGTATCAAAATCTCCTGTCATATTCTTTTTTATATATTCTCTTTTTTATATATTCTCTTTTTTATATATTCTCTTTTTATATATTCCCTTTTTATATATTTTCTTTTTATGAGATGTGTCAAGAACACTCATGATTTTAGTCATGAAATGAATTGACACCTGTTATCGCAATCTGTCTCCTGTCTGCTATACTTATGCTAATGATAAGTACGTTGCTGCGAGAATAAAAATTTACTATTTTCATTATAGGCTGTGACAGCTTTTCATAATTCGTTGACAACTGGATATACAAGGTTGCACAGAGAAATCATATACGAAAACCATGCTTCTCTTCATCTCATATTTCTCATTCTCACCTCAACATGAAACAAGCTGTTACATTTTTCTAATGCAACAGCTGTTCATTATTTGCGATGTTATAGTCAGTCATCGAAAACTTTTCACAGAGCAGTTTTCTGTAAAATCAAAACTTTTCCTGTCAGCTCCATTACTCATTGTCTTCTTCTTCAAAAAAATCATCCTCAAAATCATCTTCGAAATCATCTTCAAATTCATCATATTTATTTTTACATGTCTTTTTATAAATAAAATATGCTGCAAGTCCTACCGCCAGCACCACACCGACTGCTGCCAGCACACAGACAATCGTATTCTTTTTTTTCTCATCTGCCTGCTTTTTCTGCAGCAGCTCTCCCAACTTTGATGCAGCGATGATTTCTTCCATTTTGTTCATGAAAATACCTCCATTTCCGGCCACCCTGTATCCCCTTAATCGTGCCTGTCACTTCAACAGATATGAATAAACGGATACACATATCATATATGTACAGGTGTGCTCATTTTTATTATATAGTATACCATATTTTTCAAAAATTACTACACTTTTTTTAATTTTGCAAACTGTGCAAACAGCTTTTTCACCCCATAATTTTCAAACTGGACGGTTACTTCATAATCTCTTCCCGCATCTGCTATGGACAGCACTGTTCCAACACCAAACTTGATATGCTTCACGGAATCTCCTTCCTCATATCCCAGTCCATAAACTCCACCTTCTGCAGTTTCCTTATCTGCTGTATTATTTTCTACTCTACTGTTTCCAACTCCTTTTTGTACAAGCCCCGCACTTATCAAATCCTTTGCAGACATGGCTTTTTTCCCAAATCCGCTTATAGCAGCAGTACTATAGGAATTTCTTGAAAATGCTGCCTGTGCCGCCGCACTTCCCATTCCATACGAACGTCTGACACCCTGTGTCTTCTCATCACTGTGAAACGAAAACTCCTCCTTTTTCCTTTTTCCGGCCTCATATCCTCCCCTCTCATCCAGCACATTGAGAGAAATTTCTTTTATAAATCTTGAAACAGTATTATACTGCAATTCTCCCCGTATCATACGAGATGTTGCATAGGAAAGTGTAAGATGATTCATCGCCCTTGTAATCGCTACATAACATAACCTGCGCTCCTCTTCCAAATCCGTAGGGTCCTCAGAAGAAACTGACATATAGCTTGGAAAAAGTCCTTCTTCCATACCGCTTAAATATACTTTGGGAAATTCGAGTCCCTTTGAACTGTGAATTGTCATAAGCACTACATAATCATTGTTTCCCTCATAGGAATCAATATCGGCCACCAGTGCCACTTCCTCAAGAAAGCCTGACAATGTAGGTTCTTCCTCATTATTTTCATAATCTGCAAGCTTTGACAAAAGCTCTTCAATATTTTCAATTCTTCCAAGTGACTCCTCTGTATTCTCAGCTTTCAATTCTTCGATATATCCGGTTCCTTCTATAATATCATCAAAAATTTCCGTAAGTGGAAATACACCCAGCTTGCTTCTGTATACACGAATAGAATTTATAAAATCTCTGATTTTATTTTCTGTTTTTGTTGCTATGCCAATCTCTTCTACCCGTTTCAATGCCTCAAAAAAACTGATGTTATTGCTGTCTGCAAATGTCTGTACTTTATCCAATGTAGTCTGCCCAATACCACGCTTTGGAATATTGATAATTCTCTTCACTGCCACATCATCTCTCGCATTGTCAACCGTCTTTAAATAAGCAAGAATATCCTTTATCTCTTTTCGCTGATAGAAATTAATACCGCCAAATATTTTATAGGGAATATTTCTTTCTATCAGTTTTTCCTCCAGTGTTCTTGACTGAGCATTTGTGCGATAAAGACATGCACACTGGTTGTACTGATACCGCCCCTCTCCAACCATTTTTTCAATATCTCTGGCGATACCGTCTGCCTCTTCATAAGCATTATTGTATTTTCTTAATGCAATCTTATCCCCGTCTTCCTTTTCTGTCCATAATGCCTTATCTTTCCTTGAGTAATTATTTCGAATCACCTGATTTGCAGCCTTTAAAATATTTCCTGTCGAACGGTAATTCTGCTCCAGCTTTATTACTTTGGCATCTGGAAATACCTTTTCAAAATTTAAAATATTGGCGATATTCGCACCTCTGAATTTATAAATCGACTGGTCATCATCGCCCACCACGCAGAGATTTTGATATTTTGAAGCCAGAAGGCTTACAAACCGAAACTGTACGGTATTTGTATCCTGATATTCATCCACCATAATATACTGAAATCTTTCCTGATAAGATTCCAGCACATCCGGCCAGCTTTCAAACAGCTCAACTGCTTTCACCAGCAAATCATCAAAATCCAGAGCATTATTTTTTTTGAGCTGCTCCTGATATTCTTTGTATACATGTCCGATTCGGGTTTTTCCATAGTTATCCTTATTATTTTTTATGTATTTTTCGGGAGAAATCATCTCATTTTTTGCCGAAGAAATCTCAGATAAAATTGCCCGTTCTTTAATGGTTTTTGTATCAATATTCAGCCGTTTACAGATTTCTTTTACCACTGTTTTCTGGTCGTCTGTGTCATAAATAGTAAAATTATTTTCATAGCCAATTCGTTCAATATATCTTCTCAAAATTCTTACACAGGAGGAATGAAACGTTGCCACCCAAATCCGGTCCGAGCCATAGCCTACCAGTTCGTCTACTCGTTCTCTCATCTCTCCCGCAGCCTTATTTGTAAAGGTAATTGCCATAATATTCCACGGCATCACCCCTTTATCTTCAATCAGATAAGCAATTCTGTGAGTAATTACCCGCGTCTTGCCTGAACCTGCTCCCGCCAATATCAAAAGCGGTCCCTGTGTATGTAAAACCGCCTCTTTCTGCCTGTTATTTAAAGTATCAAGTAACATGTTACCTCCTGTTTTTATTCCAATTATATAGATAATTTTTTCTTAATAATCACTATTTAAAGATTATTTACCTAATAATTCAATGAAAAGATAGATATCCATATATGGATATCTATCATCATATATTTAATATAAAAGTTTCATTTTTCTTTTGTTTCTTCAGACCTGACTTTGTTATCCATTTCACAAACTTCTTTTACGGCCTTTCTGAAACAGGAATCCTTTGTTTCGCCTTTCAGCCTTTGGGCATAATCAATATACCATAAAACCTCAAAAAGTATATCATTGATTCGCGATACGCAGAAATTTACATACCATTCTCGGTCAATACGATTGTTACAGTTCTCATCTACTATAAAATAATCCAGAAAATAGAAATAATGTTTTAAAATATGATAATCACACAATGTAATTACCATATTATCTGATTCTTGTTGTTCCAGTTCTGAAAAGTATTCTTCCCGCAGAATTTCTGTTTCTTCATCTGTAAGACTTGCATTTTCATCATCTTCTCCCACAATCGGTCCGGTATCATAACACATATCCGTAAAATATTCGATTTTTGGATATGGTCTTTTTTCATGCCTGTTCCAGTGTTCCAATACATATTGATAAGCATGACTTAATTCAGAAAATCTGCTGAAGGCTTTAAACTCTAATATTTCTTCAATTACAGGCATTATCCATGACTGAGTCATAAACAAAATTTTTTCAAAAACGGAGATTGTATATTCTTTCTGATTCAACATATTCCAGAGCTCGCCATACATTCTGTCTTTCAGGTCTTCTATTTGCTCTTCATTTAAAAAATCTATTTCTTCTGGTAAAAAATCAAACATATGTACAATACCTTAAACCAATCTCTGCCCGCAATTTCCACAGAAATTTGCCCCATTTGTCGGAGTGCCGCAATTTGGACAAAATCTGGGTGCCATCCCGCTTCCCTGTTGCGTCTGGTTCCCCTGCTGCATCCCATTCATATTTGCCGCCATCTGATTTGCCATCTGCTGCCCCATCATCATGCCCATCTGCATACCTGCCATATTTGTTGCCATATTTCCGCCACTGTCGTTTCTGGCCATAGAGTCCATCATACTTATCTGTTGATATCTTCCCATATCGCCAACCATACTCTGTGATGCTGCACGGTTTTGCATCTTCTGGACCTCTTCCGGATAAGAAAAGCTGGAAATATTAAACTCCGTAATCGCAATTCCTATTTTACAGAGTTCCATATCCAAATCTTCCTTTATGCCCTTTGAAATATCATAAGCATTTGCCTGAAGATTGAACATATCTCTGCCTTCTTTTGCAATCCATTTCATCAGAAGCTGGTCAAGTACCGCAAGTACTCTTTCTTTAATATCTTCCACTGTATACTGCTGCTTGATACCGGCTACTTTATCAATCAACGCCTGATAATCTGATACTTTACAACTGAATGTGCCAAAAGAGCGAATCGGAAGACCACCCGGAAGATTGAGCTGTGGGGCAGGTATATTAATCGCATTCTTGGTTCCCCATTTTATCGTAAATTCCTTGGTATTAATAAATAATACCTCTGCCCGAATCCCGCTGTTAAATCCAAATTTAAAGCCCTTCAGAGAAGAAAGAAATGGCATGATATCTGACTCGATATCAAAGCTTCCCTCATCGCGAAACACACCTTCGGTCTTTCCATTATACATAAAAATGGCATCCTGTCCAGGCCTTATAATCAACCGGCTGCCCTTCTTGATTTCATCATTACACCATTTCCAGAAAATAATGTCATCCCGATATTCCTGCCATTCTACTACATTTGACAACTGATTTCCAAAAAATCCCACTGCCAGACCTCCTTTCAATATGACTTTCAGATATTATTCCTTACCCATAGATGCCTTTAATGCTGCAAGCTCATCATCCACATCCGAGGAAGGAGACTGGTCATATTTCTGTGCAAGGTCTTCAATCGAATCCCCTGACTGGTTCAGCTCTGCCATGGCATTTGCTTCGTCCAGCCTCTTGTCAATCTTTGCCTCCAGTTTATCAAAATCCGCAATGCTGCTTCCTGCATTTCCCATTTTAGAAGTCATTTTATTCATCTTTTCCTGTGTTTTTGCCACAGCAAGCTTTGCTTTCATTGCATCTCTTCTGGAATTCAAATCATTAATATCGCTTACCAGCTTATCATGCATCTGCCTCATTCTGGATGCATTTGCAGCCGCCAAATCATATGCCTGCTGCAAAGCAGTTTTCTTTTCCTCAAGCTGTTTCTTTTTGGTAAGAAACTGACGTGCATCATTATCATTGCCTGCCTCTACTGCCTTCATGGCATATTTCTGCATCTTTGTAATTTCTTCATTACACTCATCCAATGCACGTTTTGAACGTGTCTCTTCGGCCATTACAGAAGCTGTTTCTGCTTTTACTTTTCCAAGGTCACTCTCTGCATTTCTTAAATACTGGTCTATCATTTTCTCCGGGTCCTCACACTTATCCAGCAGTGCGTTTATGTTTGATGCCATAATATCCTTAAATCTTGTCAAAATTCCCATTTTAAAATCCTCCTGAACTTATATTTGCTGTTTTTTAGTATATCACATGAATGTGCTTATGTCATTAAGTTTTTATGAAATCAGAAAAAATAATAAGTTGCCTCAATTCCAAAAAAAATATAGACATCATCGCTTTAATATGATAAAATTTCATGTAATTATGTAATGAATGCCGGCTATATAAACAACTGAAAGCCGATGGCGTTAATTGCAAAAGTATTCACCGCGAATGGAGTGTAACTATTATGGCAGATAAATTAAGAACTGAAAATGTAAAAGAATTATTTGAAGCAATTTTAACTCTTGAAAGCGTAGAAGAATGTTATCAGTTTTTTGAAGATGTATGTACTATCAATGAAATCATCTCTCTTGCACAGCGCTTTGAGGTAGCCGGAATGTTGCGCGAAAAACAAACTTATAATGATATCGCTCAAAAAACTGGTGCCTCTACGGCCACTATCAGTCGGGTAAATCGTTCTTTAAACTATGGAAATGACGGCTATGATATGGTATTTTCAAGAATGAAAAAATAAGGGCTTTTGCCCTTATTTTTTCATTTTCAAAATCTTATTTCTTGACAATTCTCATACTTGTAGTCAGTACAAATTGTCATGAACCTTAAAAATCTGCAAATACTTTCATCTGTTTTTTTAATTCTTCTACAATCTCTCGATTTGTATCCATACGACCTGTAATATCCGCCATATCCTTAACCAGACTTTTAGTACTGTCTGCAACTCCAGTAATCCCAATAGCACCATCATCAATTGCCTTTGTAATGCTTTCAATAGAATCTGCTATTTCAGTCATAGAATTTCTAAGACGATCGGTCCTGCTGTTAAATGCATCTATCATTTCTTTTACATAATTGGCATCTTTTTTATATTGTTTTCCAGAATTGACAAATTCCTGAAATTCTGTCAAAATAGTTTCACTCAGATAATCTGCCATATCTTGAGAATGTTTTGACAGGTTATGTACCGCACTGGTAACAATCTGATTAACCTCCTGAATACGTCCAGCAGTCTCACTACAAGAATTTGCCAAAGATTTGATTTCCGTTACAATGACAGCAAATCCTCTTCCCGCTTCTCCCGCACGCATAGCTTCTATGGAAGCATTAAGAGCAATCAAATTTGTAGTTGATGAGATTTCTACGATATCTTTTGTCAGTCTATTTACCTGTTCTACACTTTTACTGTTCTCAATGGCTTCTTCAAGTACCTCAAGGATATCGGCCGCCTTCTTTTGAATTACTTCTGTATTTGTTTGTGCCATTGTTTCCATCTCATTTGCTCGAACCTTCATTTCAGAAGAATAATCCATAATAACACTACATTCTTCTGCCATATCATGAACATCACCTTTTATATCTGCAGCACTTCTATTAATAATGGAGGCATTATTTGCCACCTTCTGGATTGCCATGGACAGAGAATTTGCAAGAACAGAAAGACCTCTGGCACTTTTTCCCGACGTGTTGGTATGCTTCAACACTTCACCTGTCACTTCATCAAGCTTTTGTGAACTTTCTTGAAGTGTATCCACTGTCCCCTTAATCGGAGTAATCACATACTTTTTAATCATCCAGATAGCAGCAAGTACTAATACCAAGCATGTTACAATAGATACAACAGCAATAACCAATGAAACAATATAAATAGCAGAAAGCTTGTGCCTCGCATTGGTTGTTCTTGCACTTACTGCCTTATACAGTTTATCAATATTATCTTCCATGGCTGAACTGAAATAAGCAACATCACCATTGGCATAGGCATAAGCATCCTGTGTTTTGCTATCCGCACTTGCACATACAAGGTAAACCAAAGCATGTTTAAAGGAATCATAATTTTCCAAAAGCTGTGTATAGATTGTTCCTTCATCTTCTGTAACATAATTTTTATATTCTTTTAAATATGTTTCCAATGTGTTTTCTTCTTCTTTGATTTGTGCCACGACGGTAATCATGGTAGTATAGTCTGTCGCAACAATATGAGAAAGCGCCATCTTATGAATATTTGTGGTCGTATGGCGTATGTTTTGCAGTGTTTCGGAACCTACCATATAATTATCTACAATTTTTGAAGCATTGGAATTTACATTGTTGATACTGAAAACCGACAGGACATTTGAAATCAATGCCACAATTCCCAAAAGAATAATCGGAAGTATCAAACGTTGTTGTATGGTGAGTTTTTTCTTCATCTTACATTAACAAATCCTTTCGATATTATCTATCTTGCAGAAACACCTTCTGCCATTTCATCTAACTGATCTTGCAAACTCTGATTGGAAGGATTTCCTGCTGCCATACTTTCTGCAAATTTTGAAACAGGGTCCCAAAACTTTCCGCCTATCCGCTGAAGCTGAGAAAATTCAGATTGTTCTAAAAGAGCAACAATTTCTGGTGATTGCTTAATTTCTTCAGAATCTGCAACCGCAATGTTTGATGGACCTTGTCTTCGCATTTCAAAACGGAGTCGCTGATTTTCTTCATTCGTAATCCATTCGGCAAGCTTAGATGCCCATTTTGGATGTTCAGAATAAGCATTTACACCTATCAGTTTACATCCAGAAAAAGAAGCCATCTGTACCTGTCTGCCGTTACAACTATAAGTTGGCAGCTTGGTGGCTCCTGTATTTTCTCCCCAGACCTCTTTTATTGCAACAGAATTCCATACACCGCTAACGCCTGCAATCACTGAGCCATTTTTTACTCCCTCAAGAAATTCTTGGTCTGTATGACTAGCAAAGCCTGGATTTTTCGCAATCTGAAGCATTGCCTCAGCTACATCAATCCCTTGAATATCTCCATCTATCTGATTCCATGTACAATAGTTGGTGATTCCATCATTATTAAGCCCAACTTGCAGCCCTGTATTTCCAAAAAAAGAATATACATACCATGCTGAAGACCAATCCATGGTAAATAATTTACCATTTGCAGCAGCAGCTTCTAATATGCCGTCTAGTGTCTTGACCTGTTCTTCTGTAATATATTCCTTATTATAATATAAGAAATATCCATTATCTGCGGTTAATGGATATGCATATAACTGATTGTTTATTGTAACTGCTTGCACTGCGCTTGAAAGATTTCTATCCCTAATTTTATCCACATTCTCAATAGGATCCAATGCTCCGGCAGCAGCCAGAGCATTTAATTGGTCATCTGCAAAGGTAAATACATCTGCGCCATCTTCCAATCCGCCAATCAATGCATCCTTACATTGGGATTCTCCTTGTACTTCAAATAAAATCTGAAAATCGGCCTCCCCTTGATAGTTTATCTGAAAATTCTCGATAATCTGGTTCATCAGTTCTGTATCTTCCTCAGCTCCCCATACAACCATCTCAACTTTTTGGAGTTCTGTCTTCTTTAAGTCTGTTTTTTCTGTCAAATCACACCCTGTAAGTGCTGCAATACATAAAATACTCGGAAACAATCCGAATATTCTTTTTTTCATATATATTCCCTCCTTATATGTTCCATTTTTTTGTAGCTATTATACATTGATATAAGCTATTTGTAATATAAGAGAATATTTTAACTCTCGCTGATTCCATGATTTGTTTTTTCTTTTGGCTTTTCTTTTGCTTTTTTTTCTCGTCTGTCACGCTCTTGAAGCTCTAGTTTATCAATTACAGCTTCTACTAAAGTTTTCTTAAGATATACATCAAAACTCAAAAAACACAACAGAGAAAACAGTCTGAGATATTCTGCATCTTCTGGCAAATCTGGAAAGAATTTTTCTGCAAGCTCGGTTTTCTTCTCCAAATCTGCTTTGACCATTTCGATAATATCTGGCTGAAATTGAAGAATCTCATTGTATATTTCTTTCATTTCAGGCTTGCTTCCTTCTTTAAAATGTCCTGCTGTAATTTTTCTCATAAGTGTTTTGATATCACTGATAGATAATACATTTTTAAAATAATAGATAAATGTAAGCATAATCACATGGTTTTTTGAATATTTTTTCTTATCTGGAGAAGGTAAAAGCTCTGTCTTTGCATAATTGTTAATCATGGTTTTTGTCAGAACCTTATCCTCAGGATTTCTTTTCAGATTCCCAAGATGACTTTCCATAAAAGTTGTTACTTGGTCCATGTATAAATCTATATTTGGTATCTCGTCAGCTTCAATCAAATCCATTTTTTCTATAATGGATTCTAATAATTTTGAAATATCTGCTGCCATTTTATACTCTCTTTCTTGGCTTTCTATCATACATGCCTGTTCTTTATCTGGTTTCTCTAAATGCATTATATAGTATTTAAAACCAGATATCAAGAGGTTTTTACATTAATATATTCCTTTATTCTATCTGGATACAGATTCATCACCAGTTCCATTGGAAAATCTATTTCCTTCATCAGTTTTTCCGCATAACTGTGAGCTCCGACTCTGCTGTAAAAATGTGCATCGCTTCCAATCAGCACCGGAACTTTCTTCTCTTTGCATAAAAGAAGCATTTCCATTGTATTTTCCCATGTATTTTGTCTGAAATTTCCAGAAAGAGAATTATTATTTACTTCAAGAAGCGTGCTTGTTTTCTTTGCAGCATCGGTCAGAGCATTGTAATCTACAGGGTAATAACTGTCGTCAGGATGCCCGATAATCCGGATTAAAGGATTTTCGCAACATTTAATATATGCATGTGTATTCTGCTCTTTTGTTCCCGGCTTTATACATGGAGTATGCATGCTAGCAATTACAATATCCTGTTTTGCAATTAATCTGTCATCCATATCCACTGTTCCATCATAATCCATAATATTCAGCTCTACACCAAGAGCCAGTTCCACATCTCCAATTTTTCTGTCTACCACCCGCAGATTTGCAAAATAAATATCCTGACAAGAACCAGGCATATTTTTGGAATGTTCTGTAATACCAAGAAGCTTAATTCCTTTTTCCTGTGCTGCCTCAGCCATTTCCTTAATCGTACTGTATGCATGTCCGCTGGCAATTGTATGTGTATGCATATCTGCAAAATAATTTTCCATTTATTTTTCCTCCAATTCTCTGATTATTTTTATAATATCCTGTGGCTGCTCTGCAATATAATCTGCTCCAGCCTCTTCCAGCTCATTTTCTCTGGCAAAGCCATATTTTACACCAAGTGTTTCTATATCTGTCTGTTTTGCCCCTATGATATCATGTTTTCTATCTCCTATCATAAGAACCTCTGATTTTTGATAAACCGTTCCAACTCCAAGCTGTGTAAATACCTCTTCAATCACTTCTTTTTTTGAACTTCTTGAATTGTCTAAAAGACTTCCAACTACAGTGACAAAATATTTGGAAAACTGAAATTTTTCCATAATCTGTTTTGCGAAAACCTCTGGTTTTGAAGTAGCCACTGCAAGCTGATATCCTCTCTCAAAGAGATAATTCAATACTTCTTCTATTCCAGTATAGGGTTCGCACTCATATACTCCAATATCCCTGTAGCGTTCTCTATACACAGATGCCGCCTCCGCGGCCTTTTTCTCATCAAAACCATAAAACTCTTCAAAGCTTTTATGCAGTGGAGGACCAATAAAAAATTCCAGACTGTCTAAATTTTCCACATAGATACCATAATGCTTCAAAGCATATGTTGCACATTTTGTAATTCCCTCTTTTGTATTCATAAGCGTACCATCTAAATCAAATAGAATTACTTTTTTCATATCTGTATTACCCCTTCTTTTATCATATCTTCAAATATTTCCACTGCATCTTCAATACAGCCGTCACAACTTCGTATCATTTTTCCGGTTTCTAGTCCCTTTAATTCACTACAGGCAAGACTCTGATTTTTTTCTGCAAATCTTCTGGTATATTCTTTTGCAGTTTTCAAAGCCTTTGCCTTTTGCGCGACATCTTTACTGTTGCCATTATTCATAATCAGACCAATCAAGGCTACTCCTGCAGATACTGCTCCACAGGTTCCCTTCATTCCTCCCATTCCAACGGCAAACCCTGACATAAGCCGATACATCAGAGTTTCATCAATCCCTGCAATATCACAGAATACACAGCCTACTGCCTGACTGCAGTTATAACCCTGTTCATACTTCTTTGCGATTGCAGTTTGTTTTCTTTCCATAATTTACCTGCCTTTCTGCCTGTCAGCTATTTTAAACAGATCTTATTGTAACATAACGAAGCACGCTGATGCGTGCGCAGGTCATCAAACTGCGCTCTGCTTCGTTTGATGACATTATAACATAACGAAGCACGCTGATGCGTGCGCAGGTCATCAAATTCTGTTTGGTGACATTATACCATAAATTTGCTAAAAGATATAGTTTTAAAAAAGCAATTTTGAAAAAAGTATCTATCAAAACTTTGTTTTTAGAGGGATATCTTCTTTACTTTTTCATTCTATTTTACTCATTTTGTATTTTATATCCATACAAAATTCCCACTATATCTGCCAGTGCCCATCCAATCGGAATTGCAAGCCAGATTCCCATTACACCTATTTTTGCAAAAGAGGATAAAAAATATGCAAGGACCACACGTGTTCCAAGTGAAATCGCAGTGAGTACTACTGACATTCCTGGCTTTGTTATTGCCCGATAGTATCCATACAACAGAAACAGAATACCGATTCCAATATAACAGCTTCCTTCTATGCGAAGATAGTTTACTCCGATTTTAATTACTTCCATATTTTCACTGTCCACGAAAACTCCCATAAACTGTTCTGCTGCCATAAAAACTATGCTGCTTATCAAAACACAAAATATCGCAACCATAAGCCCCGCAGATTTTACGCCTGCTCGGATTCTCTCTTTCTTTCCCGCACCGTAATTCTGTGCAATAAACGTAGAAAAGGCATTTCCAAAATCCTGTACCGGAGAATATGCCAGCGTATCAATCTTTACTCCTGCAGCAAACGCAGCCATAACCGCTACTCCAAAACTGTTTACCAGTCCCTGAACCATTAAAATCCCAAGATTCATAATCGACTGCTGTATACAAGTCATAAAAGACAGGCCAAAAATTTCCCGAAAAATAGAATGGTTCCATTTCATATGGATTTTTTTCACTCTCAAACTGCGGCAGCGAACAAAATAATAAAGCATAATACCAATTCCAGAAAGATACTGTGCAATTACAGTTGCCACTGCTGCACCTTCCACTCCGGTATGAAAATACAAAATAAACACAAAATCCAAAATCACATTTACTACAGAGGACAGTGCAAGAAACAGAAGAGGAATCACTGAATTTCCTACCGCCCGCAAAAGATTTGAAAAAAAATTATATAAAAAAACCGCAAAAATTCCTGCAAAAATAATATATAAATACTGTCGAAACAGCAAACGCACCTCTTCTGGTATACGCATAAAAGAAATGATTCCATTCAGCAGGACATAGGCCGCCAGATTCAATACAACAGTTACAGACAGAATACTGACAAAAGAAATAAAAAAGGACTGTTTCATTTTATCTATTGCCTTTTTTCCAAACTGAACGGAAAAGAAAACACTGCTTCCCATACAGAGACCACTGATAACAGAAGTCAGAAAAATCATAAGCGTATACGCAGAACCGACAGCAGCCAGAGCATGTTCACCAAGATACCTTCCTACAATCAAGGTATCGGCGATATTGTAAAACTGTTGTAACAAATTTCCGACCATCAGCGGAAATGCAAAGAAAAGAAGCTTTTTTGAAATAGCTCCTTCCGTCAGATTCTTTGTTTTATTCTCTGTTTTAAATAACATCTTCATGGTCTTTCTCCTGATTTTTATCAAATTCCAGCAAAAATACTCCCGCTTCTTTCAGTGACAGGTCGTGCACAATATAAGCTTTCAAACTATTTTTTCGGTAAATTTTCAGATGAAGTAAACTGTTTCATAAATGTTTACTTTACAAAGGCAACTGTCTGCCCCATAAACAAGGCCATTGCAATTGTTACAATACCGACTTTGCCGCTGATAAAGAAGCCAATCAAAATAGCAAGACAATCCCACAAAAAACGAATATATTTAAATGGCAGTCTGTGAAATTTTCCTGCCAGAATAAAAGGAAGCGCATCATAAGGCGCTGTTCCCAAATTTGCAGACATATAAACAGCAGCAGAAAAAATAAAGAGAATCAGCGCCGGTATCATGGCAAGAATCCTTACTGCCATAATATCAAAAAAATGTTCTATGGAAAGCATATTCCATAAATAAGTAAATACCTCCACACTGTATCCCACCAGTACCATATTAAATATGGTGCCGATTCCAATCTGTCTGCGGTCAAAGAAAATAACAGGAATAAACATCAAAATATTTAAAAATACCTGCCAATTTCCAAAAGAGATATCAAAATGATTTGCAATGCTTAAATTCATATATGTAAAAGGGTCTGTTCCCAGATTTACAAAATTTAAAACAGAAATAGCAAATCCCATCATTATTACACTTATTAACGTTAAAATTATTATCTTAAGTTGTCTTTTCATTCTTACCTCACCACTTTTTTACCTGCGATTTCTTTATCTGTTTGATAATTTCTGTTTATAAACAGAGACAATCAAATTATTTCCAAATTTAAATAACAACTATATTTTGAATATAATAATTCTCCTGTCAGAATTTATGTTCTTTATATGTCTTCTGACAGGAGCCTTTTTTAATTTAATTTCTTACAATAAAGCTTTTATAGAGCAGATATTGCCAAATAACGTGATAAACTATTTTCACAAACTTATCGTGCCACAGGTATTTTATTCCAAATTCCTTTTATTTATCAATCACAGGCATAGTAGCAAATCCTTTTTCAAGCTCTTCCTCTGTAGGAATATAATCTGACATTTCCCCGTCGTTATATTTCTGATAAGCCACCATATCAAAATAACCCGTTCCGGTAAGTCCAAATACAATCGTTTTTTCTTCGCCAGTTTCTTTACATTTTAATGCTTCGTTTATCGCTACCTTGATTGCATGACTGCTTTCTGGCGCCGGAAGAATCCCTTCTACTCTTGCAAATTTTACAGCAGCTTCAAAAACTTCTGTCTGTTCTACAGATACGGCCTCCATAAGCTTATCTTCATAGAGCTGTGATACAACCGAGCTCATTCCATGATATCTGAGCCCTCCGGCATGATTTGCAGATGGAATAAAGCCGTTTCCAAGCGTGTACATTTTTGCAAGAGGACAAACCTTTCCAGTATCACAGAAATCATATGCAAATTTTCCTCTTGTCAGACTCGGACAGGATGCAGGCTCTACAGCAACAATGCGATAGTCTGCTTCTCCTCTCAATTTTTCTCCCATAAAGGTAGAAATCAGTCCGCCAAGATTTGAACCTCCTCCAGCACAGCCGATAATAATATCTGCCTTTTCTCCGATTTTATCAAGTGCAGTTTTTGTTTCAAGTCCTATTACACTCTGATGTAATAATACCTGATTTAATACAGAGCCAAGCACATAACGATAACCTTCCTTTGAGGTAGCCGCCTCCACAGCTTCCGAAATCGCACATCCAAGACTTCCTGTTGTTCCTGGAAATTCTGCAAGTATCTTTCTGCCCACCTCTGTTTTCTCTGACGGCGAAGGCGTAACTGACGCACCGTAGGTTCTCATTACCTCGCGGCGGAATGGTTTCTGTTCATAAGAACATTTTACCATATATACCTCACAGTCCAAATCAAAATAAGAACATGCCATGGACAATGCTGTTCCCCACTGTCCGGCTCCGGTTTCTGTAGTAACTCCTTTTAATCCCTGCTTTTTTGCATAATATGCCTGAGCAATAGCCGAATTTAACTTGTGGCTTCCGGAAGTATTATTTCCCTCAAATTTATAATAAATCTTTGCTGGTGTATCCAGATATTTTTCGAGAAAATATGCACGTACAAGCGGCGAAGGACGATACATTTTGTAAAAATCAAGAATTTCCTGCGGAATATCAAAATACGGGGTAGTATCATCCATCTCCTGCTTAATCAGTTCATCACAGAATACGGGTCTTAATTCCTCAAATTTCATAGGTTCCAAGGTAGCCGGATTTAACAGCGGCGCCGGCTTGTTTTTCATATCTGCCCGTACATTGTACCACTGCTTTGGCATCTCACTTTCTTCAAGATATGTCTTATAAGGTATGTTGTTTTGTGACATTTGTCTGTTCTGCTATTAAAACCATATATGCCAGACGATTCAAAGCAATCTTGTGATTTGCTTGTGTTTATACTTACAATCACCTGTTTATATATTTTTATGGATTTTTGTCAAATAGCTTTTCCTTTCCTAATTTTTTATATTTTTTAATCATTATCAGGCAATCAGCGTAAGCACTGACTACATGATTTGCCTCTGATTTTGAGAGTTTATCTGTGTCTTAAACACTTTATTCTTTCTATCTATCCTCTACAGGCTTGTATTTCCAGCGATAAGAACGCCCTCCTGTTATCTCATGGCTTTCTTCCGAAACACATTCAAATTCGTCAACATTAATAAATTCTTTCATTGCTTCTTCCAGCTCACTTCTGTCAGATATCCGGTCACAGCATGCCAAAATCCCGCCAAATGAAATCCAGCCTTCAAATTCGAACGGAACATCTGTATCGTATTCTTCATCCCAGTAGACATTTGCAGTTCCAGTCCATTTTACCAGAAATTCAGTGCCTTTTCTTTTTAAAAACTCAATTTTTCCACTAGTGACAGGGTCATGTCCAAAAATATACAAACAGCCTGCCTCTTCTTCGTCTTCATTATATTCTTCTTCCCATACTTTTGACATTCCTTCAACAGATTTCCATGAATGGACATTCAGTGAAAAACCGTTATTATGATATAAACGCGGCTCAACGCTTTCATAATCGTCACAGTCATCTTCATCATCATAATCGTCATCACTATCATCACTGTTATAGTCATCTTCGTCGTCATAATCATCATCATAGTCTTTCTCATGATTTTTCGACTGTGTAATCAAAGGACCCTCTTGCATATTGATATCCAGATGCCATGAAAACGAATTTTCTGGTTCGCAGCACATTCTTACATTCATCCTGTCATCTGAAAAACCGGCATAAAACGAGCCATGTTCCAGTTCAAATTCTGAACTTCCAATTTTAAACATATTTTTTCTCCTGTCAACCTTAATTCATTCCTTCAACACCGTCTACCGGCAGAGATAAAACCATTCCATTCGCCTCTGTCTGCATACCGCATTTCTGTGCAATCGCCTGCATTATCGGCAGCTTGGATTCTTTTTTCACAAGAATCAGAACAATTTCCTTTTCCTGCTGTACGCTGATGCCCCAGAATTTCATGGCTTCTTCATTTCCCACTCTTCTGCAGTGGAAAGCGGTGCCTCCTGAAGCTCCTGCCGGTCTTGCGGCATCCATTACCTCCTCACTGAATCCCTGATTTACAATTACCAGAATCATATTGTATTCATTTTCTGTCACTTCATTTTCTTCCTTTCTTAAAGTTTCCTGACTTTCCTCCGGCGGCAGACTTTCCAACATCTTAATCGTGCGGGCGCTGGCGCCGGATATGGCTACTGTAAATGCAACTCCGGTATTCGGCATGCCCAGATGAAGTTCTTTTCTCAGTTTTCTCAGCATTTTATCCGCAAACAGTTTTGGTATCATGCACATAAGCACAGTTTTATCAATACTGCCAAGTCCAAGAGTATCCATAATCTCACTGGAAGCAGTACCCTGTGCATAAAACAGATACTGCAACGGCACATTGCCTTCCTTGAACAGATTGGCGGCTTTATTTACCAGCTTCGGGGTGGCAATCAGGAATAACATTCTCAAAGGTATTTTTTTATTATTGGCACTCATTTTTAATCCTCCTCAAAGTCAAAGATGTCATCTTCAAAAGTGTCATCCTCAATTATCTCGTCTTCTATATCCTTAGAAACTGTATCCGGCACCAATGCCTGAGCTTTTTTCAGCTTCCATTTATACTGTATTCCCATAATCTGAACGGCAATTAACGGGGTCAGTGCCACCAACGCCACTACACCAAAGGCATCTGTCATAATATTGCCTCCGACAGCCTCACAGGCTCCAATACTCAAAGGAAGCAAAAATGTAGTGGTCATCGGTCCACTCGCCACACCACCAGAGTCAAAGGCAATACCGACAAACATTTTAGGTACAAGCCTTGACAAAACCAGTGCAATGACATATCCCGGTATAATAATCCAGTAAATCGGAAGTCCCGTCAGTACCCGAAGCATTGCAAGACCTACACTGACAGCTACGCCGATGGAAAGACAACGGTTCATTGATTTTGCGGAAACCGCCCCGTTTGTTACATCTTCTACCTGATGATTTAACACCTGAATCGCAGGCTCCGCCTTTACAATATAATATCCAATCAGCATACCAATCGGTATCAGAAGCCATTTCCAGCTCTCAGAAGCAATGTCATGTCCAAGTGAGGAACCAACCGGCGCAAATCCGACATTAACTCCACATAAAAACAGCACAAGTCCAATATAAGTATATGCAAAACCAACGATAATACGCTTTCTCTGACGATGCTTATAACGGCGGGTAAGCAACTGAAAAATAACAAACACTGCCGCTACCGGAAGCAGTGAAATCAAAACCTCTCTGATATATGGCGGCATATTGATAAAAAACTCCCATACAACATCACGGGTAGTATGTACATTCGCAACTGTCGAATTTCCATATGCCGCTTCTGTTGGGTGGAAGAAGAAGCCAAGAATCAGAACCGCCAGAACAGGTCCGATACTCGAAAGCGCTACCAGACCAAAGCTGTCGCTTGAGGCGTTTCTGTCTCCTCTGACAGATGCAAGACCGACACCCATAGCCATAATAAAGGGAACAGTCATAGGACCGGTGGTAACACCGCCTGAATCGAAAGCAACTGCCAGAAAGTCTTTTGATACCAGAAAGGACATTCCAATTAATGCAATATATAAAACAATTAAAATAGTGGAAAGATGAATCTGAAATAATATTCTTAAAATTGCAACCGCCAGAAAAATTCCAACACCAGCGGCTACGGTCAGAATCAAGGTGTAATTTGGAATAGAGGGAACCTGTTGTGCCAACACCTGCAAATCCGGCTCTGAAATTGTAATAATCGCTCCCATAAAGAATCCTATCAATAAAATAAAAAAAATCTTGCGGGTTTTTGCTATCTGCACGCCGATGCCTTCTCCCAAAGGCGTCATGGACATTTCCGCCCCAAGCTGAAAAAATCCCATGCCGACAACCAGAAGAACCGCACCGGACATAAACATTACCATTGTGCCGATTTCCACTGGAACCAGAAGAATACTGAGCAGAAGAACAATACCCGTGATAGGCAGAACTGCTGAGAGTGATTCAAGAATATTTTCCTTTAACTTTTGATTCATAATATACCACCTTTGTAAAATACTGTTTCATTATTTAATTTCACTATTTTCCACTTTTTTGTTTGATGTATTATATCATTTTATCCGAATGTGCGCAATATGGTTATGAAAATTTATCCAAAAGCTGTATTGCTTAATGAATCACCGTTTTACAAATTTTTCAATCATACATTCATGCCCCTTCTCATCATCATAATTGATTCCTACTAAAAGAATATCTCCTGTATATTCCTTTATCCAATCTGCATACTGCTTATCCCTGATTTGGGAAATTGCTCCTTTGGCAGACTTATTCCATTTCAACTCAATCAATAAAGCCGGCTTCGCTATATCTCTTTTTGGAAGATACACTACGTCTGCAAATCCTTTTCCTGACGGAAATTCCAGATTTGGCGGCAAATAATATATGCTGGCGCTGTAATATGCCAGAAGAATTGTACATTTCAACGAGTTTTCGTCATTGTACTTGAGAATAGATGCATTTGCATTATGAATGGCCGCAATACCGTCTGCTACAGACTTTCCATCCATTGACCATGTACTTTTCAAAATGTTTATTGAACAGCGAACTGACTGCATAATACCACCCCAGTTGGGATTATCTACGGCGTTTAAAAATTCCTGTACAATTTCCTGATTTGGAATAGAAACCTCTTCTGTCACTTCATTAAATGTGAGATAACCAAGATGAACCAAAAGAGTGAGTACGTCATCTTTTCCTGTAAATGTAGTCATATCATTTTGAAACTTACGGGGATTGATTTTATACCTGCCATTTCCCAACATTTCAATTACAGCCTCCTTCAAACCGTCAAAATTCAAATCAATATAAATTTTCAACGCTTCATAGGTTTCTGTACCCGTCCAGTAACTTTTCAATTTTTTCCACATCAGTACATCAACTACGGACTTTGGATTATAAATATTTATATTTCCTACTAGATATCCATCATACCATTTTCTTATTTCAAAGTAATCCACATGATATTGCATGCATAACTTCCTGACCTCTTCTTCTGTAAACCCAAAATATTCTCCCATATTTTTGGGGTCAATCATAGAAAACTCATCAAAAACATTAATTGCAGAATGTTCCCCATATTTTTTTATTGGCAGAATACCAGTCATATAAGCCAAATCTACATATTCCTGTCCCTTAAACAAACCTCTTAAAAAATCAAGATATTCCTTCTGGACTTGCTCTCTATTCTTTGCAAGCCGAAACACACAGTCCCATTCATCAATAATAAAAATAAAACCTTTTTTTGTCTGCTTGAAAATTTTACCTAATATAAATTTAAGCTTGGTTTGAACAGTAAATCCCTTGCAATCAGGAAACTCTTCTAATAATTCTTCTGCTATTTCCTTCTGGATTTCTGTTATAAACGTATCCAAATCGCTTTCTGATTCCAAAAACTGCTGTACATCAAACCTGATTACGAAATGTTTGTTGAGATGTTCTTGAAAAAATTTATTCTTTTCAATTTCCAAACCGGAAAATAAACCTGCCGAATTACAACCGCAGCTATAATAAGCAGACAACATATTTGCTGCCATTGACTTTCCAAAACGGCGTGGTCTGCTTACACAGACAAATCTGTTTTCTGTTCTATATGCCGCATTTAATTTTGAAATCAGCATACTTTTATCTACGTATATACTGGAATTACGGGAAAATTCAAATGCTGTATTTTTCGGATTCACATAAATTCCCATATTTTTAAATACTCCCTTCTGGTATAAATATACCATTTTGATAATCCTGTATAATTGGAATATGCGTGTTGGCAATTGTTATATCTTTGAGTGCCTCTTTTGAAAAAAATTTCAATTCCCTTGATTCACTACTACATTTCAATTCTGGTTCGTTTTTTAACTTTACTTTATACACAACACTGATAGTTCGTAAAACATTTCCGTCTGGATAACAGATAATTCGTGAAGGGTCATCATATATTTTATAAAACAAAATATCTTCCTGATACAGCTTTATGCCCGTTTCCTCAAAAACCTCCCTTGTTGCGCACTCAGCCAGTGATTCATTAAGCCATAGCCCGCCTCCTATAACAGCCCATGTTTCACTGTCTGTTCTATGCTCCATAAGTATTTTATCCTGATATTCTATAATAACTGCTGTTCCAATATGGTTTGGCTTATTTGGTTTTGGCGCATTTTCATCTCTGTAATAAAACTGAGCCACATTATTCTTTATTGAATTTGCTGTTAAATTTTCTGTTGAATTTTGCGACATCTTTTTTTGCAATCCCTCCCTGTATATTTCCTATAAATATTGTCTTTTTCATTGATTTTTATTCTTTTTTAACTTTCTGAATCCTATTTCACATTTAATCATTGCGAAAAAAATCTGTTAATAATAGACTTTCTGATTCGTGTATAGATTATCAGCCTGCATTGAATGCTGTTCCATAATAATTTTATCTCAAGCAAGAAAAGTCAAAACATACTGATGTGTAAACTTTATTATTATTTATAAAAACTTTAAATATTTTAAGTTTGTGTACCTCACGATACACCTTTCCTT
>CAJUDQ010000041.1 GCA_910585215.1 uncultured Lachnospiraceae bacterium | reverse complement strand
AATACGACCAGTGGCGGTACAAGTACCCCGAACTGGACACTTCAAAGCATTGGGCGAAAGTCCCCTCACAGGCGGTCAGTGATATGCTTATGGAGGAATTTCAGAAAATCGAGAAAGAAGAAAAGAAAACAGCGAAAAAGAAAAAACAGAAATAAGCATAAAAAGACCTTGCCGATATTCAGTTTCCATATCTGAAAATCAGCAAGGTTTTCTTTATGCCATTGGTGTAATTATTTATTGCGTGATGTTAAAAATGTTGCCAAATCGTTGCCAGCGTCTAAACAAATTTGTTTGGAAACCGCATAAATACTAGCTTTCTAAAGTCCATTTCATCACTCGAACTCAATTGTTCCTGGTGGCTTACTCGTCAAATCATACATCACTCGATTAACCCCTTTCACCTCATTAATCACCCTTGTCATTACCCGATTCAATACTTCAAACGGAATCTCCGACGCCTCTGCTGTCATAAAGTCTGACGTATTCACTGCTCTCAGCGCTATTGCATAATCATAAGTCCTCTCATCTCCCATTACTCCCACACTTCTCATATTTGTCAATGCTGCAAAATACTGCCCTAATCCTTCAATTCCTGCCTTGGCAATCTCTTCTCTGTAAATATAATCTGCCTCTTGTACCATTTTCACTTTCTCGGCAGTCACCTCTCCGATAATCCGAATCCCAAGTCCTGGTCCCGGAAACGGTTGACGGCTCACTAGATATTCCGGAATCCCGAGCTCTCTTCCAGCATTTCTCACCTCATCTTTAAACAACAGCCGCAAAGGTTCCACAATCTCCTTAAAATCAACACATTCCGGTAGTCCTCCGACATTGTGATGACTCTTAATCACCGCGGATTTCCCCAATCCTGACTCAATCACATCAGGATAAATCGTTCCCTGTACCAGATAATCCACTGCCCCTATTTTCTTTGCTTCCTCTTCAAAAACTCTGATAAATTCCTCACCAATAATTTTCCTCTTAGCTTCTGGCTCAGTAACCCCCGCAAGTTTTTTATAATAACGCTCCTGTGCATTTACCCGTATAAAATTCAGCTCATAAGGTCCCTCTGGCCCAAAAACCGCTTCCACCTCATCCCCTTCATTTTTACGCAACAGTCCATGGTCCACAAATACGCAGGTCAATTGTTTTCCAACTGCCTTTGACAATAACACTGCCGCTACAGAAGAATCTACTCCGCCAGACAGCGCACATAGCACCTTTCCACTGCCAATTCTTTCTCGCAATTCCTTTATAGTACTTTCTACAAAAGACGCCATCTTCCATGTTCCCTGACATTTACACACCTGATACACAAAATTTGAAAGCATTTTCATTCCTTCCTGCGTGTGCATAACCTCAGGATGAAACTGTGTGGCATACAGCTGTTTTTCCGGATTCTCCATAGCCGCCACAGGACATACAGGCGTATGTGCTGTAATACGAAAGCCTTCTGGTACTTTTGATATATAATCTGTATGGCTCATCCAGCAAACAGTCTTTGTTGATACATTACCAAATAAATCCGAAGATGTATCAATCTCCACCTCAGTCTTTCCATACTCACTTACAGGAGCAGCAGAAACCTCTCCTCTCAAAATATATGATATAAGCTGTGAACCATAGCAAATCCCCAAAATAGGAATCCCAAGCTCAAAAATCTCCTTTGAACATCTTGGAGATTCTTCGGCATATACACTGTTTGGCCCACCAGTAAAAATAATACCCTTTGGATTCATTTCTTTTATGTTTTCCAGACTTATATTGTAAGGATGTACTTCACAATACACATTACATTCTCTGACTCTTCTTGCTATTAACTGATTATATTGACCGCCAAAATCAAGGACAATAATCAACTCCTCTTTCATGCTTTTCTCCTTTTTCTTTTACATTTTTTATTGTAATATTCAGTTTATCTGCAATATTCAACTTCCTTATAATATTGAATTTCCTGCAGCTTAGTTTCGTTGTAACATTTGGTTTTCTTAATAATATTCCAGTTTTTTATAGTACTTTTTACTCTGTTTATTACAATTTGTAAATTATAATAAAAATACAGATATATAATATACGCAATCCATAAAAATTTTATCTAATTTTCTATATCTGCACACATAAATTATAAAAAAGAAGTATCAGAATGTCAATTTATTTTTACTTTTTTAGTAATTGATAAAATTCCAATATGTATTCCATTCCATTTCTTTTATCTATCCGCTTTTCTGAATGAGAGTATAGAAATCCGCATGAAAGCTGCATTCTTTTTGAAGCAGTATTTTCTGAACGGCAGGAACAAACAAATTTTTCAGCTCCTTTTATTTGAAAACAATGATTTACAAGTGCCATTAATACCTGTTTTCCATATCCCTGCCCGATAAATTTTAATCCAATTGCTATTCCAGTATCTTCATAGACTCCCTTTTCTATTTCTTCTATTCCTGCAAAACCAATAGCCTTTCCGCTTTTTTTCTCATAAATAAAATATTCCAAATGATTTTTTTGCCACTCAATTACTTTTCTCATTTTTTCTTTTGCCTTTTCTTCTGTTTTTACTGTGGTCCACAGCATATATTTAGCACTTTCTTCATGACGCCACAGATTTTCAAATATATCTTTCCAGTCATCATATTTACCTTTGCTTAAAATTAAATCCTCTGTTTCAATTCTCTCTTCCATATCATTTTCTCTTAAATTTCTCATAAAGTTCTTTCATATTACTCCAAATAATCTCAAAATTATTTTTATATCGGCTCCCCAATTCCCTTCAAAAGCTTTGCCATTCTTTCATATTCCTCTTTTGTATTAGCCGCATAATTCATCTGAATATCATCTTCCCCCTCCGGATGCATAAGTGCAATACGCCCATGACAATTATCCCCATACAGAGTTATACTGCAATTCATCCATCTTTTCATTTCTTCTTTTCTTTTGGTAAAAAGCTGTTCCACCTTATCCTTTTCCTCTTTTGTAATCCAGTAAAATTCCTCCGGGGAATATTCCAGACAAATACTTGCCTGATATCCATACATTGCAACCAGAAAATCTGAAACCTTATCTGAAGATTTCACCCATGCTTTACCATCCATAGATACATATACCGGTGGGTCTGACATTTTAACATCTGTCTTTTTAATCCCCGCCTGACATACTCCCTGATTTTCATCAAAAAATATGATGTATTCCCAATCTTTCATATATGGATATTCATTAGGAAAAATCAAATTATCCTGTAAATATCTCAAATCAGTTGTGTTTCCACATTTTAAATAAAATTTCTCCAAAACCTCCGGCAGCTCACCGACTGTCTGTTTTATTTTTTCCATATCTTTCACAGAATAACCTTCTGGATTTTCTATACAAAATAACTGTAATATCTCATTAAATTTTTCTTCCATAAATATCATCCTTTCCTTGTAAAACGATTTCATTAATGTATATAAATACTGTTTTATTTTCTTAAACATATCATAAATCCGCCGGATTTTCAATTATTTTTTTATAGTTCAACTGGGATTTTGACAGCAATCAGACAATATCAAATACATATGCAACTATCTTCACCTTTTACTCATTACCGCAAAATCGTAGAAAAATTTATAATTCTATGCTACAATGTGGTCAAATAAAATTTTCTCAAATATTCTATAATTTAATAATAAATCCTATTATATAAGCTGTTCAAGCTGTGAATTATGCTATCACAAGCAATAATATGGAAGAATATCTTGATAACAACTCAACTACGCCGGAACAGATTATCGATGTTGCACCGATATTAAAGCCGGAACAAGTAAATATCATCTTAAAAAAAACACAGATTAGCAATCTTCGTAAAGTGGTAGATTTACTGCCATTTATCAGCCACAATGTTGTAAATCAGCTTGCTCAAAAAGCAACAAAAGAAGATAACTACAGCAATTTGGGGGAAATTGCTCCATTTGTTCCGAAAGAACAACTTGAAAAAATCGCAGAAAAAGAATATGAAAG
Source organism: uncultured Lachnospiraceae bacterium (assembly GCA_910585215.1). Lineage (GTDB taxonomy): Bacteria > Bacillota > Clostridia > Lachnospirales > Lachnospiraceae > CAG-303. The sequence goes on along the minus strand of CAJUDQ010000041.1, from coordinate 25,741 downwards.
CCACGGACTTTGTCATTTCGAATCAATTGCTCCATTTTTAAAAAGAGACTATCTTGACAATCTCGCTCAAAAAGCCGTCCAAAGGGATGAAATAGCAGCAATTAGTCCGATTGCACCGTTTCTGAGCAAGGATATGTTATCTAAATATGTAAAAGAACAATTTTTATAAGAGAGAAAAACATGCATTTACAAACCCATTAGACCTTGTTTGATAAAGGGAGAGGAAAGTCGCAAAATCATCAAAAACAGATGGTTTTGCAACACTTCCTCCTTCTGGTTTTAGAAACAAAAAGGAGCTATTGCTCCATAGATGATTGCTCATCTTTTTGCAACAGCCCCTTTATTCAATTGTATCATAATAAGATTTACATTTTCTTCAACAGGCTTTGTTCCATCTATTCGTATCACCGGACAGTTTAAAGACTGTATCCATTCTTCAACTGTATTCTCTGCTCTGGATTTCACAAACTCAAAAAAGCGTTCTTCCTGTTCATATAAATCGCCGCCTGACAACATTCTATTTCCGAATTTTTGAAAAGAACGGCTTTGCACTCGTTCTATTCGAATTTCTCTTGGAACCTCAATCAATATGGCATATTGAAAAAGTGATAAAACAGTCTTCCCATAATCACCTTTTACTGAAGCAAACACAAAATCTTCATGTGCTTTTATTTCGCTGAACAGAAGCCTCTCAACCTCTTCTCGTGTACGTGGGGAAGCATACAGATAATGAGAATCTGTCTTTGGAAAATATAAATCTTCATTGTCTATGAAATAAAAATTTAATTTCTCTGCAAGAGCTTTTCCCAGTGTACTTTTCCCCACACCATTCAATCCGCATATAAGAATTCCCATTGACATAAATTTATTTCCTGTCTGTATGATAGCTTTCTGTTCTAATTTTCCACAAAATGCCGCCCATAACCGGCATATCCGATTTGACCGTCAGCCCATCCAGCCTGCCCATCCATAGTTACCCGACACCATTGATGTGTCCACTGATTTTCATTTACATGCTCCCATTCATACCCCATACAGCTTAATACCATTCCAAGCGCTCTTGTCGCACCGGCACATGAAAATTCTCCTGCTATAAATACTCCGTATGCTTCACTGTAATTTTCACCCTCCATAGTATATACAGCATTTGAACAATAAGTACTGACAATATATGCAGCAGCTCCAACTTTGTCTAAATCCGTTTGCATTCCGGGGTCTGAACGAATAGAATCTGCTATTTGCTGTGCAACTGCTCTTGCCTGCTCTCTTTTTCCTTCTCTGGAATCTGATGGCTGCGGCTGTACAGGTGGCTTATCAGGCGTTGAAGGACTACTGTTTTCCTGTGACAAAATCTCGGTAGTAGAAGGTTCTGAAGGTACAGGCGGGTCAGATGTCAAATAACTGTTACTGACATACGCTTCGCCTCCGTTATAAGAAATACGATACCAGCCTGTATCGGCCTGTCCGGTGACTGTAACCTCCTGTCCGGCTGACAAGCTTCCTGTCCGTTCATAATTTGTAGAAGGTCCTACCCTCACATTCACATCCTGAATAGCATAACAGGTCATACTCATATCCGTAACATAAAATGCCAAAGTAGTAGTTGGTTCCTGTTCTGGTTCTGGTACAGACTCAACAGACGAGTCAGAAGTAACTGTCTGTTCTGATGTTTCGGTAATTGTTTCCGAAGATATCTGCTCCTGAGAAGTTGTTTCCGTTTTTTCTGATAAAGTCGTTTCCTGAGAAGAGCTGTCTGAAGTCTCTTCTGCTGTTTCAGAATGAGTTGATTTCTGTTCTGATGTTTGATTCTGCTCTGACTTTTTACAGCCTGACAGAGATACAACAAAAAGAATAAACACACAGCTCACTGTCAATACTTTGAAAGCTATAGTCTGATTATGTTTTTTTGTATCTTCCATAATTGCCTGTTTCCTCCGTGGTAAAATTTTTTCTATTATTCAAAATAATATTATAGCACAGGCTGCAAAAAATCAAAACGTTTTTTAGCAAATTTTATTCTCCCTTTTCAAAAAAGTATTTCCACCGCTTAAAATCTCTAATTCTGTTTATGATACCTAATAATTCTCTTCACTGATTTCAAAGTAGCTCTGTGGATGTGCGCATACCGGACATACCTCGGGTGCATTTGTTCCAACCACAATATGACCACAGTTACGGCACTCCCATACCTTTACTTCGCTCTTTGCAAACACAGCAGCTGTTTCTACATTTTTCAGCAATGCACGATAACGCTCTTCATGATGTTTTTCAATCGCACCAACCATACGGAATTTTGCCGCCAGCTCAGGAAATCCCTCTTCTTCCGCTGTTTTTGCAAAGCCCTCATACATATCTGTCCACTCAAAATTTTCACCATCGGCAGCAGCGGCAAGATTGGCGGCTGTATCTCCAATCCCCTTTAATTCCTTCAACCACATCTTTGCATGCTCACGCTCATTTTCAGCAGTCTTTAAGAAAATCGCCGCTATCTGTTCAAAGCCTTCTTTCTTTGCCACAGAAGCAAAATAGGTATATTTATTTCTCGCACCGGATTCGCCGGAAAAAGCAGCCTGCAGATTCTTTTCTGTCTGTGTTCCCGCATATTTATTTTCCGCCTGAACTTTTATTTCCTCAAGATGTTCCAAAGAGGCACCGCAGACTGGACATACCGCTGTTTCACCCTCTTTTACTTCAAATACCTTCTTACATAATTTACATTTATACTGACTCATCTTTTCTTCCTCCTTCTTTCTGGCAGCATTAAATACTGCATGATTTTGTCCGCCGGCAGCGGTATTATCATGTATACCCGACTGTCCGGCATGTCTGATAGCAGTATATTCCGCAATCTCTTTATTTGTTGTTATCAGATTGTCAACCGACAAATCATGAATAGAACGATTTCCTGTAATTCTTCCAAACATTTTCAGCTCTTTTAAAGAAACATTTAAAAAATTTGCCACTCTCTGAGCCGACGCATCAATATTGAAACGTTTTCTAAGCTCTGAATTTTGAGTAGCCACACCAACTGGACAGTTTCCGCTGCCACAGATACGATACTGCTGACATGCAGCTGCAATCAATGCCGCGCTCGCGACAGCCACCGCATCCGCCCCCATCGCCAGAGCCTTTGCAAAATCTGCCGATACGCGAAGTCCTCCGGTTATGACAAGTGAAATATCCGAATGTACAGAATCAAGATATCTTCTTGCTCTTGACAGCGCGTAAATAGTAGGAACAGACGTTGCTTCTCTCAAAAGGAGAGGACTGGAAGCCGTTGCACCGCCTCTTCCATCAATGGTAATAAAATCAGGTTCTGCAAATACACAGTATTCTAAATCCTGCTCAATATTTCCGGCTGCAATTTTAATTCCAATCGGTCTGCCTTCTGACCTGTCACGCAGCATATTTACCATATTTCTTAAATCCTCTTTGGTGTTCAGCTCCGGAAATCTGCTTGGACTTTGGATATCCTCTCCCTGCTTTTTCCCACGGATTGCTGCAATCTCTGCCGTTACCTTTTCTCCCGGCAGATGACCTCCCATCCCGGGCTTTGTCCCCTGACCGATTTTAATTTCAATTGCATCCGCGGACTTCAGATTCTCATCTGTCACACTGTACTTATTTGGAATATACTCAAATATATATTTATACGCCGCCTGCTTTTCTTCTGGCAGAATACCTCCCTCGCCGCTGCACATCGCTGTTCTTGCCATTGCAGAGCCTTTGGCAAGCGCAATTTTTGCTTCTCTTGACAAAGCTCCAAAAGACATATGTGAAATATATACTGGACTGTCAATTATCATCGGCTTTCTGGCATGCCTGCCGATAACAGTTGTTGTATCTACAGGGTCATTGTCATCAAGCGGCGGTGGATTCAGCTGTGCGCCAAGAAGAAGAATATCATCCCATTTTGGTAATGGCAGCTCTGTACTCATCGCAGCACTGATATAGTTTCCTGTTACCGCCATTTCATGAATTTCTGCCATATATCGACTTGATTTGTCGTATCTTGCAGTTGCACTGTCATAATCAAGTGCGCCAGAATCTGTTTTTTGCATATTTTCGGCATTGGATTTGATATTCTCCTCTGGAATCAGCTCAAATCTGGAAACCGGCTGATGACAGACAGGACATTCAGAAAGTTCTGAAATCGGTCTTCCTTCTTTTTCCTCATCATAAATTGCACCGCAGACACTACATTTGTAAATAGCCATAAAGTACCTCCTTGTATTTTATATTAAACAGTCAACAAGTATATTGATTGCAGATTCCACAATCAATACAGATGTCAATTGTATTAGTTCTTATTCTTCTGCTCCAGACTGCATTCTTCACAAAATCCTTCAAAAACAAGACGGTGTCTGCTGATTTTAAAACCGGTTTCTTTCTCTACCTGTTCATCATACTGTTCCTGATATTCCAGCGGAACATCAAACACCCTCTTGCAGCCTGTACAAAACATATGGTAATGCCTGTCAAGACGGGAATCATAGCGGTCTGCTGCTGGAACCTTTACATTTGCAATTTCACCGTTTTCCGACAATATCCCAAGATTTCGATATACAGTACCACGGCTTATCTGATTATCCTGTGTTCTGACATCCAGATAAATCTGGTCGGCAGTCGGATGGTCATGTCTTGATGCAACAATATCCAAAATCAGTTTTCTTTGTCTTGAATTACGCTGTTTTCTCATCTGAATCTCCTTAATTAATAATAAGACTTAGTCTTATTATACACGAAATTTTTTTTATGTCAATACTAAAATACATCTGTATTAAAATATGACAATACCAGAATCAGTCAATATTAGAACAATCCGTTTTATTTTTATGCCACAAATCTGTTAAATAAAAAAGCTGCCGCATTAAGAAATATATGGCATACAATAAACTTCAATATCAGCAAATTTTGATACCAGTAAATACTATATCCCATATACTTAACTGCGACAGCTTAATTTTTAATCAAACATATCTTTTAGCTGTTCTGTAAATTTCTTTTTCTTCCCTTTCTTCTTTCCATTCTCCTCTGTACTTTCCGCATCCCCCTGTTCTTCCTTCAAAAAAGCTTCTCCGTTCATCGTCTTATCAAATGCCAACAATGCTTCCTTCTGTGCGGCACTCAATTTTTCTGGAACCTGAACCACCAGTGTTACATACTGGTCGCCTCTTAAATTTTTATTTCGAAGTGATGGAACTCCTTTTCCTTTTAATCTGATTTTGGTATCTGTCTGCGTTCCAGCTTTAATTGGGAACAGCACATCGCCATCAATTGTACTGATTCTGACATCGCCTCCAAGCGCTGCCTGCACAAATGAAATCGGTGCAGTAGAATAAAGATTATAATCCTGTCTCTGGAAAATCGGATGTCTCATTACATTTACCTCTACCAGCAAATCACCTCTCTGACCTCCGTTTGCTCCTGGTTCACCTTTTCCTGCGATACGAATACTCTGACCATCATCAATACCGGCAGGAATTGTCACCTGTATTTTCTTTCTGCTGCTGATATAACCGCTGCCCGCACAGTCAGGACATTTATCCCTTACAATTTTACCCGTTCCATGACAGTCAGGACATGTCTGAACACTTCTCATTGCACCGAAAAGAGACTGCTGAGTATACATTACCTGACCTTTTCCGCCACACTTGCTGCAAGTAACAGGCTGAGTGCCTTCCTTTGCTCCTGTTCCATGGCACTTTGGACATTCATCTTTTAAGGTAATCTCAATTTCTTTTTCACAGCCAAATACAGCTTCTTCAAATTTAATTCTCACAGAGGTTCTTAAATTGGCGCCCTTCATAGGACCATTTGAGCTTCTTCTGCTTCTTCCGCCACCAAAGAAATCTCCAAAAATATCCCCAAAAATATCACTCATATCCCCGCTGAAATTAAAGTCAAAGCCGCCTCCGGCTCCACCGCCGCCAAATGCTGCATGACCATACTGGTCATACTGTCTTCTCTTTTCCGCATCGCTCAGCACTGCATAAGCCTCGGAAGCCTCCTTAAACTTTGCCTCTGCGTCCTTATCACCGGGATTCATATCGGGATGATATTTCTTTGCCAATGCCCGATATGCCTTTTTTATCGCAGCCTCATCTGCGTTTTTATCTACGCCTAAAATCTCGTAGTAATCTCTTTTATCAGCCATAATATCCTCGCTTCCATTTCTTGGATTTTCAAATTAAAGTGCCTGCAACAGCAATTTTTCCGTTGTTTTTCACACTTTGCTCTGTATCTTGTCAAATACTATCAGAAACCGTTTAAGGAATAGAGGTTATAAAACCTCTATTCCCCGAACTTTCTGAAATCTTCTGTCAATAATAACTCTTTTAAATACTTCTATTAATATCCTTTTATACTTCTTTATAATCCCCATCTACCACATTGTCATCTGCCGGACCTGCGTTCATATCTGGACCTGCCTGCCCCATATCAGGACCTGCACCTGCAGCACCTGATGCCTGTGCCTGCTCATACATCTTTGTAAATAACTTCTCAGCTCCTGCCATCATTTTCTCCTGTGCAGCCTTGATTTCTGCTACATCTGAATCAGTCATTGTCTCAGGGGTAGATTTTGCAAGGACATCCTTAAGAGCCTGAAGGTCAGCCTCTACCGCAGCCTTTTCTGATGCATCCAGCTTATCTCCTACGTCTTTTAATGTCTTCTCTACCTGGAATGCTCTGGAATCTGCTTCATTTCTTGCATCAATCGCTTCCTTGCGTTTCTTATCCTGTGCCTCAAATTCAGCAGCTTCTTTTACAGCCTTTTCGATATCTTCTTCTGACATATTTGAACCGGAAGTAATAGTAATATGCTGCTCTTTGCCTGTTCCCTGGTCCTTTGCAGATACATTTACGATACCATTTACATCAATATCAAAGGTAACTTCTATTTTAGGAATTCCTCTTGGAGCCGGAGCAATTCCGTCAAGTCTGAATTCACCCAGAAGCTTGTTATCTCTTGCAAACTTTCTCTCACCCTGTACGACTCTGATATCTACAGCGCTCTGATTATCCTCAGCTGTTGAGAATGTCTCTGTATGCTTTGCAGGGATTGTAGTATTTCTTTCAATCATGTTTGTTGCAATACCTCCCTGTGTCTCAATTGACAGAGTAAGAGGAGTAACATCTACAAGAAGAATATCACCTGCACCGGCGTCGCCTGCCAGCTTACCACCCTGAACAGAAGCGCCAATTGCCACACATTCATCCGGATTCAGGCTCTTGGAAGGTTCATGTCCGGTCAACTGTTTTACTTTTTCCTGAACTGCCGGAATACGTGTAGAACCTCCTACCAGCAATACTTTTGATAACTCGCCTGCAGTCAACCCTGCATCCTGAAGTGCATTTTGAACAGGTACAGCGGTTCTTTCTACAAGGTCATGAGTCAGTTCATCAAATTTTGCCCTTGTCAGATTCATGTCAAAATGCTTTGGTCCTTCCTGATTTGCAGTAATAAACGGAAGGTTGATATTTGTAGTAGTAGCGGAAGAAAGCTCCTTCTTTGCCTTTTCTGCTGCTTCCTTCAATCTCTGAAGCGCCATTTTATCTGTTGACAAATCAATTCCTTCTGTTTTCTTAAATTCGTCTATCATATACTGTGTGATTCTCTGGTCAAAATCATCACCGCCAAGTCTGTTATCACCGGATGTAGAAAGTACCTGAATAATTCCGTCGCCGATTTCAATAATGGATACATCGAAAGTACCGCCGCCAAGGTCATATACCATAACTTTCTGCTCATTTTCATTATCAAGACCATAAGCAAGCGCTGCCGCTGTTGGCTCATTGATAATTCTCTCTACATTTAAACCTGCAATTTTACCAGCGTCCTTTGTCGCCTGTCTCTGTGCATCGTTGAAATAAGCCGGCACAGTGATAACTGCCTCTGTTACCTTTTCACCGAGATATCCTTCCGCATCAGCCTTTAACTTCTGTAAAATCATAGCTGAAATCTGCTGTGGAGAATATTTTTTATCATCAATTGTTACCTTATAATCAGAACCCATATGTCTCTTAATGGAAGAAATAGTCTTATCTGCATTTGTGACTGCCTGACGCTTTGCAGGGTCTCCTACCAGTCTTTCTCCAGTCTTTGTAAATGCCACAATGGAAGGAGTTGTTCTGACACCTTCTGTATTTGCGATTACAGTAGGCTGACCACCTTCCATAACTGCTACACATGAATTTGTTGTTCCTAAATCAATACCAATAATCTTGCTCATAATAAAGCCTCCTATAAAATATAAAAAATATTAATTTGCTACTTTTACCATAGAATGTCTTACAACTGTTTCTCTATATATATAACCTTTTTGCAGCTCTTCAGCGACTATATTTTCGCCCAAGCTTTCATCCTCTACATGCATAACTGCATTGTGAAGATTTGGGTCAAATTCCTGTCCGACAGCCTCGATTTGTTTTACTCCGGCTTCTTCAAGCGAAGTGATAAGCTGTTTATATATCTTATCCATACCCTCTGCAAAACCAGTTTTCTCTTCCTCTGGTATGGTCGCCAGACCTCTTTCAAAGTTGTCTATAATCGGAAGAATTTTTTCTATCACAGATTTTGCTCCTACTTCAAACATTGCCTTTTTCTCTTTTTCGGAACGTTTTCTGAAATTATCAAACTCGGCAAATAACCTTGTATACTTGTCATTCAGTTCTTCTATCTTTTCATCTTTCTTGTCTTTTTTCTTTTTGAAAAGCTTGGAGCCGTCTTTCTTCTTTTCGTCTGATTCAGCATCCTCTTCTGTTTCGGAATCATTTTCTTTTTCTTCCGATTCTTCTTCTGCTTTCTCTTCCTTTGTATCCTCTGTCTTATCTTGCTCTGCTGATGAAGCGTTTTCTGCTCCTTCTTCTGTATCCTTTACAGATTCTTTCGCTTCCTCTGCCGCTTCTTTTGCGGCTTCCATCCTATCCTTTGCCTTGTCAGCCATTTTTTACCACCTTTCTGTATAATCCTTTCTATGTTATTTTCTTATAAGCATCGTCTAACTGTCCTTTTACAGTTTTTAATGTTTCCACTACCTTTTCATAATCCATTCTCTTTGGACCTATCACACCAATTGTTCCTGTCAGTCCGTCGTCAAGCTCATATGTCGCTGTTACCACACTGCAGTCCTTCATGGACTGAACCGGCGTTTCATTCCCAATATAAATCTGAATGCCTCCTCCGTCTTCCTCCGAACCTGTATCTGCAATCAGGTTTGTCAGAAGCCTCTTTTCCTCCAGCGTCCCTATCAGCCTGCTTGCCTTCTCGCTGTCACTGAGTTCCGGATACTTCAGAATATTGGTTGCTCCACTGGTATAAATTTCCATATCCTTTTCTGCATGAAATGCTTCCGCCACAGCATCAAGCACATTTCTTACCAGCTCGCTCTGTTCGCCTGCCTGACCGGTCATTCTCGATATCATTCCAAGATTAATCTGTTCAAGTGTGAGTCCGTTTAAGGTACTGTTCAACAATATATTCAGCTTCAGGATTGTTTCATTATCAAGTGTCTCATTTACTTTTAATATTTTATTTTTGATAATGTTACCCTCTAAAACCATAACACATAAGATTTGATTATCCTCCACGGAGGAAAGCTGAATAAATTTCAGTTTATTGCGATGAAAGTGTGGAGTTGAAATCATGGTAGCATAATTTGTATTAGTTGCTAATACTTTGGCCATATTTTGAAGCAGTGTTTCTACCCTGTCTACCTTTTCTACAAGGAAATCTTTCATATCCTCCAGCTCTTTTTCCCTGTCGTCAAGCAATGTTTCTCTTTCCCTCATCATCTCATCTACGTAGACTCTGTATCCCTTATCGGAAGGAATACGTCCTGCGGATGTATGAGGCTGTAAAATATATCCCTGTTCCTCAAGGTCTGCCATCTCATTTCGAATTGTTGCGGAACTCAAATTTAAATCTGTATATTTTGATATTGTCCGCGACCCTACCGGCTCTCCTGTTTCCAGATAATTTTTTACGATTGCCTGAAGTATTTTCATTTTTCTTTCATCTAATTCCATTACTTCACTTCCTTTTCTGTTGTTAGCACTCAATTTAATGGAGTGCTAACATTTGGCCTAACAATAAAATAGCACTTAACTTTGAATATGTCAAGAGTTTTTTTATTTTCTTTTGTAAATATTTTCAAATAACTTTTGTACAAATTCAGCTATTTGATAAAAACTCTCAAAATATACAGCCTCCTGAGCAAATTTGTAATGTTTCAAATATTTTATTTTACAGTAAAAATTCCGCCAAAACCTGATTGCTTACGTCAATTCCTCTGTTGGTCAATCGAACCTTGTCTCCTTCACAAAAAATAAGGCCCCTATTTGCCAGTCTGCTGCAGACCTTCCCATATATCTCTTCAAAATTTCTTTCAAAAATTCTTTCAAATCTTTCCTTGGAAATTCCTTCTGTCATTCTCAATCCCAAAAACATAAATTCCTCCATCTGTTCTTTTCCAGAAAGTATCTGTACTTCCTTATAATATGGAAGAATTTCTTCTATATTATTACTATCCTTCTCATTCTTTTGAAAATATCTTTCGATATATTGCGCAAAATTATCGACATTCTGAAAACGGATATTATCGACAAGCGAGGAAGCCCCCAGTCCAAAGCCAAGATAATTCTTTCTTTTCCAATAAGAAGAATTATGTTTTGATTCGTATCCAGTCTTTGCATAATTTGAAATCTCGTACCTATGATAACCATTTTGTTCCAGAAATTTATTTGTATCATAATACATCTGTCTTTCCAAATCTTCATCCGGAAGATGTAGAAGTCCCTGACGATACATATCAGAAAATGGAGTTTCCTCCTCTATAATCAAACTGTAGGAGGAAATATGCGTTGGTCTCAGATGTACCACCTGTTCCAAGGTTTTATGATAACTGTCATAAGTCTGGTCTGGCAGCGCCGACATAATATCCAGATTAATATTGGAAAATCCAGCGCTCTTGGCAGCTTGATATGTCTTCAGAAAATCTTCCCATGTATGGATTCTTCCGATTTGTTTTAGCTCATTATTATGTATCGATTGAAGTCCTATGCTCAATCTGTTGATTCCTGTTTTGAGATAAGAACAAAATTTATTATAATCGGCTGTTTTTGGATTACATTCTATGGTTATTTCAGCATCAGGCTTTATGGTATAGTTATTTTCCAAGGCAGAAAAAATTTTCTGTATATATACTGATTCCAGTACAGATGGTGTCCCTCCCCCAAAATAAATAGTAGCGACTTTATAATCTCTGCCTTTTTTCCCATAAAATTGTCCCCATGTTACAATTTCTCTGATTAACGCAGACACATAATTTTCTTGTTCTGTTTGTTTCCCCTGAAAAGACAGAAAATCACAGTAATTGCATTTTTTTATACAAAATGGAATATGAATATAAACTCCAAGAGATTGCTTTGTTTTTGTATGCATTTTTATATCCCTTCCTGTTTTTATTTTTGTTCTTACATTGAACAATCATCTGAAAAAATTTAAAATCAGCAGAAAAAAATAACCCAAAAATATTGAGTTATTTTTATCATTTTTGATATTAAATTTATGAATATTACTATAACATTTATCTCTGGTTATTGTCAATTGCTTCTTTAAAATATATGTATCAAAAAAGTCCTTATTATCTTACAAAATCATACTTTAAGATTTTATACAATTATATAAATAATCTGGCATCCATTATCTAATCATAACAAAAATGACCTCCGAAAATCAAAAAAATAATAATCGGAGGTTCCTGTTTAAATTTTGTTTGTTTTTAATAAGGACCATAATTTATTTCATGATAACTATGACTTATCCTCTCTTCTACCGGTGGCAATTGCATATAGTCACCATAACCTTTTGTCAGATAGACATCTGCTTCCACGATACTATCAAATTCAGTATCCTCAAATTTATATTTTTTGATATTATTAAACCAGCTATTTAATCTCAAAACATCTGGATAGTCACTTATAAAATTTTCTTTTGAAACAACATTATTATATTTTGTAATTAAATGGTATCTTTTTTGTTTTAACCATTCTATGGAAAAAGGATATGATAAAAATTTAAATATCCAATAACTAAGTTTCTTCTTATGTTTGTCAGTTCCATACCCACATTTTACCCATAACATGTTTTTCAGTAAATGATTTTTATACAGCAATTTTTTTCGCTGCTTTTGGTTATCGGGAATGTTATCAAAAGGAAATATATCTACAAAAATACCATGATGAATAGGTACATTTTTTGAAAAGTCTTCAATAATTTCAGTATCTAACAATTGAATTTTGGCAAATGAAAAAGCATAGTTTAATTCCGAAGTTTCTGTCTGAAGAAAAAATTTTTCCAAATCAAGTTCATATTTGCAAATCTCTATAAATCGTTCATAATCGCTTCTTCGCATAAGAAAATCAAAATCATCATCCCAAGGAATAAACCCCTGATGCCTGACGGAACCTAATAAAGTTCCGCCAAATATAAAATAAGGAATATTATTTTCCTCGCATATTCGTTTTACTTCTTTTGCTATTATTAAAATCAAAGAATGAAGCTTTGCGTTTTTATTGGTATCTGAATTTAAATTATTTATCTGCATTTCAAATTATCCTTTCTTAAAATAACATTCAAATTATAATATTTGAATTTACTTTTTCAGATTAATTTATCTCCAATCCGGTTAAATATGGTATCACCCAAAATATAAGTAATATCAATGTGATACAAATTCCCATAGGCACAGATAAAATAATCATAATTTTTGTTTTTTTGATTTCTTTTAAATCTTGTTCTGATTCTGGCATTACAAAAAGAAGGTCTCGTTCCTTTTTTTCTTTTTCTGTCACATGTGTCAGAGCAGAACCAATTATTAATGAAATAATGCTGACGATAATTCCTATAAAAAAAGAATCCAAATAAATTGGCAGTGAAATATTATTCATCGCTGTATATATTTTCATAACAGAGCTGACAACAAAACCGTTTAACATTCCCCAAAATGCACCTGTTTTGGTAATACGTCTGCTCCAGATACTTGCAATCGCCACTGGAAGCCATGAGCAGGCAACAATAGTTGCCCCAAGATATGTAATCCAAAAAATCTGTGGAGGATTTATAATACAAAGCAGGCATATAATAAGACCTGTTATTAAAATAACAATTCGTCCAATTAATAATTGTTTTCTCTCCTCTTTTATTTTAAAAATATCATTTGTAATATTTGAACCAATCAGAGAAAGAAATGTAGTTGCAGAAGAAATACCGGAGGCAAGAATACCGGCCAGCACAATAACTCCCAAAATTACAGGCATTACATTCATGGAAGCCCATATTAAAGCATGAGAGGGATTATCCATATCAGGATTTAATTTATTAACAAAAACGCCGGCCATACACATCAGAAATTCAATAATAAATACGCATCCAGAGGCTACTATGCTTGAACGAATTACTGCATGTTCATTTTTCGCCATTAAATATCGGCTGGACTGCCATGGAGCAACCATAAGCACAGCCATCCATGCAATTCCATATCCTACAGCCCAAATCATATTTTCTGTTCCAGTAGGATAAAAATAATCCAGATTACCACTTCCTGATAAAATATTCGGAATAGCAGAATAATTTGCCATCTGCTTTACTGTAGTTATCCATCCTCCTGCTTCACTGGCAACAAATACTGCCCCAACAACAGTTGCAAATGAAAATACTGCAAACATAATTGTATCAGTAACCAGAACTCCTTTTGCGCCTGAAAAAGCAGTGATAGATGTAAATGCAATCACTGCTAAAACGATACAGATATTATATTTTAATCCTGTTACAACAGACATCAATGTGCCAATACCCTGTATGCAAGAAAGACTATATACCAGCATAATAAAAATACTGGTTATCGTTGCAAGATTCTGCACTGCTTTTGAATCAAATCTTTTTCCAAAAAACTGAGGAATCGTATCTGCATTACTGCGACGTAAAAATCTTCCAAAAAATACAGAACCGGCAATATAACCCACCGATAATATTCCAACCGCTACTATAATCGGAGCAAAAAATCCACTGTAAGCTTCTCCCACATCTCCCATAAATAATCCAACTCCAATAAATGAAGCAACAAGAGAACCAGTAATCAAATACGCAGGCGTATTTCTTCCGGCGACATAGAAATCATTCGCTGTTTTTACTTTTCTACTGATAAATGCACCAATGACAATATAGGCAGCCATTGTAACCAACATGCCTGCTAAATATATATTCACTTAATTCGCCTCCTTATTATCAAAACTTTTAAATACTGCAATGGCAGACACAGCTCCCACAATGGCGAACCATACTCCCAGACCTATAGCAATGATTACTTCCATAACGAATTCTCCTTAATATACTTTAATACTTCATCACAATATTGATTCATTTTATCATGCCAAATCATCACATACTCTGTGACATTTCCATCTGTTTTACTGGCATATACTCCCCATATAAACCAATAATAATAAATGATTGCAGCGCATGCAAATAAATGTCTTTTTTCTGAGTCCGTTGTCGGTCTTCCATAATAATAGATAAGATAATCATCAATTTTTTCATATTCAGGATTATAAACTGCAAATAATTTACAAATATCAAATCCAATATCAGAGTCCCCTGCAAACTCCCAGTCAATAATATGTAATTTGTTTTCTTCTATTAAAAGATTTGGCGCATATAAATCATTATGACAGAAAGAAATATTCCATGGGTCATATTTCAGAAAATCAAAGACAGGCTTTATTTTTGTTTGGGCCGCTATCAATTCCCTGTATGATATGCCATCAATATGTCTGACAATTTCAATTAACCGATTTGCTTCTTTATAATAATCAAAATGAAATCCAATTTGAACATTTGACTTATGTAATCGTTTAAGATTATCTGCCAGCAATTGAATATGTTTTACATTGGAAAAATCAAATTCTTCACAGGTATCAATATATTTTGAAATTTTCCATCCTTCCTTTTCATCAATATAAATTAATGTATCATCAATTTTCAATCTTTTTGCAGCCCGAAGAGAAATCGCCTCCTTAGTTCGGTCAATTATATTTGAAGCATTTCCTCCCGGATGTCGATATATATAGTATTTACCATTGCATAAAAACTTAAAAGAACGATTATTTAATCCCTTTTTCACAGGAACAATATCTTTTATATCTGCAAAATCACAGCAAAGAATTCGACAGATATTTTCAAACACTTTTACTTTGTTATTGGAGATATAATCCTTATCAAATGCTTTCAGTTCATCCATATTATCAAATTCATAAATATCTTCAGATGTGCATTTCTTAATATACATTGGTAACTGCATTACATTTTCTGCATAAATAGTTTCCCAATACATTTGTTCTACCCCATTTTTTCCATAATAACTTTCCAAAATAGGTTTAAACTTGTCTGTAAATATCTGGTCATAATATGCATGGCCATACATAATCCACTGATTGCAAGAAGGCTTATTTGTATCAATAATCAAGTCATAATCATCAAAAACAAATCCCCGTTCCACATAACTTGTTCCATCCAGATAAATAGAACAGTAAAATGCTCTATATTCATACTGGTGAAACATATTAGAAGGATAATAATTATCTGCACAGCAAATATAAGTACTGCTCAAATAGTCTCTCGCTGCATAAATACTGGAATGAGTATTTTTGACTGCATACTCATTATTAACTACTAATTTTATATTATATTTATCCCGCAGATAAAAAAATTTTTCCATCATATATCCTATTACAAGTACAATTTCTCTTACTCCGGCTTCTTGTAACTGCCTAATCAGACGTTCTGTCATTACTTCACCTTTCACAGCGATTAACCCTTTTGGCAGTTCATACGAGACTGGTTCAAATCGAGTACTCATACCTGCTGCAAGAATAATCGCATTTTTTACCCGAAAAGGTTCCAATTCTTTTATTCCAGCATTGGTAATATAGTATAACTTATCAATAAAACCTGATTGTAATAATTTTTCTAATACTGTCTTTATTATATTCAACGAATATCCTGTATGTTCAGCGATTAAGTTTGGAGAAGTATTTTCACAACTTTCACAAATATATCTTAGTACTTCAAATTCTTTCTTGTCTAACATAATTAAATTTACCTCTTTATATTATTTTTATGTTTTCTTGCCTTTTAATAAAGCCAGAATACTTAAAATTACTTTGTTATAAAATATAAAGTTAATAATAAACGCTTCTACAAAAGAAAAAATAAATACTTTTAAAGAAAGAAGCATCCAACTGAAATAAGTAGTTGCATTTAATGAAAAATGGCAAGTGGTAAAAAAAATACATACAAAAACCAGTACATCAATCATAAGGTTTTTTATAAAATTCATGATATCGCGATTAAGAATATGATTTCTCATATAAATATTAAAATAACATACACGATATGCCATTGATATCATTGTACCAACAGCCACTCCAACTAAACCAAATTTCCATACAGCAATAATAGAAATAAAAATATTTAAAACAGCTTCTATAATTGCTCCTTTTTGTGTCTGCCTATAATGTCCTGCTGCTTTTATAACTATATTGTAAAAACAACGAAGACTGCAAAAAAAATATGAAATTGTCATAATCCACGAAAAAACAGGATTTATATAGTTTGCATCATTAATACCCGAAGTATATATTCCCACAAATGATACCAATAAAACTCCTGAACATCCATATATCAAAGATACAAAAAAATGAAATATCCATTCAAACTGAGAAAAGGTGACCAGAAGCTTTTGTTTTTCTCCTTTTGCAATCATATCCCCGAACAGAGATTGAATACCAGTCACAAGCGTTTGGCAACAATGATATAAACAGGCAACTACCAACTGATATACTGTATATACAGAAACATTTTTTAAAGTTGATAAAAAAGTCAATACCACAACATCTGTCTTATCTACCACAAATGTTGCAATATGCTGACAAAGAGCATCCCATTTCTGTGTTAATACATCTTTTGAAAAAGATACTCGTCTATCAATGGAATAGTTTCTTTTTACATATATGCTATAAATCAATGGCCTTAAAAATAGGACAAATGAGGAAATAAGCTTTACTGTCTGAATACTTGTATTCATATAAATACACAGGCAGCCCATAAGTGTATTTAAAATGGTAGTACCTGTTGTTGTTAACAACTGTATATATGATTTTTGATCCGCATTCAAAAGCAATTGATTGGTTATTCCAAAAAAATATTGTGCAATCATACTCAGTGAAATTGAGAATACCAAAACAGATGTTCCGACAACTCCTATAGAATCATCAATAAAAAATGGATATACTGCCATTAAAATTGCAGAGTAAATACACAATACAATTGCGATTCGACTGAAAAACTGATTTGATGCAGCCATAATCTGACTGATTTTATAAGTATCTTTTTCTGCCAGAGGTTTATACAAACTAGATTGAACTACTGCCCCGACTCCCATATCCATCAATGTTACAAATCCTAAAAATTGTGTAATGGAAGAAACCAGCCCATTTACAGAAGAACCATAATGAGATAATATTAATCTGGGCAAAATAAATCCACAAACGATTGAAATAATCTGATGAATAACGGAAGCGCCAGTATTAATTAATAACCTTCTTTTTCTCATAATCTTTATTTTTCTCCCTTATCACACATCCTCTTTTTATATTAGTGATCTAATTTTTCAAATAATTCCGGACAGTTTATTTTTAAATATTCTTTTTTATCAGCTTCTGTCATACTATAAGTAGGTACTGCAATTTTTGAAACTTTTTTATGATACTCTTCTACAGTTTCTATTTGTTTCGCTGGAATTCCTCCCCATATTGTTCCATCCGGAATATTCTTTGTTACGACAGCTCCCGCTGCAATTATACAATTATTTCCTATCATAACATCAGGCATTATAATGACATTCCATGAAATATTACAATTATCTCCTATCATAATAGTACCGTATTTGACTGCTTCTTTATCAATTAATCCCATTTTTCTTAATGTCCAAAGACCTCCATCATGTGTAATAAATTGAACCCCTTTTGTTATTCGCACATTATTTCCAATTTTTATTAACCAGGGTTCTGTTCCAAAAACCACTCCTTTGTGAATATTACATCCTGTACCTATATGAACTCCTTTTGCTCTTAAATATCTAATATAAGAAGAATTACTCATAAATTTAACATGAATTTTATTGAAAAAAGTTTTTATTTTTTTAATCATATCTCTCATTATCTATTTATTAATTTTTGTAAATTACATATTTGCAAGTAACTGCAGCCATTGTTGTGTGATATTTTCAGGTGAAAAATCATTTCCTCTTAAATAAATTTTGTTTTTATAATTAAGCCTTAAACTGTCATTTTCAAGTAATTCACATATTGTATCTGCCAAAATCTGTTCAGAATTTGTAAGCGAAGCTTTTGAATTATATTTTTTTCCATCCATTGGAGGAACTAACACTCCATAC
This sequence comes from uncultured Lachnospiraceae bacterium, assembly GCA_910585215.1. GTDB lineage: Bacteria > Bacillota > Clostridia > Lachnospirales > Lachnospiraceae > CAG-303. Next base: position 7,226 of record CAJUDQ010000041.1, on the reverse strand, counting down.
ATCCCTTTTGTACTTTTTTCTACAGTTGAAAATAAATCTTCTTCCGGCGCTAATAATTCTTTTGGACCAAATGCACAATCCGTTGAAATTACCGGCAATCCACAAGCCATACATTCAATCAAAATATTTCCTAATCCTTCATAGATTGAACTGAAAACAAACAAATCTGAATTTGCTAAATATATATAGGGATTACTTTTTTGACCCCATAAAAAAACAGAGTGTTCCAATCTAAATCCTTTTATTAATTCTTTCAAATAATCTTTCTCATTTCCTCTCCCCAAAATAATCAGCTTTGCATCTGAATATTTTTTTACTACTTCAGAAAATGCCCGAATCAAATGCCATTGACCCTTTTGTGGTTCAAGTCTTCCTGCTGTAATAATAATTTTTCCTTTGTATTTTTCAAATACTTTTCTTTCTTCCTCAGATATTACACCATTAAGAATATTTTGTTTTATATTTTCTTTATAACACGGGTTGTAAATAGTAACAATATTTTCTCTATCAACACCATAGAACTTCATCAAATCGTATCCAACCATTTGTGATAAAGACACAATTTTATCCGCCTTATGAAATACCCATCGATTCTTGTAATGACGCAATCCTTTTGGCGTATAGGTAGACCATTTATTTCTTACAGATACAACTGTTTTATCAGATTTCTTTGATAAAATATTAGCAAGGTCCGCTTCCGCCATAAAACTGATAGTATGAGTAATTTTATATTTCTTTTTTAAGTTTCTTACCTTTGCCGCCAGTTTTAAGTGCCATAAAAATTTAATTTTTCCTTTGTTCAGCGGCATTTTAAGATTAATCATTTCAGTTGTTGTTTCATAAATTGCATTGTCCGCATTAATAACTACCAAAATAGTTTTTTCATATTCAGACAAACATGAAGCCAGATTAGCGGCAACACGTTCTGCACCGCCACCATTTAAATTTTTTACAATAACCATAATTTTCATATTGTTCACCATTCAATTAAAATAAATGATACCTTATAAAATTTAGATATCATGTGTAATCATGCTTCCTGCTTTAATAATAGTATTTTCATTGATTATCACAGGTCCAAATACGCAGGCATTTGTATATATCGTTACATTATCTTTTAATAAAGGCTGATATAATGTCTTTCCATTTTCCAGATTTCTGGTTTTTCCATTATTGCCTCCAATTGTTACTCCCTGATATATAATCATTCTTCCTTCTGAACGGACGCTTCCTCCGATTACCGTACCCAGCCCATGTATTAAAACAAATCCTCCTGCCAAATCAGCTTTATAATCAATATCTACATGAAATAACAGTCGATTTATATACCAAATAATTTTGCCCAATATACCAAGATGAATTTGATAACATGCATGAGAAAGACGATATAAACAAATACTATGAAAACAGGGATTAAAAAATAATGTAGCAACAGCCTTTTTTAATCCCTTTCCATTTACAAATCCTTCAAAATCACGAATAATTTTCATATAATTCCTTTCTTTTTACATTATTTGAACAGAACAATTTTATTGCATTATGCTACTTTTCTGCTGTTCCATTCTTCCACAAAGCATAAAAAGACTATATTTCTTATTAATACACAAATTAACAAATCATTATTGTAAACAAGCTGATTAAAAGACATATTATGAATAAACAGCAATGTAAATACTACAAATAGGGAAAAACATTTGGACTTTAAAATTGGTATAAGAATGGTCAAATAAATCTTGGACAACCATGCTACGGATAATAAAATCCCATAACGATACGCCATTAACAGAACAGGAGATTCAAAAGCAGCAGTAATAATCATTTTAGTCCAACTAAGGGGATGTTTACTAAGTAATTTAGACTGAAAATAGGTATTTAAATTTTCACCATATCCTCCTAATAGTTGTATTTTTAATCCATAATTATTTCTCAGATAATTCAACCATGTCGTTCTTCCTGTGTCAAAGGACGTATTTTGAAATCTGTAAATAATCATATCAAAAAATCCAATATAATAAAGACAGCCAATTCCCAGTAAAAGCAATATTATATTAATTATCCGGTTTTTTCTATTAAAATTAAAATAGAAAATAGCCATAAACATTAAAATCACGCCTAATTTGCTTTGTGTAAATAAAATTCCAAAAACTGTTATTATATATATTACGGGTACTTTTATCAAATATCGATTGTAAAATTTATAGTATAACATGTTCATCATATAAAACATCAATATAAGATGTGTAATATATAGTTCATGCCCTAAATAAGTAACAGAACGAAATTTCAAAAATTCAAAGGAATTTGGAAGATACCCTTTAATACCATGAAATACATTTGACATGCTCTTTGTTATAAAACAACCAGATATCTGGTCTACAAACATAATACAGACATTTAAAATAACAAAAAAATTCAATATGGATAAAATACAATGAATAAATTCGGATTTTTTTTCCTGTGCTATTATATTTATATCCATTAAAAACAATGGTAAAATAAGATACACTACAGAGGTAACAATCGAATTTATCGAACTTCCACTTTCAAAATCAACATATATAAGCAACAGTCCTATGAAAAGAACACTGGAAATTCCTTTTAAATTTATTTTTTTTAATTTCACTGATTTTACTATAAGTATAAATAATAATAAATAATAAATAAGATTTCCTGTTCCAAAAAAACCTGAAAAAGAACTTCTTCGTATTACATTTCCACAAATAAATAAAGATAAAAAAATTATATAATAATATGTTTCTATCGATTTTTTTACTTTTAATTTCATAATTCAAACTTTCTCCTGACTTTATTTGAATATTTTTCTCTTTGTCAGAAAAGCTATATACTATATCTGGTATGTGATACCTTACTTTTATATTTTTATAAGATACATATACTTAATTCAAATATATTTCCTGAAGCTTGTATGCTTCTGTTTTAATATCAAAACCATGCTGACGGATTTCATTAGCTGCATCAGAATTCCTGATATAACCTGTTTTTTTGATTTCAAGTATTTTTTCAGCCCAATATTCTGCTCCAAAATCCAAAGATAAATATTGTGTTTGCTTTGTACATTTGGCCTCCTTTGTGACAGCATCAGAAACTAATACTGGCAATCCACAAGCCTGTGCTTCAAGCATAACTACCGGAAGCCCTTCCCAAAGTGAAGGAAGTAAAAACAAATCCATTGCCTGATAAAGTCTATCCATATCTCCTCTACGTCCTGTAAAAATCACATCTTGCTCAAGTCCAAGCAAAACTACTTTATTTTTTATCTCTTCCATTTCAGGACCATCGCTTATCAATAAAAGTTTTGTATCGCACTCTTTTTTATGTAATTCTGAAAAAATATCTATTATAAATGTATGATTCTTTTGTTTATCAAAATGCCCTGCATGTCCGACTACAAACTCATTATTTAAACCAAATTCCATGCGGCAGCTTTTTTGATTGCTATCGTTATATTTAAATTTATCTAAATCTATTGCATTATTTAAAACAATATACTTACTTTTTCCATACAGCCAGCGTCCAGCCGCATTAGAACAGGCAATATAAATATCCGCTGTATATTTCATAACTGGAGTAAACAGTTTATTAAAAATCGGATGATTACAGGTGATATTATGACAATGAATTATAATTTTTTTAATGCCGTGAAGTTTTGATAATAAGGTTTCTATTGCCATAGTTCCACTGTTTCCATGAATATGAACCACATCATAATGATTTTTTAAAATATTATTTACTGACTTTATATAAGATTTTACATTGCTTTTTCGTTTTGGCACAATGAAAACAATTCCGAACCGTTCAAACTTGCTCTTTAATTCTTTATCCATCCCCTCAAATGAAATAAAATTAAATTCAAGGTTATCTCTGTCCATACTATTAAGATAATTATAAATAACGGATGTAATTCCTTCATAATTTAATCCAATTGTATTTATCACCAAAACCTTTGTCATATTGCAACTTACTTCCTTTTCAGAATATTTTTTAATACGCCTTTTATTTCTATCTGTAAAATAACCTTTTTAGATATAATTCAAATCCTATGACTGGGCAGATGCATATAATTTCCCAATTTAATGTCAAATTCTTTTGGCCTAACAACATCAAATCCTGCTCCATTTGTAAACGTTAATTCACCAAAATAAACCTTATTATCAACGATATAAAAATCTACTCTTACATGAATAAATGGTTTTGACAATATTTTGGCATATTTTAGCATTTCTTCCAGTTTTTCCGGCCTAGGAATAACAGCAGTTTCATCACATGGATACTTAATGGAAACATTATGAATGAGATTCCAGTCCAAATCATAAAAATTTCTTTTATGATTTATAAATCTTTGGGTATGTACATCTATCAGTTTTGGTTCTCCATGAAAACAAAATATTTTATAATCTGCCGGTTCTTCATCATTACTATCTCCCAAAAATTTTTCCACTATAATACGAGGTCTGACTTTTCCATAAAACCATTCTCCATAGCAGGGAAGATATCTTTCTTTTAGCCATTTTTCAAGCTGTTTTATTACGGCATTTTTATCAATCTTACTTAAATTTTTGCATATAATATTCATTCCCTGCCCATGTGTTACCTTAATAACACATTTATTGGGAAGTTTGTCAAAGGGAATATCTTTCGGATGATATCCCTTCCACAACAATTCATTTAATAATTCTCCACAACCAGCTTTTCTTATATATTTCCTTACCGTATATTTATCCACACATTGAGGTTTTAGGGGATTTTTATCATACAGTTTTATCCATTGTATTTTTTCGTTAAAAGTAACTGGATGCTTTAAATTTAATTTTTGTCCCAGTTTCAATCGAAATAACAGCTTGGTGCATAACACAGGGCTGATGTTATACAAAAGATTAAATGGAGTTAAAATGATATTTTTTATATGATTGTTCATTTGCTATTCCTCGAATTACTTTCATCCTTTATATACTTTTCAATACTTTCAATATAGCATTGCGTACAAGATTTATAAGAATCAAATTTATGCATTTTTATATTTTTTAATGCTTCTTCCAGTTCATTGCAATCCCATACTCCATAAATCAAATTCATTTCGGAAAACTGTTTTATAATCTGCTTTTGATGATTATCCACGTGTTCTTCATATTCCGAAAGCCTTGGAACTGCTATTACCTTTTTGCCTTTTTTAACTGCTCCGACAATTGCACCTGTACCACCATGAGTTATCACGATATCTGCGTTTTCTTCCATCTCCTCAAATCCGTTTCTGTCAAAAAACTGTTTAAACTTATAATATTGTGGCCGGTAATCACTATATCCTATCTGTGCAAATACTTCGTCCTCAAGTTTTCCCTGTTCTATTAAATGGTCAACAGCCTTCAATAAACGATTGAACTGAAATTTCTGAGAACCTAACGTAACAAAAATCATGTGTTTTTTCCTCTTTGCGTATACAATTTATTTAAAAATTATTATTTTAATATGTTTTGTCGGACATATTCACCTAATATATCCCACCGATATAAATTGCATTGGGATAAATTTCAAGCATAGACTTCCATTGTACATAAAACTGGTCAGCAAATTTATAAAGAAACTTTCCAGTCATGGTCCCTGATGTGACCTTTGCAAAAGATTCAATATAAATCAATTTTTTTCCTGAAAATTTTGCAATCAAACAGATAGGAATCATGGCAAGAACGCCTGTACAAATCACCATATCTGGTTTTTCTTTTCGATAGACCTTTAAAGAACGAACTATATTTATCATCATATAAGGAATCAATGATTTTTCTTTTCGATTTACCTGCTTCATATAATACATTTTCTGATTTTGTATTTTTGCCTTATATTTTGTTTCTTCTGTAACAACAATACTGTCATATTTTTCCATAAGAGGTTTCAACATAAGCAATTGTTCATAATGTCCTCCAGAAGAAGCTGCAAAACATATTTTAAATTTTTTCTTCTTATTCATTATATACAGACCTGTCTTTCTACATTATAAGAGACAAAATAGTTTTGTATCTTTTTATGTATCTCTACACTCCTTATCATTTATAATGTAACAAAATTATACCAGTTCCATAATTCTTTTAATTATTGTAATTCTCTCCTGCTTTGTCTCCAGAAACTCTTTATATCTCTCCGCAGTAATGGCTACACTTGCATGTCCAAGTACATAACTTAAATTCTCCATACTCATACCTGCCCTAATACATCTTACTGCAAATGTATCTCTTAAAATATGAAAATTATACCCAGTCATTTCCTGTTTCTCAAAGAATTTTTCTAATCGTATCTGTTCTCTTCTCGGGTCAGGAAGTTTTCCTTTTTTACATTGTAAAACATATCCCTTTTCCTGTTTGTATTTTTTTAAAATATGCAAAAGTGTATTTGGAATGGGAAGTTTTCTCTGTGTGGAATCTGACAACAGCATTTTTACCAATAAAGTTTTTCTACCAGTTTCTTCTCTATTTTGAATTCTTTGTATTGTATTCTTAATCTGTATGGTTCCTTTTTCAAATTCCACATCCTCCCACTCTAGCGCACAGACTTCTCCAATTGAAAGTCCCATTTTAAATACAAGACATATCGCCAAATACTTTGGGTCCGGACTGCTGCTTACTATAATATCCAACAGTTTCTGGTCTTCTTCTTTTATGATTTCTATATTTCTTTTCCCTGCTCTTACTCTAACAGTATGTTCTAGTCCCAGCTTTATTGTATCAGCTCCGGCAATCTGCAGCAGACGCTTTAATAACATAATTAACATATTCAAAGTTACTTCCGACATATTTTCTTTTTGCTTCCTATCCACAAAACAGTCTATTTCCTGCTCTGTAATATCTCTTGCAATAATATCCGCAAAATATGGAAGCAAATGTTTTTCCAGCAGATTATTATATCTGTGGAACGTAAGTGGATTTAAACTATTTTGATTTTGATTTTTCCATATTTGATAACTTTCACCAATCGAAAATGATTTTACCATATCTGCTGTCTCCTTTTTATTTATATATTATAAAAGGGTATGCTTTGCCACTGCCCCACTTCAAATCAGAAAATATTCCATTCTCATAAAACTGATTCTGCGACATTTTGAAATACTATATAAATTGGCCGATTTATACCGGAGTCATTTAACTCTCAGTTTTATGCGCCTTTGAAATCTGTTATTTATCGTTGATGAAGTAAATCTGAAAGAAATTTTTTGCAAATCT
>CAJUDQ010000040.1 GCA_910585215.1 uncultured Lachnospiraceae bacterium | reverse complement strand
TGAAAACTTTCAAAATCTCGATATGGGTATATTTGTCCATATTTTGAGTAGCAGGTAGAAATGACAAGTCAAATATTGCGTGAAGCGCGAAAATATGAAGAGGCTTCTGAAAAATTAATTAAGAAAGAGGAACGTCCTGCGTTTCATTTATCTGCGCGTACAGGCTGGATGAATGACCCAAATGGATTTTCATATTATAATGGATTGTATCATATGTTTTATCAATATAACCCATACGAGACGAAATGGGGTCCAATGCACTGGGGGCATGCCGTAAGCCATGACCTGCTTCACTGGGAATATCTTCCGACGGCGCTCGCTCCAGATGAAGATTATGACGGAGACGGGGGATGCTTTTCCGGCAGCGCGCTTACGCTTCCAGACGGGAGACAGCTTTTAATGTATACAGGAGTGCGAAGGGAACATCAGACAAATACAATAATCCGTGATATTCAGACACAGTGTCTTGCTGTGGGGGATGGAGTAGATTATGAAAAGTATGAAGCAAATCCTGTGCTTGACGAAAAAAATCTGCCAGAGGGAAGCAGCAGATTTGACTTCAGAGACCCAAAGATGTGGCAGAATACAGACGGAACTTATTGCTGCGTTGTTGGAAACTGTCAGACAGATGGAGACGGTCGGATTTTGCTGTTTCACAGCGAAGATGCTTTTCGCTGGGAGTTTCAGAAAATACTGGTATCCAATAATCATCGGTTTGGAAAGATGTGGGAGTGTCCTGATTTTTTTCCGCTTGATGGAAAGTGGGTGCTTCTGACCAGCCCGCAGGATATGCTGCCCCAGGGATTTGAGTATCATAACGGAAACGGGACTCTCTGCCTGATTGGGGAATATAATGAAGCAACTGGGGATTTTACCGAGCAAAAAAACCAGTCGGTTGATTATGGTATTGATTTTTATGCTCCGCAGACAATGCTGGCGCCCGACGGACGCAGAATCATGATTGGATGGATGCAGAACTGGGATGCGACAAATCTTTGTGCACCGGAAGAACATCTGTGGTTTGGACAGATGAGCCTTCCAAGGGAACTGTCTATCAAAAATGGAAGATTGTATCAAAAGCCTGTGAGGGAGCTGTATAAACTGCGATGCAATAAGGTAGTACATGAAAATGTGACGTTTTCCGGTATTACCCGTCTCGATGGAATCAGTGGAAGAAGGATTGACATGGAGCTGACGCTTCGAGCAGGTGATACAAAGAGATTGTATCAAAAGTTTGCAGTTCGTTTTGCACAAAATGATATCTATCATACAGCCATAAGTTTTCGCCCTCTGGAATCTATTTTAAAAGTAGACAGAAAGTTTTCCGGTACAAGGAGAGCAATTGTGCATCAGAGACGCAGTCTGGTAAACAGTTCTGATGGGGAGTTGAAATTAAGAATAATCCTTGACCGTTTCAGCGTAGAGATTTTTGTAAATGACGGAGAACAGGTAATGTCGGCAACTTTATATACGGACCCAAAGATAGATAAAATTTCATTTTTTGCAGATGGAAATGTGACGATGGATGTGGTAAAATATGATTTGACAGCTGAGGAAAATGAAATTTAGGCTGCTTTAGATTTATTATGTTGAAAGGGAGGTTTTTAGATGCAAAAATTTGATGTTGTCGCTTTGGGCGAACTGCTGGTGGATTTTACGGAAAATGGGAAAAGCGCTCAGGGAAATACTTTGTTTGAAGCGAATCCGGGAGGCGCGCCATGCAATGTTTTGTCAATGCTGCAATGCCTTGGGAAAAAAACAGCCTTTATCGGAAAGGTGGGAAAAGATTCTTTTGGCGAAATGCTTCGGGCTGTTGTGGCAAAACAGGGAATTGATACTGCAAATGTGATTACAGACGAGACAGTTCCTACAACACTGGCATTTGTACATACTGCTTCAGACGGGGACCGCAGCTTTTCATTTTATCGGAATCCTGGAGCAGATATGATGCTTTTAGAGGGGGATATTGATGTTTCAATATTGGAAAATACCCGTATTTTTCATTTTGGCAGCTTGTCAATGACAGATGCAGGGGTTGAAAAGGCGACAAAGAAGGCAATCGAAGCGGCAAAAAGAGCAGGGGCCCTTCTTTCCTTTGACCCGAATCTGCGCCCGCCTTTGTGGAAAAGTTTGGATACTGCGAAAGAGAAGATTGCATATGGAATCAGTCAGTGTGATATTTTGAAAATTTCTGATGATGAAATTGAATTTTTTACAGGAGTATCGGATATTGACAAGGGTGTTGCAAGGATTCAGGAGGAGTTTCATACAACGCTTATCTGTGCTACAATGGGAAAAAAGGGCAGCAGGGCGTATTATAACGGAAATCGGGTAGAACATGCTCCGTTTTTAAATGAACAGACGATTGAGACGACAGGCGCCGGAGATACCTTTATGGCATGCGTTTTAAATGCAGTTCTGGAAAATGGTTTGTATGAAATGGACACCCAGAAGCTGAAGAACATGCTGGAATTTGCAAATGCGGCCTCTTCGATAATTACGACAAGAAAAGGGGCACTGAAAGTTATGCCAAAGAAAGATGAAGTGCTGCAGTTTATACAAAAAAGAAAAGTGTGAGAAAGGCTGATAACTTTTTGTCTGTATGTTGAAAATAAATCATAAGAAAGGTGAGAAAAAAATGACTGAAACAGAAATATTATTAAATAATATTGATAAGGTAAAAAGCTTTGTGGCAGCTGTGTCAAAATTTGATACAGATATGGATTTGGTTTCCGGAAGATATACAATAGATGCAAAATCTATTATGGGTATTTTCAGTATGGATTTGTCAAAGCCGATTGTGCTTAAAATTTATGAGGACGGAGATGGGGCGGCAGAAATTTTGAAGGCGTTGAAGGAGTATATAGTATAGCCGGCTGTATGTTTGAGACAGATGTGATGAGGTAAAATTAAAAATTATAAGAAATAGTTGTCTGGTTATGATAAACGAAACGGACAGCTATTTCTTATTTTTATATTATAATCAATACTCTTGAAAATAAAAATAATGCAGTCAGAGTATACACAAAAACACAAAAATTTTTGACTGATACTTTTAAAGCATATTGACTATATCATAGAATGTATGGGTAATGTACAATTAATAAACAAGCATAATCTATAAAGAAAACGTATGAAATATTTTATTGAGATTATAGGTCCGCCTATGTTATAATTATGATATTAAGTAACGTTATAAATCAAAATTGTCTATATAAAAGAAAGGATAAATTTATGGATTCTGGTAAAATGTTTTATCAAAATATTGACAATACCAATATACTTATTAAAGCGGACACAATGACTATGACATACTGGCCTTTTTTGGAATATTGGATGTATTCCGCATTTCCACAATGTTATGGCTTATTGAATCGCCTTGTTACATATTATCCTTATTCTATGAAGTGGATAAATCAAGTGTTTGGTAATGAGAAAGAGAAACAGGTCTCTCCTGTCTGCCATACTGTTATTGCAGATGAGAAGGAAATAACAATATTGATGTATCGATATCATGTAGAGTACAGAATAGAAGGCAAGAAGGTGATTTTACCCTGTCTGCCGTATCGTGCAGTGGAAAATCTGGATAATGATACTTTTCTAATGTTACTGCCTATTGTGGATGCAGATGCATATGACAAATATGGGTATAAGGAGATGTGTGTAGATTTACATCGAAGGCTGCCAGAAATGGCTCTTCCGGCAGAACATAGAGAATATTGGATAAAAGAACTGGCGTATGTTCTCACCATAGGATTGTTAGACGATGACGGCGCAGAGGAGGGACCTTTGTGCTCTATCTGGCAGGAAACAGAGGACAGTCTTTATGGTGCTGAGTGGTGGCCATATGTAAATGAACTTCATTTGGTCCAACGAAAAATTCCAGATATCCTTTATCATTCATGTGCCTATATGACAGCTCCAGAAGGAGAAGATGTTTTTTTGTGGGCACAACGTACGCTTTCGGAATGGATTTCTTCACTGAATGAAAAGTAAAAGAGGAATTTGGCTGACTGGAAATGAAAGGAAGGATAAACGAAATTGGAAGATTACAGCAATCAAAACAAAAAAGCGTGGGAGTATAATGCGTATGAATTTTGGGTAACACAGTCTGGAAAGCCTTCTGAAAGAGCAAAAAAAGCTGTGGAAAATCCGATTGGAATGTTAAAGAGGTATTCCGATTATTTTGATACTTATAAGGATATCAGAGTGGCGAATATTTGCGGTTCTTGTGGGAAAAAGGCTGTTCCACTGGCCGCTTTAGGGGCAGAGGTTACAATTTTTGATATTTCAAAAGACAATAAAAAATATGCGCTTGAAGTTGCAAAAGAAGCAGGTGTCCATATAAATTTTGAGGTAGGTGATGTATTGGAAATTAATACAGAAAAATATGGGGATTATTTTGATGTAATTTTTATGGAGGGCGGTGTGTTGCATTATTTTCATGATATTGACGAGTTTATGAGGATTATGTATGCTCTGTTAAAAAAGAATGGAAAAATGATATGCAGTGACTTTCACCCATTTACAAAAATATCAGACATATTGGATTTGAAACAGCCCGTTATGGATTATTTTTCAACAGATATTTTTGAAGGCGAAATGGCACATGCACGTTTTTTTGAAGAAGATATCCGAAGACAGATGCCTAAATGCAGTTATAGGAAATATACAATCAGTGAAATTATTAATTCAGTGATAAATAGTGGTTTTGTTTTAAAGAAATTCGACGAGCATCCTGCGTGGACAAACAGTAAAATACCGGGGGAATTTACTCTTATAGCGGATAAGGAATAATATTACAAGATAGTGGCAAATCAAAATAAAAAGGGAGATTACCGCGAAAGCCATGAAAAACTGGCAAAAGCCCAAAGGAAGCTGGCACGCAGGAAGGGCTCAAAAAAGGGGAAGAGAAGTCAAATAATTATAAAAAGCAGAAGAAAAAAGTGGCAAAAATTCATAAACATATTTCAAACCAGAGAAACGTAACAAAATATTTAGAACAAGAGGTAGTTGAAGAGTTAAAAAAAATATATATGGATTTTGACGGGCTTCGTCTGGATATTATTCAAATGCTTGCAGGTGAATCTGTCAAAATAAATATATTAAGTTTCCAAAATGATGTGCGTAATTTCGGGACAAAAGACGATGTTCTTACATTGTTAGTCCATATTGGCTATCTTGGATATCATTCTGAAACAAAAGAAGCGTTTATTCCAAATAAAGAAATTATGGGGGAATTTGAAAATGCCATGAGTACTGGCGGATGGTCAGAGATTATGCGGATTTTAAAGGCATCGAAAAAAAGAGATTTTGGATGACTGCCGCTGTATGATATAAGGTTGTACAGTGGCAGTTTTTTTAACTGTGTCGCATGGATGTATGCTGTAAGTGCAGTGAAGTTATAAAATAGGGAATATATCTGTTGCCTATAATGAAAGTAGTAAATTTCTATTTTCGCAGCAATCAAAAAGTCTGGGAAATTAAGATATAAAGTAGTAAAATAACATTGACATTTTCCATATAGAATGTCTATAATATGAATCATAAAACAGTAAAGAGCTATGTAATATCTTACAATATTTATTTTAAGGAAAAAAGAAAATAAGAAAAGAGGCAAGAAGATGGCAGGATATTTATTTGTTCATTTTATTGGTGAACAGGAAAACGGAGAACAAATTTATTTTTCCGTCAGCAAAGACGGGCTGCACTGGCATGATTTAAATGCGGGAAGGCCGGTTTTATATTCTGAAACCGGAACCTGTGGTGTCAGAGACCCGTTTTTGGTCAGAAGTCCGCTGGATAAAAAATTTTATCTGATTGCGACTGATTTAAGAATTGCATCCGGAAACGGATGGGGAGCAGCTCAGGAAGAAGGAAGCAGGGATTTGATTGTCTGGGAAAGTGAAGATTTGGTACACTGGAGCAAAGAGCGAGCCTGTACAGTAGGAATACCGGAGGCAGGATGTGTCTGGGCGCCGGAGGCAGTGTTTGACAGAGAACGACAGGAATTTTTTGTTTTTTTTGCTTCTAATGTGCAGGCAGAAGGCGAGCAGAAGAGAAAACAGAGAATTTATGCTGCTTATACAAAGGATTTTTATGAATTTTCTGAAACCTTTTTGTATATGGAGCGTGAAAATCATGTAATAGACACCACGATTCTCGAAGATTGTGGGCATTACTATCGCATTTCCAAAGATGAAACGACCAAACGGCTGATTCTTGAAAGTGCTGATTCTCTGAGGGGAGAATTTGTAAAGATAGATTCACAGGTTCTTGAACAGCTTGAAGGAGTAGAGGGACCAGAGGGATATCTGCTGCCAGACAAAAAGACATGGTGTCTTATCGCAGACCAGTTTGCTGCTGGAAAGGGTTATCTTCCAATGACTACACAGAACTTATCTTCCGGTGAATTTGAGATTTTATCACCAGAGCAGTACAATATGGGAAAGGTGAAAAAACGCCACGGAGGAGTTCTTGAAATTACAGACAAGGAATATGACAAGCTGTGTGATTATTTTGACAGAGAAAATCCAGTGGTTCAAGGATTGTTTGCAGACCCTGACTTGTATTATGAAAATGGTACTTATTATATTTATCCTACAACAGACGGTTATGAAGGCTGGTCCGGCCATGAGTTTTCTGTATTTTCCTCACAGGATACAAAGGATTTTAACAAGGGAACAGCGATTCTTGATGTGGCCACAGAGCAGGTGCCATGGGCCGTGGGAAGCGCATGGGCGCCATGCATAGCAAACAAGGGAGAAAAATATTATTATTATTTCTGTGCAAAAAATGAACAGGGAATATCCTGTATCGGGGCGGCAGTCGGAGACTCTCCGACAGGACCATTCGAGGCCATGCCTGAGCCTATGGTGACAATGGATATGATGCGGGAATACAATATTAAAATGGGCCAGACCATAGACCCGTCTGTCTATATGGAAGGAGATACGGCATATCTGTTTTTTGGAAATGGTGAGGCAGCTGTTGCCAAACTGTCCGAAGATATGCTTCATATAGAATGTGATACCCTGAAAAATCTGGAAGGTTTGACAGATTTTCGTGAATCTGTAATTGTTACAAAGAAAGAGGATATCTATTATTTTACATGGTCCTGTGACGATACAGGAAGCGAGAACTACCATGTAAATTATGGAGTTTCAAAATCCCTGTACGGACCTGTGGAATTTAAAGGAGTTCTTTTGCAGAAGGATGTAAAACGGGATATATTGGGAACTGGCCATCACAGTATTTTGAAACTGTCAGAAGATAAATATTATATTGCTTATCATCGTTTTGGAACCCCACTGGAAAAATATTCGGAAGGGAAGGGCTGGCACAGAGAGGTGTGTCTTGCGCCGCTGGAATTTGACAAAGAAGGAAATATTTATCCAATTGTAACCGTATAATAGACGAAAAAAAACAATGTCAGTTTAAAATAACAGTTGGAAAATATTTATTATAAAATAAAAAGGAAAAGAGGTGTTTTTTATGGATATTGCAGCATTATCAACAGCAATGCAGATGTCACAGCTTCAATCTGATGTAGGCGTGGCAGTACTCGACAATTCTCTGGAACTGATAGAAGATTTGGGACAGGGTATGATAAAAATGATGGAGGCTTCTGTCAATCCAGATTTGGGACAGAATATTGATATTTGCATATAGGAAATGATTTTTAAAAATAAGCCCTTTTTACTATGCAACAGGCCAGGTCCCGCTATTTTTGGATAGTGGGTAGTTGGCCTGTATCAATATATTAAAAAATAGGAATATCCACATATCAAAAATGAATTGAGTAAACAGAGGTATCTATGTATTCTGAAAATGAACTCGTCACTATTGCCAGACGGGAAAATAATAACAAAAGAGGCTATCTTGTCATAAACAAGCTGCAGGGAAAACATATTCCCGTAGCACCCTCAAAGGCACTTAAAATGTTTTTTGAGCTTGCTGAATTGATAAAAAAAGAATATGTCGAAGAACGGCTTTTCATTATCGGCTTTGCTGAAACAGCTACCGCAATAGGGGCAGCGCTTGCAGTTTGTACAGACAGCCTTTATATGCAGACAACCAGAGAAAACGTGGAGGGAGTCAGCTATCTGTATTTTACAGAAGCTCACAGTCATGCAACAGAACAGAGACTGGTACGGGAATCTTTTGAATCGGCCCTTGATAAGATTGACAGAATTGTATTCGCAGAGGATGAAATTACAACAGGAAATACAATTTTGAATATTATTCATGCGATAAAAAGAGAATTTGACGTAAAGATTCCTTTTTCCGTAGCCTCTCTTATAAACAGTATGGATAAAGAATCCGAAAGGATTTATAAAGAGCAGAAGATATCCTGTCATTATCTGTTAAAAACAAACCATGATATTTATGAACTCTGGGCAAAACGTTTCAAAATAGACGGTACTTATGTAGGATTAATCAAGAATTTGAAAAAAGCAGAGTGGAATACAAATATTTTGGAATTGAAGGCAGATGGATATCAAAATGCCAGATGTATGACAAAGGGAAAAGAGTATCAAAATGCCTGTGAAACATTGTGGCAGCAAATAAAAACAGAAATTTTCCGTTCCTGTTCCAGAACAGAAAAAAACAGTAAAAATTTCATGTCTGTAACTGCAGCAGAATCTGACAAAGTTTCAGATTCTGCAAAAAACAGTAAAATTCTTGTGCTTGGAACAGAAGAATTTATGTATCCTGCATTGTATGTGGCAGCAAAAATTGAGGATATGGGATATTATGTAAAATTTCATGCAACAACGAGAAGTCCGATTATTGTGAGCGACTCATATTCTTATCCGTTGCATATAAAATTTGAGCTTAGAAGTGTTTATGATAAGAACAGAGTTACCTATATTTATGAATTACAAAAATATGACAGGGTATTTATTATAACAGATGCAAAAGAAGGTCAGACAGAAGGAATTTCTTCTCTGGTCAATGCTCTCAGGAGTCGTGGAAATACAGATATTTCTATTGTCAGGTGGTGCAGGAAATGAGAAGTTCTTATAAGGAAGAAGACGTCATTTTGCTGTTAAAGGATATTACAGGGCTTGTAAAGCCACAGTCCACAGAAGAACGGGAACGCATGATTCAGTCGGGAAGGCATTATTGCGAAATGCTTCCAGTGGAATATGCACCTTCCGAAAAATATATGGAGGCATATCATACTGCATTGAAGGGTTATGCCGGACAGACTGCAAAGGCTGTGGGAAAATTGGCGGATAAAATTATCTCAGCCAGGGGGAAAACTATTGTGCTGGTATCTCTTGCAAGAGCAGGGATTCCAGCCGGTATTCTGCTAAAGAGATATCTAAACTGGAAATATCAGATAAATCCTGTCCATTATGCCATTTCAATTATCAGAGGAATGGGAATTGATAAAAATGCTGTGAGTTATATTTTGCAAAGACATAAGCCGGAGGATATTTTATTTGTAGACGGCTGGATTGGCAAAGGAGCGATTCAAAATGAGCTGGAACAGGCAGTAAAAGAGTTTCAGGGTATTTCCAAAGACCTTGCGGTGCTTGCAGACCCTGCGGGAATCACAAAGTTTTATGGAACACATGAAGATTTGCTGATACCCAGCGCCTGTTTAAACAGTACGATATCTGGTCTTATCAGCAGAACATTTTTCCGGCGGGATATTATTGGAGAAAATGATTTTCATGGTGCAGTATATTATGAAAATTTACAGAAGGCGGATTTATCCTATCCATTTATTTATGCGATTGAGGCAGAATTTAAAAAAGAAAACAAAGAAATAGAGAAAATTTTTCATGACAAGGGCATGGATGAAGTGAAACAGATTGCACAAAATTATGATATTCAGGATATCAATTTCATAAAACCAGGCATCGGGGAGACGACCAGAGTTTTGCTAAGACGTGTGCCATGGAAGGTGCTGATTGGAGAAGAATTTAAACATGATGCGGCGTTAGAGCATATCAAAAGGCTGGCGGAGGAAAAAGGTGTGGAAATCGAATATTATCCGTTAAAGCATTATAAAAGCTGCGGGATAATAAAAAAGATAGCAGATACATAACATTTCATTTGAAATGCAAATCAAAATTCAAATTTAGAAAGGAAAACAAAATGGAAGAACCTAAAAAACAAGCAGAGGCAACTCCTGTTCATGATGGAGTATCTCCAATTATTATTACAGAAACCGAGGAAACTGCACAGTTTCACCAGCTTTGGAGTTATCTTGTTCCGCCGTCAGGGCGTGCAAAAACTGCGCAGGGAGAAATTATTCGCATTGCAGGCAGAGTTCAGCATGAATTTCTGGATAACGGCGGTATGAATTGGGATGAGGATTTTCGAAAAATGTTACGTGCCTTTCCAAAATATCTTTCTCTTGGCAATGCCTTTAGTGAAGATGATATCCAGTCGGCAGAGCTTTTGACCAATCTTTTGATTATGGCTGGCGATGAAGGCCGGATTATGGATAATTTATGTGCGGCGCTATGCGCGTGTGCTGTTACCTGGGTTTCGCAAAATCCAGAAGTAATCGCGCCTTTGGAAGCGGATTATAATCGATAACTGAATAAATATCTATAATTAAATATCAAGCTTTTTTGATAAAACAGGAATAGGTGAAAAAATAGTAAAAGGAATGGCATGCTTGATACAATAGATTGAAAATATAAGAAGTATGTAAATAAAGTGTGCAATATGTGCAGACTTGTTTTACATACTTCTTTTGGAATATATTATGGATGTTCTTTACAAGCATTTGAAATACCATATGCTTTTGCAAGAAACATTATTTTTTCAGCCCATTTTTGATGTGTTTTATATTCATTCATACGCTCCTTTTCTATGCTTCCAGATACATATGAGTGAGAATTTGTATTCCAGTTTAAAATAGAACAGGCATCTTCATAATCCTTTTTACTTACCATATAGGCCTGATTTACAAATGGAATCTGCTTGGGATGAATCACGGTTTTTCCGACAAATCCATTTAACCGGTCTTCTTTCAGCTCATTTATCAGACCATTTTCCCAGCCTTCTCCGTTATAATATTCCCATACAGGACCGGAAATTACATAATCGGTGCCATAAACAGTTATAATATCTGAAAAAATATTTGCGACAGGTCTTATAGTATGGATAGATTCTGTACTGCTTCTGCGAAAACCAAAAAGATTGCACAAGTCATTTCCGCCAACCCGAATATTTAATACAAGTTCAGAGACAGCATCTAATTTTTGTTTTAATTGATATAAAATATCATACCGTTTTTGAAGATGAATCAGTGAAGCGTCTTCAAAAATCGGCATAAATCGGATGGGATGGCGGCTGGATTCATTTAATATAGTAAGAACATGAATATAATTATCCGCATTATTGATAGAAAATTTGGGAGCAATAAATCCATAAATCAGAGAAGCGGCACAGTCGGCTCTTTTTAGCAAACGCTGTATTTGTTCTGCATTTCTTATTCGTACAAACAGCTTTGGCATAAAAAAAGTCTTTGTTTCCAAAGCTTCCTGCAATTTATGTAATGAATAGATTAATTTATCTTCTGCTTCCTCGACGCAATTGTCTCCTATAGTATCTTCAAGACACATGGCAAGAGAAAATTTCGAGCCGAATTTTTCGTTTGTAAGAGAATTTACAATGCTTTCATTATTGGCAGGACAATAAAGAAGAGGGCCGACACTGTAATATAGGGGTGAATTATTCATAACGGGTTAAAACTCCTTTTATTTTTTACGGCAGATTACAGACTTTTATTTTTCAATGGCATTATTTTTACAATTATAACATAGAAGCACATGGTATGCAAACGCTATTCTTTGTAAAATTTTTTACCATATTTATTTACAGGTTAAATAAGTACAGTTTACAAAAAAACAGAATATCAAAAAAAGACTATTATGTAAATAGATTAACACAAAAAAACAGAATGCATATACTATAAAAAAATAGTAGAGAATATGTTATGAATACTGATTGTTTAAAAATACAAACAGATTTTGGACCGAACCCTTATGTGACAAATGTTGCGCAAAAGGCAATACAAAATACAACTTATCGTACTGCACTTTGGACTGGCTGTTATGCACAGATGACACTGATGTCTATTCCTGTATGTTCAGATATTGGTCTGGAAATGCATAAAGATACAGACCAGTTTATTCGAATAGAGCAGGGAATTGCTCAGGTAAAAATGGGGCAATGCGAAAACAGACTGGATTTTCACATAAAAGCTTGCGTGGGAGATACTATTTTTGTTCCGGCGGGAACATGGCACAATGTAATTAATGTCGGCAGAATTCCATTAAAAGTGTCTTCTATCTATGCGCCGCCGCATCATCCAACAGGAACTGTCCAGTATACAAAAGAAGACTTGGAAAAAACATATTATTAGATTTGTTTATTTGGAAAATATGATGTGTTGGGAAAACTAATAAAATTGTAACAGCTCAGTTTTATTGGTTTTCCTGTTTTATATATTTACAATTTTTCTTTCTTTATTCTTGAATATAGGATGAGTTTGAGGAAAATAAAAGGGTGATTGTAGATAGAACTTGTATAAATTTAAAAAAGTGTTATAATTTCAAAAGAAGCTGATTGAGACCCTTTTCAATGGATATTTATTCAAATCAGTGTCTCAATAAAGCTTGGAATGGATAAAATATTTTATAAAAAACGAAAACAGGAAATGGAGATAAAAATGGATTGGATATTAGAACCTTTGATTGGAGCAGTAATTGGTTGTTTTACTAATTTTATAGCATTAAAAATGCTGTTCCGGCCTTATCAGGAAGTAAAAGTTTTTGGCCGAAAGCTGCCGTTTACACCGGGAATGATTCCAAAAAGAAAAAAAGAAGTTGCACATGCAATTGGAAGAGTGATAAATGATAATCTGCTGGAAAAAAATGATATTGCCGAGGCTCTTACAAAAGAAACAACAGTTGCAAAAATAAGAACAGGAATTATGAACTATCATTTGAATATCCCAAAGGCAAGGGAGGGAGAACGTTCAGTGGGCGATATTATTTCAGACCTTGTTATGAAGCTAGATATCAAATCTGTTGTTGCAAAAGAGATAACCTCCTTTATGCAGGAAAAACTTACCGGTGGATTTCTTGCAATGTTTTTCAACGAAAAAGTGATGGGCGATATCTCCGACCAGATAGGGGAATGGATTCAGACCTATATGGAGAATGATGGAAAAGAATTTATCAAAAAAACGATTGACCATGAAATAGACGAGCTGTCTGATATGCGCATAGAAGATATTCTATTGAAATATAATTTTGATACAGAGGAAGCAGGACAGCTTATAGAAAGAAAATATAAAGAAATTGTTTTTCAAAATTATGAAAGTATCGTAGATGAAATTGATATTGCCGGACTGGTAGAGCAGAAAATATGTGAAATGGATATGGCACAGCTTGAACAGCTTATTTTCGCTGTTATGAAAAAGGAGCTGAATGCGATTGTGTATCTGGGTGCTTTGATTGGTCTGGCGATAGGATTTTTGAATGTGTTGATTTAGATGAAAATTAAATGGAATAATGAAATATGGAGAAAAAGGGAATTATTATGGAGAATATGCAGTTTCATATAACATATAACAAAACAGGGATTGCTTCTGTTATGGATTTTGCCGGTTTAAATTGTGATGTCGGTTCTTGCGGTGACTGCGCAGGTGCAGATATGAATAAAAGTGAACGGCCGGTTTGCTTTGTTCGGGCGTTGGGCGTTTATAACGGACTGTCTGCAGATATTATCTCTGTTGATAAAATGCTGACACAAAGCATGCATGAGGGCAATGGAAAATACATAAGAATAAACGCACTGCCCCAAATTACAGACAATGCAGATATTTTGATTTATAAAAAATCGTATGAGGATTGGATAAATGGAGGGAAAGAGTCCGTTACAGCCAAATGCCTGAAAGGGCGGGATTTAGAAAGGCTTGCCGGCTATGCCCTTTGTCAGGTAACAGAAAAATTCCGTTCGTGTACCGCGGGAGTAAGTGCTTCCATGGAGCAGAATTTTGCAATTAAACTGATGTATTGGATAAACAAAGTATGTGGGGTATTCTTTCAGAACTGGAAGCCTTCGGAAAATCGTAAATTTATTTACAGCGGTTCTTTGAAAAAGCAGGAGTATCTGTTTTGTTATTTTCTGACATTTTTTGGAATAGACGTATTCATGCTGCGGACAGAAAATGATATGGAACCCGGAAAGGCACTGGAAAATTTATCCATGGATATCAGACTGGGGGAATTTGGAAAGTGCGATATCCCGCAATATCTTTCCGAAGGGGCCGAAAATAAAAATATTGTGGTAAATACAAGAAGAGCCGACAGAGATGAAAGAACAAGACAAATGCAGAACCGGCAGAAGGTGTTTCGCGACAGTCAGACACAAAGAAATTCCGGCGCTATTTTAACACCGGAGCATATAGTACCAAAACAGGAACTTGCCTTTGAAGAACTTGCGTTGTTGGCATCTTCAATTGTTATGATTACAATACATGATAAAAAGGGAAAGCCTCTAGGAAGCGGTTCTGGTATTATGATTCATGAGCAGGGATACATATTGACAAATAATCATGTCGCCTGTCAGGGATATCTTTATTCTGTCAGAATTGAGGGAGACGATGAGGTTTATCAGACCGATGAAATGATAAAATATAATCAGCTTCTTGACCTTGCAATTATAAGAATCGACAGACCGCTACAGCCGGTACCTTTTTATCAGGGAGAAAAGCCTCTGGTGCGCGGGCAGAAAGTGGTAGCCATAGGAAGTCCGCTTGGTCTGTTTAATTCGGTATCTGATGGTATTATCTCCGGTTTTCGAAATATCGACGATGTAAATATGATACAGTTTACCGCGCCGACTTCAAGGGGCAGTTCCGGCGGCGCAGTTTTTAACATGTATGGAGAGGTAATCGGAATCAGCACGGCGGGAATTGATTATGGGCAGAATATTAATCTTGCTGTGGGATATGAATATATCAATCCCTTTATACAGGGATTTTGCAAAAGAAGATAATTATGTTCTGCTCAGCAGTTTTTGATACATAGCATCTATGCAAATCGCTCCAAAAGGCGCTGTAATAAGGATAGACAGCACCGCAGCTGTCAGTACGGTCTGTCCGCAGGATAACCCCATAGTTAGCGGTATGGCTCCAATTGCTGCCTGTACAGTTGCTTTGGGAGTATAGGCAAGCATACAAAAAACTTTTTCTTTTCTGGTAAGCTTTGTCTTTGTCAGAGAGAGAGCAACTCCCAACATTCGAAAAAATAAAGCACCCAGAATGAATAATGCGGTCTTTATACCTGCGGCTGCGGCATATTTCAAGTCAACGGTTGCTCCGACAAGCACAAACAAAAAGATTTCTGCCGCTACCCACAGCTTATTGTATTTATTTGACAGTCTGACTGCCAATGTACAGTATTTCTGTTTTATTGTAATTCCAAGGCTCATAACAGCCAGAAGTCCTGAGATTGGAATAATTTCTTCCAGCCGGTTTTGAAGCTCAAGGGATAAAAAAGAGAGACTGAGAAGAATTAAAATTTTTACAGAATCCCGCATATGAAATTTTTTGAAAAATATTACCAGTAAAGCCCCAACCACTGCTCCTGTGACAATACCCATTAGAATGGATACAGGTATTTTCAAAAAACTGCCGGCAGATAGAACGCCTGTGTCTGCCAGAGCAGTAAACGAGGTAAATAGAACAATTACAAACACATCGTCCACAGAGGCGCCCGCCAGTATAATCTGAGGAATACTGTGTTTCCGACCGTATCCTTTTTCCATAAGCTCAATCATTCTTGGAACAATAACAGCAGGAGATACAGCTGCAATAACACTTCCGATAATTGCAGCTTCCAATATTGTGACATCAAGCAAAACAGGAGCCAAAATAAGTGTGCCGATAATTTCTGCACATGCAGGAACAAAACACATAAGAACTGCCGGTCTGCCAGCCTGTTTCAGGTCTGAAATATTCAGTGACAGACCGGCTCTTGTCAGAATAATAATAAGCGCAATCTGGCGCAAATCTGCTGAAATATTTAAGATAGAAGAATCAATCAGATTCAGTGCATGGGGGCTTAACACAATTCCTGTCAGAATCATTCCCAAAAGTCCCGGCAGTCTGGCTTTTGTAAACAGACTTCCCAAAAGAAGTCCCAGCAATAAAATCAATGCAATACTTGTCAACATGAAAAATTCCTCCTTTTATATATGGTTAATGTTTGTTTTATAGCCGGAAAATATTGCTATGCAGATAATACAGCTGCCCTTTCGAGCTGCTTATAGCAATTTCCTATAAAACAAAAAAGCCGACAACTTCTGCGCAGATTTGGCAGAAGTCATCAGCATAAATGCGGTTTTGGTTTCCCACGGGAGAACTTCATTCCCGATATCTGGGATTGTAGCACAGACAAAACAGAATGTCAACAGGTAGTTTCTGATAAGGCCTGTCAAAGTGATTTTTAATCTAATCATAATTTTATTATAATTGAAATAAAAAATTAAATTGTTGTTGACAAAATAACAAAAAAGTGACATAGTACTTATTAAGTAACAAATATTCTTTCTGGAATTTGGTAAAAAATGTTGTATAAAAAAGAAAAGGAGATTATTATGGCAGATATAAAATATGAAATCAGAGAAGAGCTGGGAAATATTTCGGAAAGTGCAAAAGGCTGGACAAAAGAAGTCAATCTTATTTCATGGAACGGTGCAGCGCCAAAATATGATATCAGAGACTGGGCACCGGAGCATGAAAAAATGGGCAAAGGAATTACACTCACAAAAGAAGAAGTTCAGGAATTATACAAAATTCTCGCCAAAATTGTTTCTGATGAAGGATAACGCAATCTGTTGCAAAAGAGCTTTCAATGTCGGACATGCTTGTTATTTATTTAAATAACTTTTGTCAGACACTGAAAGTTCTTTTTGAAAAATCCATAAATATCCAACAATTGCTTGAAATCCCGCCCATTCAATGCTATAATGGCATAGGAAATACAAAGCAATTTTCTGTAAAAAACAAACTATCAAGGAGGTTCCTTTTTCATGGCAGGAAGAAACAAATTTGAGCTGAAGTTTTCCTTCAATTCTCCCGTAATCCTCGGATTTACCATTATATGTTTTCTTGCATTGATTTTAGACAGTGTTACGTCCCATGCAAGTACAAACTTAATATTCAGCGAGTATCATTCTTCACTTCTGAATCCGATGACTTATGTCCGTTTTGTCGGTCATATTTTCGGTCATGCCGGTTGGGACCATTTTATGGGTAATATTATGCTTATCCTGATTGTTGGTCCTCTTCTGGAGGAAAAATATGGTTCAGCCAATATGATATTTGTTATACTGGTCACAGCACTTGGTACAGGTATTGCAAATTATATTCTGTTCCCAAGGACACAAATGCTTGGAGCCAGCGGAGTCGTATTTGCCCTGATATTATTATCCTCTATTACCAGCATGAAAAATGGAAGTATTCCAATTACTTTTATACTGGTAGCAGTTATCTATATCGGTCAGCAGGTTTATCAGGGAATTTTTGTGCGGGATAATGTAGCCAATTTAAGCCATATTATCGGCGGGATTATCGGTGCGTGGCTTGGATTTATACTGAATAGAAAAAGGTAACAGAACAACAGTCAGAAAAAATATAAAGAGAGACAGTGTATAATAAAAGATAGTTTACAAAGAAAGACAGTTTATAATAAAAGATAATTTACAAGGAAAATAATTTACAATAAAAAGACGACAACGAAAAGATTGACAGAATAATTTAAAGGTGAGTATCATAAATGATGTTTGAACACAAACAACTTCAAAATTTGCAGGATTATTTTACTGATTTAAACAACAGACGTGAAAAGGGCGTATATTTCTATCGAATAAATAATTACAGCGAAGAAATTAAAAATTTCATACTGAAATATTATGAGGAAGCCAGAAAAACGGGAGTAGTCATAGAGGGAAAAATTCCAAACCCGACTGAAAAAAATCTGGAATATTATAATGAAATTATGGGAATGAATTTTCAGATGAGTGTGGGATTTATCGGGACAAGTCTGAAAAAATGGCTGCCCAGAATGAACGACTATCAGAGACAGACCATATCCATGTCTGTTTATGATACCTTGGATGAAATGAGAAAATCCGGAAAAAATGATAATATGCTCAAAAATGCATATATTAAATTTATGTGCTGGCTGTATTATAAATTTGAACGTATTGTCAGCCAGCTTGGAGAAAACAAAATTCCGAAGATTTTATATGAGGGAGAGGTAAGCAATTATGAATTAAAGCTGATTACTATCTTATCCAATGCCGGCTGTGATGTTGTGCTTCTCCAGTACAAAGGAGATGCCTCTTACAAAAAACTGGACCCCGAATCAAAATTTTCCATAAATTTTCAGTCTGGAACTACTGCATTTCCTCAGGATTTCAGTATCAAATGGATTCGGAAAGAGCTGGAAAATCAGATGAATCTTCAGAGGTTATATGGAATTTTACCACAGCTTTTAAACTGTACCAATGCATGGATAGAAGGAAAGGGTCTTTGGGATATCAGCAAAAGTGTTTTGACAAGGGGAACAGACAAAAAACTGTTTTATAATTGTTTTATCAGAATCAATGGAGTGGAAGATAAGCTTACTTATCTGAATGAATTATATCAATTTCAACTTGAGATAAAAAGTGCAAAAAGACAGATTGTTATTATAGAAAATAGGATTCCTGCTCCTTCTATGGAGGAAATCAGCAGTATTCGCAGAAATAATTATAAAAACCGCGACCAGATGCTGATTGATTTGTCGTCAAATCTGAAATATACAGCAAATATGGAGCTGGAAAGGCTGATGAATAAGGCGTTTATTGATGTTATGGTGGAAGCGGAGGCGCAGGAAGGCATGAATCTCAATAAACTTACAAATAAAGCAGTCTATCTTCTCTGCTGGCAGAAACGTTATCAGCATGAGCTTTTTAAGAACTGGAAGCAGCCGGATATCGGCGTTTTTATTTATCTGGGCGGCTGTAAAAATGAAAATGAAGAACTGTTTTTAAAATTTTTAGCAAGGCTTCCGGCGGATGTGCTTATTTTAAATCCAAATTTAAATACAAAATGCTGTCTGGAAGATAAGCTGTTATATGAAATCAATTATCGGGATTCTCTGACAGTAGAGAAATTTCCAAGGGAAAATTCAGATATCCGCATGGGCACTGCTGCATATCATGCAGAAAGGGAGCTTGATGAGCTGATGTATCAGGATTCGGGCATATACCGCAATCAGCAGTATGGCAGAGCCGTTTCTGTAACACTTCAAACGATGTATGAGGAAATCGCTATTTTGTGGAATCAGGAATTAAAATACCGGCCGAATTTCAGCACAGTTGATTCAGTGGTAAATATACCAGTTATATTTGCCAAGGCTTCTGGTGTGAAAAATGGACAGATTGAAAATTACTGGGACAGTATCAGAAATCTGATTACAGAGGATGTCTTTGTAATCAAACAGGCGCCGTTTCTTTCTTCCACAGATGAAAATCCTGTGAAACAGTATGTCACAGAGTTTTTTAAAAACAGAAGGCTTTTAAAGGAAAAAATAAAGGCTCATAAGGCTTATCAGTATGGATATTTGAGAGAAGATATACAAAATCATATTCTGGAAAAGCTGCAGCTTTTGATTGAACAGAAATTGATTCGGGGAACCTTTGAAAACGGAACAGAATATACAATTATCTCCGTAGTTTTAAATCTGAACAAAGATATTTTAAGGCGGATTCAGAAATTTGATTTTACGAAAAAAAATCCGAAAGTGATTTATATTAATACAAGAGAAAATATGATTTCTCTCGAAGACAGTATAGCTATGGCATTTTTAAATCTTGCTGGTTTTGATATTCTGTTTTTTGTACCTACCGGATATCAAAGTGTAGAGAAGTATTTTAATAAAAAGGTGATGGAAGAGCATCAGATTGGAGAATATGTTTATGATTTGACAGTCCCTGATTTGAGTTCATCAAATACACGTCATTCATGGCGGCAGAAATTGTTCGGAAGAAACAATTAAAAGCGTCCAAGAAAAAAGAAAGAGAGGATAATCTATGGCATTGGATTTTAAAAAACCGGCAGGACAGACACAGGTTCCAGCCGTAGCGGCAGCACAGCCACAGCAGGAAATCGAGGTAGTGCAGGAGTATGATATTGTTGCAGACAGGGAACAGATGAGTACTGCACTTACAAATTCGCCGGAAGTGGATGCGCTTGCAAGCCAGATAGATGTATATAGTCTGGAAACAATCGTATCTTTTGGAGCAGAGGCGGCAGAAGAAATATCAAAATGCTCGGATGTGGTATTAAACAGCATGAGTATGTCACAGCTTGATGATTCCAGTGAAATGCTGAACACTCTGGCAAAAATCATGCAGAAGTTTGATATTGATGAAATCAGGGAGAATCCGGGATTGTTTGGAAAGCTGTTTGGCAATTTAAAAAAGCAGCTTGAAAAAATACTGGCAAAATATCATACCATGGGAGAGGAAGTAGATAAAATCTATGTGCAGCTTAAGGGTTATGAGCAGGAAATCAAGCAGTCAAACCGTAAACTGGATGATATGTTTAACGCAAATGTAAATTACTATCACGATTTGGTAAAATACATATTGGCGGGTGAACAGGGCTGCAGGGAAATAGAGGCTTATATTCAACAGCGTACACAGGATATGGAGACCAGCGGCGACAATTCCATACAGTTTGAAATACAGACATTAAATCAGGCACTTGCCATGCTGGAACAGCGTACGCAGGATTTGCGTACAGCGGAAAATGTGGCCATGCAGTCTATTCCTATGATTAAAACAATGGAATTCAGCAATATGAATCTGGTCAGAAAAATTAATTCAGCATTTATCGTAACACTTCCTGTATTTAAACAGGCACTTGCACAGGCGATTATGTTGAAACGCCAGAAAATTCAGGCAGAGGCAATGTCCGCCCTGGATGAAAAGACAAATGAAATGCTGGTTAAAAACGCACGGAATACAGTAGAGCAGTCCAAAATGACTGCAAGGCTGGCATCCGGAAGTTCGATTAAAATAGAGACATTGGAGACAACCTGGAGAACAATCATGAATGGAATTGAAGAGACAAGGCAGATTCAGGAAAACGCGAAGAAAAAACGCGTGGAGGACCAGGCCAGACTTGAGACAATCAAGAGTGATTTTAACAGGATGTATCATATGCCAGATAAAAAATAATTATTTATAGGAGGATTTATTATGCCGATTAATTTGACAAAAGGTCAGAAAGTTGATTTAACAAAGGGAAATCCGGGCCTGAAAAGCATTATGGTAGGTCTTGGATGGGATGTCAATGCGTTTGATTCAGGCAATGATTTTGACCTTGACGCAGCAGCGTTTCTTTTGGGAGACAGCGGAAAATGTCCAACAGAGAAGGAATTTATTTTCTATGGAAATCTTAAGCATCCAAGCGAGGCTGTAGAACATATGGGAGATAACCTGACCGGTGAGGGAGATGGCGACGATGAGCAGATTATGGTGGATTTGACCAAGATTCCGGCAAATGTTACCAAGATTGCATTTACGGTTACCATTTATGATGCGGATATCAGAAGGCAGAATTTTGGGCAGGTAAGCAATGCATATATCAGAATCGTAGATGAGGCAACAAATACAGAGCTGATTCACTATGATTTGGGCGAGGACTTCTCAATTGAAACTGCGGTCGTGGTAGGAGAGCTGTACAAGCATGGAAATGAGTGGAAGTTTAATGCGATTGGAAGCGGTTTTCAGGGCGGACTTGCAGCATTATGCGGACATTATGGAATCGAAGTAGCCTAATAAGGCAGGCATAGATTAAGCAATCAATGTTGATTGTAAAACAAATCAACAGTTAAATGTGTTGATTGCTTGATAAAATTTAAAATCAGGAGGTAAAAAATGCCAGTTAATTTACAAAAAGGTCAGAAAGTCAGTTTGACAAAGGATAATCCGGGTCTGAAAAAAGTAGTAGTAGGCCTTGGATGGGATGTGAATACATTTGATACAGGAGCAGATTTTGATTTGGATGCAGCAGCGTTTCTGCTTACAGACAGCGGAAAAGCATCAAAATCAGAGGATTTTGTATTTTATGGGAATTTACAACATCCTTCAGGAGCAGTGCAGCATATGGGAGATAATCTGACTGGAGCCGGAGACGGAGATGATGAGCAGATTAAGATTGATTTATCCCTTATGCCGGTGGATATCACAAAAGTTGCATTTACAGCCACAATTTATGAGGCGGAGTCAAGAAGACAGAATTTCGGTCAGGTAAGCAATGCATTTATCCGTATTTATAATGAAGAAACAGGTGAAGAACTGCTTCGCTATGATTTGGGCGAAGACTTTTCAATTGAGACTGCCGTGGTCTTTGGAGAACTCTATAAAAATGGAAATGAATGGAAGTTTAATGCAATTGGAAGCGGATATCAGGGCGGACTTGCAGCATTATGCGCAAATTATGGCGTAGAAGTAGGATAAAAACATGCAAGAGCATGGAAAAGTTATCAATATGCCGCTGATGATATCAGACAGGAGGATATAAATTATGTCAATTAGTTTACAGAAAGGCCAGAAGGTCAGTTTATCAAAAGAAAATGCAGGATTATCAAAGGTAGTCGTAGGACTTGGATGGGATGAAGTACAGAGACCAAAGAAGCTGTTTGCACCAAAGCCGCAGCCGATTGACTGCGATGCATCCGCACTTGTATTAAGAGGCGGAAAGCTTATGGATAAGGCAGATATTATTTATTTTGGAAATTTAAGGCATCCATCAGGCACCATACAGCATATGGGGGATAATCTGACTGGAGCCGGAGACGGAGATGATGAGCAGATTGTGATTGACCTTGCAAATCTTCCGGCAGATTATGACAGAATTGTACTGGTGGTAAATATTTATCAGGCAGTACAGAGAAATCAGCATTTTGGCATGATTCAGAATGCTTTTATCCGTATTGTGGATTCAAAAACAAATGCGGAGATGTGCAAATATAATTTGACAGATAATTATTCCGGTATGACAGCCATGATTTTTGGAGAAATATACAGACATAACGGAGAATGGAAGTTTAATGCGATTGGTCAGGGAACAAATGACCCGGGCCTTGGAGAGCTTGTAAACAGATACGTATAGAAAAGTAAGAAAGGTTGATACCAGGAGGATTACTATGAATTTTAATGGGCTTACTGATAAGGAAGTAGACGAGTCCCGCAAAAAATTTGGCTCAAATGAAATCCCTGATTCTGAACCCACAACGTTCTGGCAGGAATTTAAAGAAACATTCGGCGACCCGATGATTCGGATTCTGCTTGCAATAGCGGCGCTGATGATAGTTATGTTTTTCTTTGATTATGCAGAGATTTATGAGCCTTTGGGAACGATTATTGCTGTTCTTATCGTGGCATTTGTATCAGCAAAGACAGGCGTTGCCAGTGATACAAAATATCGGGAACTGAAAGACAGCGCAAAGAAAGACCAGTGCAAGGTTCACCGAAACGGCGTAGTGACAGTGATTGATGTAGATGACGTCGTTGTGGGAGATAAGGTACTGCTCCAGTCCGGAGACAAGATTCCGGCAGACGGTGTACTTGTTTCGGGAAATTTAAGAGTGGATAATTCTGCTCTGAACGGCGAGGCGGAGGAATGTAAAAAAACGGCTGCTGATTCTGATTTTCAGCTTGCAGAAGATATTACAGGGGATACTTTTGTAGATAAACATTCATTGTTTCGCGGGGCGGTTGTATTTGACGGGGAAGGTATTTTAGATGTCAGAAAAGTCGGTTTAAAGACTATGATGGGCAAGATGGCGGAAGAAATGCAGGAAGACGAACCGGATTCTCCGCTGAAGGTAAAGCTTGGAAAGCTTGCAGGACAGATTTCTACATTTGGATATATCGGCGCAATTGTAATTGCGGTATTATATATCGTTCATTTTATTATTCTGGCAGGCGGACCAGCCGATTTCTTTGCGCTGGGAGCAGGCGAGGTAATCAGAAAAATAGTGGATGCCGTATCTCTTGCAGTAGTTATTATTGTCTGTGCAGTTCCGGAAGGTCTGCCGTTGATGATATCACTGGTGTTAATGCAGAATACAAGCAAAATGCTTGACCATAATGTATTGGTCAGAAAGGCGGAAGGTATTGAAACCGCAGGCTCTTTAAATATTTTGTTTAGTGATAAGACTGGTACGATTACAAAGGGTAAGCTTGAGGTAGTTGATTTCTTTACAGCAGATGGCGGTTCTATTGAAATTGGCGAGCTTGACAAGTATGGTAAGATAAAAGAAAATCTGGATTTTGCAATTGGAAAAAACACACAGTCCATGTTTGACGCATCTGGAACAGTGATTGGTGGAAATGCAACAGACCAAGCATTGATGAAATTTCTGGGAGAAAAGACTTTCCATATACTGGAGCAGGATAAGCAGCATGTCGTCACAGCATCGCAAGGATTTAATTCGTCAAACAAATTCAGTCAGGCAAGGCTGGACAGTGTGGGAAAGACCTTTTATAAGGGCGCGCCGGAACGGCTTCTTGCCAAAGCGGGAAAATATCTTGATAAAAATGGCGAAATCAAGCCGCTTGATATGACTGTTTTAAATAAAAAAATTGACGAGCTTGCAGCAAAGGCAATGAGAGTACTGGCATTTGGCTATTCTGAAAAAGCACTGATAGAAAATACAATTAATGATGATTTGGTGATTATCGGACTGGTGGGAATCCGAGATGACGTCCGGCCGGAGGCAAAGGATGCCATAGCAGAGGTACAGAAGGCAGGCATACAGGTAGTTATGATTACCGGTGACAGACTTGAGACTGCTGTTGCGATTGCAAAGGATGCAGGCCTGTTGAAAAATGATACTGACAAGGCGCTGTCTTCTGCTCAGTTAAATGAAATGAGCGATGATGAGGTAAAGAAGATAATTCCTCAAATCAGAGTAATTGCGAGAGCTCTTCCTACAGATAAGTCGAGAATGGTAAGACTGTGTCAGGAAATGAATCTTGTTGTAGGTATGACAGGCGATGGCGTAAATGATTCTCCGGCATTAAAACGGGCAGATGTAGGCTTTGCTATGGGAAGCGGTACAGAGGCTGCAAAGGAAGCCGGTAAAATTGTTATTCTGGATGATAATTTCAAGTCAATTAAGGATGCAATCTGGTATGGAAGAACGATTTATCATAATATTTTGAAATTCTGTAAGTTCCAGCTTGTTATTAATGTAGCGGCAGTAGTGGTAAGTGCAATTGCTCCGTTCTTTGGAGTGGAAGAGCCTTTGAAGGTAACACATCTTCTGTTTGTAAATCTGGTTATGGATGGATTGGGCGCGATTATGCTTGGAAATGAGCCGGCGCTTGAAAAATATATGGAAGAGAAGCCAAGACGAAGAGACGAAAGTATTATCAGCAAGCCAATGGCAATACAGATTCTTGTAATGGGTACATGGCTTACAATTTTGAGCTTTTTATTCTTTAAGCTTCCGATATTTCAGGATTTGTTTGGAAGTACGAAGGAAGAATTGTCCGCAGAGCATTTGACGGCATATTTTGTATTGTTTATTGCGAGTGCATTGTTTAACGGATTTAATGTACGTGACGACGGATTTGGAATTTTTAAGGGACTGAATCAAAATACAGGTTTTCTGAAGGTATTCTTTACTATTTTGATTGTGCAGGCATTGATAGTAAATGCTGCATTAATTCCATTTTCGGCATTTGAATTTATCGGGAATATGTTCAGCTGTGTGCCATTTGGTGTGGTTGGATGGATAGTGGTATTTGCATTGGGAGCTACTATGATTCCGGTGGATTTGATTCGAAAGTGCGTAATGAAGCAGAAGTAAAAAGAGAGATTTATAAAGAATTCAGGCAGCTTTTTGTTGCCTGAATTTTTTATATTCATTGGTAACAGACATCAGATGTGATTTCATTATATTTGTAAAATAAGGATTTTATAGAATGTTGAATATTTGTTTAAATATTTTCAATAAAATCATATTTTTATAATTGACAAAAAATATAAAATGTTTTATAATAATAAAACAAAGTTAATACAATAATAATAAAAGTAAAAATCTAATTGGTGTTTAGGAGGTATAACTTATGCTGGGCAGCTACTTCCGCTACCATAATCAAGTTGCAAGTAAAAAAGATTTTGGCAGATTTTGGATTGTCATATAAAACCTTGCTTTCACGGATGCAATGGACCCAAATTAAAGAAAATATTAATGCTGATAAACCATTTATTATTTTTATGAAAGGTAAAGATGAAGGGCAAAATGTGAAACATACATTAACTGGTTATGGATATGGATGTATAATCAGAGATACTGCTGCAAATATACGAACAGTTTATGCATGGGACCCTAACGGGGAAAAAATTTCCTTTCTATATAATACTGCCTCTACAATAATTACTTCTGGATTTTTATGTTCATGGGAAAGTACTTTGTATTAATTATTTATTGATAGAAGGGATTAGGAAATGATAAAAGTAAAGTATAGTATTGTTTTGATATGTATTATTATATTTACTTCTTCGTGTAACAAAGATGTAAATGAGAAAAAAACAGAAGAGAGCAGGGATGAGACAGAGACAACAGAGGAAATGAGGGAGACTTATGTAATAAAGTCTAACAATGAGATTTTTACAAATACTTTTTATGCAGGAGTAAATAAAATAGAGGCAGATATGTATCTTCGAGGAAAGCGGCTTGAACTTACAGAGAAGGAAGAAATTTTAAAAGTCTGTGCGTGTTTTTCGGAGTTGGAATTTAGTGAAAAAATAAAAGAATCAGATATACCGCCAGAAGAGGAGATATGGGAGGGTTCTTGGCTGCGGTTTCGGTATGAAGATAATACTGTAAAAGGATTCAGCTTTACTGGAGGATATATATGGTATGATGGTTATAGATATAAAGTTAATGTTTCTCAAATAGACGAATTTGTCGATGCTTTGCATAGTGTATTTAAGATAGATGAATAGGAATAGATAAGTGTTTTAAATGAAAAATATTGATTTGGGTTACATAGTCATAATATAAACATTGAGAATTATGCTTCTTTGAAATAGAAGTCTTTATTAAGGGAGGGATGAAAAATGCGTAAGGTATTATATATTTTCATAATAATGGTAATCTCATTTGTTTTTTTAACAGCATGTAGAGATACTGAATCAAAATCAAATAAGAAGATAGAACAAAATCAGGAAACGTTTACGAATAAAAAAACAGACATCCCGTTTTCAGACAAAATTTTTGATAATATTGTAAAAATTGAAACTGGAAAAACATATCCTTTGCAGGAAATAAAAAATAAAGCAGTTATTCAGAATATTTGTAGCGTCTTAAAAGAATTAAAGTTGACTGAAATTGAGGACCCAAAGATTGATGGTGGAGATATTATGAAATTTATTTATGAGGATGGAACGGAAAAACAATTTGCTTTTACAAGTGAATATATATTCTATGATAATGTAATGTATCATATAAAAGGTAATCAGGGAAACAGTATATATGATATTATTAGAACGGATGACAAATAATAATACATTGCAACCAGATAAATTACAATCATTTATATTACTTGCATCTGTCAGATTGATTAAATTATATAATAAATAATGCAATAATATTAAACAGCAATTTGAAAGTATGAATAAAACACAAGCAAAAAAATATAAATAATTACTCAGGTAGTGTTTGCTGCCTGAGTAATTTTGTTGTAATATATAGGTATTGTTTCTATCATTTTGAAAGAGTGCTGATAATGAAAAGCTGTTCTGATTTGGTATGAAGAAATTATAAAACATACATTTATAAGATATGGTTTTTAGATAAGGAGATGTTATTTATGAAAATGTTTTGTACAGATTTAGACAATACGCTGATTTATTCTTATAAAAGAGAGATTGGGGAGGAAAAAAGATGTGTGGAGATTTATAAAGATAAAGAGATATCTTTTATAACAGAAAAGAGCATTCAGTTGTTGACAAAAATAGCCAAGAAAGCAATGGTGGTGCCGGTAACAACAAGAACAGTGGAGCAGTATCAGAGAATAGAACTGGGAATTGGGGTGCCCAAATATGCATTGACATGTAATGGAGGAGTATTGTTAAAAGATGGAGAGAAGGATATGTGCTGGTATTATGATTCATTGAAGCTGGCGGAGACGTCATGGGATGAGCTTTGGAAAGCTCAGGATATTTTAAAATATGATAAAAACAGAAGTATGGAAGTTCAGTTTATTGAGGAGTTATTTGTTTTTACCAAAAGCACGGAGCCGGAAGAAACAGTGCATAAACTTATGGAAAAACTGGATTTAAGCAAAATGGATATTTTTTCAAATGGTGTTAAAATCTATGCAATTCCAAAAAATTTAACGAAAGGAAATGCAATTCGCAGGTTAAGAGAAGCGTTGGGAATAGAATATGTGACTGCGAAGGTAGAAAATATATTTGATTTAATGATGACAGCAGCAAAGACGGCAGGGAATGAAAAATATGATTTAAGCAAAGTGATAGCAGAAAATACAGAATTTGATTTGACTATGATAGCAGCAGGGGACAGTGAAATTGATTTGACTATGATTGAGCAGGCGGATATGGGAATTATTCCTGAATTATTGTTAAAAAAATGGCCAGAAGAAAAACGGCTCAAAAATAAATATATTATAATTGAAAAAGATAAAATATATTCAGATGAATTATTAAAGTATATTTTTGAAAAGGTAATAGAATAGATACAAAGTTATGGTTTTTGTCTCTGGACAATGACAGTAAAAAATAATATATCATAGAAAAATACAACAGAAATGAGGATACTTTTTTGAGAAACATAGATTACAAACATGGACTTCGCGACGGGATTGCTGTTGCATTGGGATATTTTGCAGTGGCATTTACATTTGGAATGGCATCTGTTTCCAGTGGACTTGGAATTTTGCAGGCAGTATTGATATCACTTACAAATGTAACTTCTGCGGGACAGTTTTCAGGACTTGAAATTATTGCCGCGAGTGGCAGTTATATTGAAATTGCGCTGACACAGCTTATTATTAATTTACGCTACAGCCTTATGTCATTTTCACTGGCACAGAAACTGGAACAAGGCAGACGAGTCCGGCACAGGTATCTTATGGCATACAGTGTAACAGATGAGATATTTGCGCTGGATGCGAATTTTAGCGGTCCGCTGCCGCCGGCATATCACTATGGAATTACAAGCGTAGCGGTGCCAGGGTGGGTATTTGGAACACTTGCGGGTGCAGTGTCAGGAAATATTCTGCCTGCTTTTGCAATCAGTGCTCTTGGCATTGCCATTTATGGGATGTTTCTTGCAATTATTATACCACCTGCAAGAGAAAATCATATTATTTTGCTTGTTGTTTTATCCGCAATGGGACTCAGTTTTTTGTTTTCGATTCTTCCGGTGCTGAAAAATATTACATCAGGGTTTGTGATTATTATAACAACTGTGAGTATTTCAGGTATTGCAGCATGGTTGAGGCCAATTGAAGATAAAATAGGATAATTAAAAAAGATGACAAAAGGAAAAATAGAATAACAAAAGGAGAATAAAATGAAACACAATATATATATTTATATTTTGGTTATGGCGGGAGTAACCTATCTGATTCGTATGCTGCCGTTGGTATTGCTGAAAAAGAAAATTACCAGCAGATATATCAAATCATTTCTTTATTATGTGCCGTATGCCTGTCTGGCTGCCATGACATTTCCGGCTATTTTACATTCTACGGCAAATATTTATTCTGCTCTTGCAGGATTAATTGTTGCAGTAATAGCGGCATACAGAGGAAAGAGTCTGCTTACTGTTGCGTTGCTTGCATGTGCGGCTGTGTTTATTGTCGAAAGAATTTTATAGTAAAAATCAATATACATAAAAATAAAAAACAGTTCTTTTGTAGTTGACAAAAAAATAAAAAATAGCTATAATATTA
>CAJUDQ010000039.1 GCA_910585215.1 uncultured Lachnospiraceae bacterium | reverse complement strand
CTCTTCCGATCTAAACCTGATTTTTTTTCTATATTTTTTTAAATAACCAATCAGCAGATATAAAAAACAGAACCATACAACTTCTCCCGAATAGAAAAAATCTCCACGCAATAAAAAAGTACTTGGAATAACATTAATGAAAAACAATAGTAAAATTATAACTTTTGAAGCTTTTTGATAAATTAAAAGCCGATTCAAAAAAGGCGTAACTATAAGCATGGATATATAACACGATGCAAACCAGAGTGGCGAACCACTGTAAACAAACAGTCCTCTTACAAGTTCTTTTATTCCAACATATTCTGGAAATAACACTGTCATAAATATTGTGATAGGAACACAATATGTCCATACCTCTGCATATAACTTTATAATTCGCTGGCTTTGAAAGGACAAATCAACCAAAAAATAAGCCCCAATCATTACAAAGATATTGTCTGCAATTCCAGAACCACTTCCTAAAATAACAGCCCATTTATAATTTACCCCCCCCCTTTGCAAAATTCCTGATTGCTGTGTCAAATGCCCTGCCACTATCATTAACATTGCAATTATCCGACATAATTCAATATTACTCTGTCTTGTATTTGATACTATTCTGCCAGTCATTTTGACATACTCCTTTATGAATAGTTAAGATAAAATTTTTCCAGAAATTCCACGGTTGCATTAATATCAAATCCCTGTTTCATCAGAATCATACGATTACTTTTACGATAAAGTTCCTTTTCTCCAATTTTACATACTATTTCTATCCAATTATCCATTGTATCTAAATTTCTCCAGTATACATCTTTTGTCAGCTGCGCTTCTGATGTAATATTTTCGGACAATATGCAAGGCAGACCGGCATCTTGTGCTTCAATTGCTGCTATTGGAAAACCTTCATAAAACGAAGGCATAATAAAAACATCCATTGCCTGATAATAGCTTTCGGGATTGGCTACTGCTCCTGTAATAATAACGCCGTCTTCTTCATGATATTTTTTTATCTGCTCTTTTATTGCATCTTTTAAAATACCATCACCAACCCAAAGCAGCTTATATTTTTTATCTATTCTTCTTAATTTATGAATTAATTCTATTGCAAAAAAAGGATTTTTCTGGTGTGTCAGTCTTCCTGTACTTCCAATTACAAAATTATTTTGTATGTTTAATTGGGCTCTTACTGCTGTCCTTATTTTTGCATTAAACTCAAAACGTCTGGTATCAATACCATTATTTATAATAATTGCAGATTTATCTGAACCATACATCCATTCTGCTGCTTTCACAGAACATGCAAACCTGTGAATATTTTTCATATCAATAAAAAATCTGTTCCACTTATGAAGCATTACTATAATTTTATTATCTCTGCTGCTGTTATGTGAATGGATAATAACCGCCGGCACATTCAGATTTTGGCAAATTTTAATTGCGCTTATATCTGAAAGTGAATTTTTATGAATATGAACAACTGAATAGCCGCCGTTTTTAATGACATTTTTTAGTTGTTTTGCCGACAAAAAAGGATGTTTTTTTCTATCTGAAATTTTATAAATTTCAGCTCCCAAATCAGAATACTGATAATCAAACTCTCTTTTTATATCTCCATACTCAATAAAATCAAAATTTATTTTATTTCTGTCGATTCTGGTGTAAATATTTAACAGGAACGATTCAATCCCTCCCATTGCCGTATCAATCGCTATATGTAACACACGCATTATCTATCCCCTAATACTGCTTTATATATATGGTCCATTTTATTTCTTGCATTCAATGCACTGAATTTTTTCGCGGCAGAAATACAGACCTCTTTTGTCAATATATTTTCCGACAGTTCAAACGTTTTCTTTATTCCTGTTGAAAAGTCCTGTGCTGATTCCGGATTGCAAAGAAAGCCTGTAACATTCTCTTTTATATAATCTCTGATTCCCTGTCTGTCAGAAGCAACCACCGGTATCCCCGCTGCCAGCATTTCTATACCAGATAAGCCCAATCCTTCTTTATAGGATGGAAGCGCGCCTATTTCAACTGAATGACAGATTTCCGGAATATCAGACCTGAAACCCAAAAATACAAGCTTGACCCCTGATTTTTCCGCCAGTTTTTTTAACTCCCTCTTTTTACCAATTTCAGTAACCTCTCTTCCGCATATCGCATAAACAATATTACTATCTTTCAGCATAGAAATAGCTCGTATCACAACCTGATGATTTTTATTTGTATTTAATTCGCCAACCGAAAGAATCACCTTATCCGTATTTTTAAATCCCAGTTTTGCTCTGTAGGACTCTCTGTCAAAATTCAAAATTTGAAATCTGTCTAAATCAACTCCCATACCATTTATCTTGTAAACTTTTTTACAATGCATTTTTTTTGCACTATTATAATCCTCTTCACAAATAGTAATAATTCCATCTGTATATCTGGAATAATAGTGCTCGATACATTTGTAAAAAAATGCTTTTTTTCCTGAAGCTCCCTTATAAAAAGGAAAACCATGTGAGGTATATAATACTTTCAATCCTTTTTTTCTATACTTCTTTGCACATTGTCTTGCAAGTACAGCAGCAATTGTACTATGACAATGTATCACCTCATATCTTCTGTTTTTTATCAATTGTTTGAAAGAATCATAAGATGATTTTAACATTTTTAAATTTAATTTTCTAATTGGAAAATCCACATGTACAACATTAATATGATATTTAAGAAAAAATTCATCTGTATTGGAATCCGGATAATTTGTATTACATGCGCAATCAATCTGATACCCTTTTTTTTTCAACAGTTCAACATCATTTTTTAAAAATAATGTAATCAGCCCCGAAGAATTTGCTACAATTAATGCCTTTTTCATTATAGTATCTCCTATTGTTTCTTCATCTGCCTGGCAATATCTGCGTCAACAATTTCTTCACCTGTCTTTTGAACAAGCTGTGCCTGAGATGCTCTGCTTAATCCATTATTTATTGTTGCACACATATCACAAGTACTGCATTTATCCAGCTCGTTCTTGCTTACTCTGCCATCACGATAATCCCGACAAATCCTGTTCTCATACATGGAATACGGATGTTTGCTGAATAAAGCCTTTATTTTATGCCATATTACCCATAAAGCAGGTTTCCAAATATATTTATGCATAGCAGGGGAAACAGAGCCAATCATCCAGCAATTTCGATTACAGCAGCGTACTTTTTTGCGAACGGATTCCGCCTCTGCACTATTCCAGAGCTCCTGCCAGCTCTGCTTATTGAGATTTCCCATAACTTCCTTATCCTTAGTGCCATTACATGGCATGACATCTCCATAAGGGTCAATAAAAAAAGTATCAAAACTCATATCACATGGCAAAAGACGCTTTTGACCATAGATATAATTAATCAGTCCATGATTAAAATATGCACGAAACCACTTTTTGGGGCTGCTGCTGCACAGTAGCTTATTTATTAATCTTTCAAAATTCTTTGCTACCATCGGCCGGTCATGAATGATATTTTTAGCTTCAACAAAATAAAAGCTGTTATGAAGGCTTGCAGTCGCAAACTCCATTCCCATTTTGTCAGAAATCTTATACAATGGCACCAAATCTGAAGCATTGATATCCTGAACTGTCAT
Organism: uncultured Lachnospiraceae bacterium; assembly: GCA_910585215.1. GTDB lineage: Bacteria > Bacillota > Clostridia > Lachnospirales > Lachnospiraceae > CAG-303. The sequence goes on along the minus strand of CAJUDQ010000039.1, from coordinate 28,716 downwards.
ACCAAAACCAACATCTTTCATTCCCATTTTACGCAATTTTTTCAACGTATTATAACCACGCTGATATCCATTCTGTAAACCCCGAATTTTATTGTTTGTCCGTTCCAATCCCTCAATGGAAATACGAATACCGATTTGGGGGAATTCCTTACATAACTCAATAATACGGTCTGTAAAAAATCCATTTGTTGAAATAACAATACGGTCTGATTTTTTATATAATTCACGTACAATCTCTTTTAAATCAGTACGAATAAACGGTTCACCGCCAGTAATATTTGTAAAATACATTTTTGGAAGTTTTTTTATTGTCTGAATAGAAATTTCCTCTTCCGGTCTGGATGGTGCCTTATAACGATTGCACATGGAACAGCGTGCATTACAACGATAAGTGACAATCACTGTGCCATTTAATTTTTTTTCTTTTTCAACCATTTTTTTCCTCCCCATTACTATAATTTTTTGATGAAAAATACAATTTCAACGTTTGACTCACTATGTCATCCCAGTTATATTTTTTGCATATATAATCTGCGGCTTCCATTTTGTATTTTCTTACAAGGTTTTCATCATTACAAAGCAACTGAAGTTTTTTTCTTAAATCATCAATATCACTTTTTCTGAATATAATAGATTTATCCTCAACTACAGATGTACATTCATCTATATCAGAAACCAGACAACAATTTCCATAACTCATTGCTTCTAAAAGGCTGAGTGGCATACCTTCTAAATCACTGGGTAATACATACACATAAGCATTACTGTAAAGCTCATCCAATTCTTTTCCCTGAACAAAATTTGTAAAAATAATCCTACTATCCTCACCGGCCAATTTTTTTAATTTTTCCATAAACTGGACAGTGTCAGAACTGCCACCTGCAATGACTAATTTCTTATTTGTTTGAATCTTGTGAAAAGCCCGAATCAAATACTGGATTCCTTTTTCTGGAACTAATCTGCCCAGAAATAAAATATAATTATCTTTTTCCAAATTATACTTCCGCTTTATAATATCTGCCTTTCTTATTTGAGGTTTATTTACTCCATTTGGAATAAATATGGTTTTTCTTCCATAAGTTTTTTGAAAATAACTTTGAACCCCTGTTGATAAAACAATAATTTCGTCTGCATATTTTGCAGCACATTTCTCTCCTATCATAATATATGTACTTGCAAACCTTCCCCACTTTGCTCTTTGATGGTCTAATCCATGAATTGTTGCAATACATTTTTTACCAAACAGTTTAGGTAGCCATAACATGGCACATGGTCCTTCTGCATGAAAATGTACAACATCATACTGTCCAAATGCACTGTAAAATGCAGCAGCAATCGATGCTGTCACAGCTGCTAACCCTTTTCTGTTTATAGTGAATACAGTTTTTAAACGAATACCTTTATATTCATTCAGTTCTTTTGTATCATATTCTTTTCCGCCCACATGATGACCTCTTCGATTATAACATGTCACTTTGTGACCTTGTTCTACCATTCGTGTAGCTAATTCTTCAACAACAATTTCAATACCACCTTCACGAGAAGGAATACGTTTATGGCCTACCTGCGCGATATTCAGAAATAAATTTTTTTCAGCTTTTTTCTGAGTCATATCTATACCATCTCCATAATCCTCCGCAGCACTGTTATCCGTTCCTGCTTCTCTTTTAAAAACTCTTTATATCTCTCTGCTGTAATTGCCACACTTGCATGTCCAAGCACATAGCTCAGATTTTCTACACTCATTCCTGCCCGAAGACATCTTACGGCAAAGGTATCTCTAAGCGTATGAAAATTATATTCTTTCATTTCATTTCTCTCAAAAAACTTTTCCAGCCGTATTTGTTCTCTTCGCGGGTCTGGCTGCTTTCCTTCCTTACATTGCAATACATACCCACTATCTCTTTTATACTTCTCTAAAACCTGTATAACCGTATCAGGAATCGGAATCTCTCTTTGAGCAGAGTTTGTTAATGGCATCTTTACAAGTAATGTCTTTTTTGCCTCATGTTTCCTGTTTTGGATTCTTTGCATTGTATTTTTTACTTGTATTATTCCATTTCCAAAATCAACATCTGTCCATTCCAAAGCACAAACCTCTCCAACTGCAAGTCCCATTTTAAACGCAAGGCTGATTCCTGTATATTTTGGTTCTTCGCTGCTGTTCAGAATTTCGTCAAGCAGATATTGTTCATTTTCTTTCATTATTTCCACAGTTCTTTTATTTGCCTTTACTCTGACTGTGTGTTCCAGTCCAAGTTTGACTGTGTCAATGCTTGCTGTTTGTAACATCTTTTTTAACAGCATAATCAACATATTTAATGTTACTTCGGACATATTTTCCTGTTGCTTTTCTATTACAAAAATATCAATATCCTTTTCTGTAATATTTTGTGCAGCAGTATATCTAAAATATGGAAGCAAATGTTTTTCCAGCAGATTATTATATCTGTGAAAGGTCAGCGGATTTAAACTGTTCTGATTTTCTTTTTTCCATGTTTCATAGCAGTCACTTATCAAATTTTCCTTTATCATATCTACCGCCTCCTTTTTCTAAAAAGAGTATGCTTCGCCATAGCCCCGTTTCATGCTGTAAAATTTGCTTCTATAACATATCGGGCATACCCTGTCTCTTTTTTGTCTGGCTGCTTTCATACTGGAATCACCAAATTCTCAAATTTTGCAGCTATAATTTTTGATTTATCGTGGATTAACATAATAAGATATAAACCCCCTAAAAACTCAATAAAATCAAGGTTTTTTGAAGTTTTTTAACAAAATGACGATTTTTTGACTGCTTAAAAATTTTTTATAATGATTGAAAAACTTTACAATCTTTGTAAAACCAAAGGATGTAGATATATAAATTGACTATTTTTTTGACTGTTTAAAATTATAATTATTTCTATGCTGTTTAAAATATAAACTTTAAATATGAGACAAACCTGCTTATATTCAGGTTTTTTGAAAAAAATGGGATTTTGAAAAAAGACTTGCAAATTTAGAACCTTGTGATATAATAATTATGTTTTTAGCGAAAAATAGTTATCGTTGATTATGTTAATCTGTGAAAATTTATCTCTAAATAACAAAATCAACCTTTCTTGCATTTTCCGCCGTATATACGAAAAATTGTTCTCCTAAACACTTTTCCATCATGGATAATATCATTTCTTCGTCATCAATAATCAGTATCTTGTATTTCATAGGCAATGTTCCTTATCCGTTCATTCTCTTATTATAGCCGATAAAAGACAGATTTTCGACAATTTCACGTTCATTGATTATAATTATACCCGTTATTTTTACTGCTATCAACAGCATTGCATACAAGTGGAAAGCTTGTGATAAATTGTATATTACCAATTCCCTGCAATACAGAACTGTATAAGCTGATAACGACCAAGTTCGTGCAAAAAATTTTGGCTTTGAGAACGGAAAAAAGACCATTCCTCTTTACGCCGCATTTTGTATTTAAATCAAATACATGCAAAAAGGGGCTGCCACAAAATAGTAATCAGGCACAATATATTGTTTATTAACAGAAAATTGTAATACATATATTGTGTTTGAAGCTATTTTGCGGCAGCCCCTTTATATTTACTATACTATTGTCTTGCTATTCCATCTCCTTCATAATCTCAGAAATCGCCTTCTGGTCAATTCCCGAATCCTGTATCTCTTCTCCTTTCGCCATTTCTGTATCATTCTTCTGTATTTTCAAACTCTCCTCACTTTCTGGCTTCCCCATATACACTGTATTTTCTTCTGTTTTTCCATTTTCAATTTTATTCTCCGCCACTTCCATTTCATTCTCTGTTTCTTTTTTCTGTGTTATTTCTTCCTCTTCTTCCTGTTTTTCCTCTGGCGTTTCTTCCTCTTCCATTCTTTTCATTTCCTCAACGGCTTCTAGGCGCTTCGCTTCTTTTTTCTTATTTTTTTTCTCCAATATTACAAATCCTGCCAAAATCGCCACACTGAACGCAGTAATCACTGTTCCTGCCTTCTTTCCCTGTGGATAGTACCGAAACTCCAGTGTATGTTCTCCCGCTTTTACCGGTATTGCCATAAGCGCATCCTTTATCGATGTATAGCTTGTCTCTTCGCCATCGACCAAAACATTCCATCCTCTGTCATAAATAATCGACGTATACAAAAGCCCGTCTGTCTTTGCATTTACCGATGCCTTTACATAATTATCTCCATATTCTTCTACCTTCATAGGCTCTGAACTTAATTTTTCATAAACTTGGTCAAATACATCACTGTTAAAATCATAAGCATATAATTGCAGCGTAGTTGCGTCACTGTCAGAGGTATTCACTGTCACTACTGTTCCAGCAGGCATTTCTCCAAAATGAACAATCCTTCTGTGCTCCAGCCCGCTGAAGCTGTTTGAAGAAGAAAATCCTGTGTCCTGATTATAAGCACTGAAGCTGATACTGTCTACATAAGTAGTTACATACACATAAACATCGGAATCCTCTTCCACATGAATTGTTACTGTTTTATCCACAGTAGATGCCTGTATATAACTGTAGAGCTCACTTTCTCCCGCTGCCAGCTCTGCAAACTGATTCTGTATAGCAAACGGATTATTTCCCTCCAGTGAAAATTCATTATGAAAGCTTTCCGGCAGCATAAATCCAAGCGGCAGACAATAATTGACTTTATACAGATATCGATTTTGTTCTTCATTATAATCGACCAGTGTATACATATCTGTGTCTTCCAGCACCTTTTCCGAAAATACATATTTTACAGATAACAGAGAAGATGTCAGAGGGGTATATCCATAATAAGAATATGCATTCATGGACTGTTCAAATCCAAGTCTTCCCAAAAATTCAGTAAATCCTGCGTTTGCCATAGATGAAAAAATAGAAACACCTTTATATCCATTCCATGCAGCATCGTTTTTAGTCTTGCGGTTTAGCTTTTCTATCCGGTAAAAATCATGGTCTGTCTTTGCAACCTTTGCCACCATATCTTCAATTGCCTGATTATCCTGAAGATATGCAGAATAGGTAGTAGGCTTATAAGAAGACTCCTCGCTGGAATTGATAAAGGTCTCTGCTGCACAGATAACTATCAGAAGATATGTACTAATCTCCTTATATAATATCTTATTAAATGTCATAATCAACAGTGCCATATAAAAGACAAGAAGCACCAGAGTAATATAAATATTATTAAAGCTTAAATCCTCCTGATAAATTTCTTCCATCAGAAGAATCACTCCCACGCCTCCTGCAAAACATCCCCAGAGCTGTCTTCTGCTCATGTGTTCTGCATTGATATATGCCTCAAAGCACATAGTAATGATCAAAAAAATATAAATAAAGGATTCTCTTGCCGGAAGACTGTTTGGAAAATGAAATCCATGCCAGATATAATTGGGAATATTGGTATTAAAACTAATCAGTAAAAGGGCAATCAAAATGATTTTTCCTATTTTCTCCTTTTTATTTACCCTTCGGCTGATACAATAGACCGGAATAAATAAAAATACCGCCACTGTACAGTATACATTCGGGTCATGTGCTTCAAAAATAGCTACAGGTATTTCTATCAGCGACCTTCGAAGCATATCCAAAATGGAAAAATAATTTACCCATGTTTCCGGAAAATTAAACTCACCAGATGCCGTATAACCAAGTGCATATACTTCCGGCAGAATCATAACAGCGCCAAGTCCTCCTGCCAAAACAGAAAATATACCAAATCTCAAAATTCTGTCAATATAAAAATGTTTTTCTTCTTTTACATAAACTGCAAGCAGCACCAGAAAATACAAAACTGCAAAAATACAAAGCATAATCGCAATATAATAATTGGAAAAAATAGCAATTCCAAGAGAAATTGTATATAATTTAAACTTTTTGTCCTTTACAAGACTTTCCAGTCCCAATACAATAAACGGGAGCAGAACCACACAGTCCAGCCACATAATATTCCATGAAAAGGCCGCCATATAGGAAGACATTGCATAAAAAAGTGAAAAGCCGACTACGGCAAAGTTTTTTGTATGAAAACGCTTTGACAGATAATAGGTACAGCCAAATCCCGCCAAAGCAGTCTTTATTAAAATCAGCAAATCCATTACAATAAGGATAGAATTTTCCGGTACAAGTCCAAGAAGAAGATTAATCGGACTTGCCAGATAATAGGAATAAATCGCTGAAAAATTTACTCCCATTCCGATTTCCCATGAAAAAGTCAGACTTCCGCCATTTACAAGCTTTTCATAAAGTTCTTTATAAAATGGCGCATACTGATGATACATATCACTTCTCAGATAAATATTATCGCCAAAAGGATAAATTTCATTTTTTGCAAAAATAACTCCCAATATCACAAACGGAATCAAAAATCCAAAAAAATACACCAGATTTTCTTTTATCCATTTCAACATGCCCGTCTGGCTCTTTTCATTCATTATTTTATACCACGGAGCTGCCATAATATATGATATGACCTCCCCTTATCCTTTCTATATAATTTATATTTCTTCAGCCCTCTATTCTATTTGATGAGCCTTATTTTCTATGAAAAATAATTAATTTACTGAAAACATAATTTGCTGCAATAACAACAACAGAGCTGGCTATCTTTGCTTCAAGAAAACCTATCGTTAACTCTGAGGCTCCCCAGATAATGATGTCAGCCATAATTAACGTAATAATTCTGGCTGACAAAAATGATACGATTTCTTTCACTAATATTTTGGCCTGAAAAGATTTTGATTCAAATACAAAAAGCTTGTTGGTTATGTATGCAAAAGCAACCGATATCAGCCATGCAATATTATTTGATGTAATCTCACTGAATTTTGCACCATGAAAACAGGCAAGAGCTGCAATATAATCAACAACTGTTGTAAGTACGCCAAATACCAGATACATAAATGCTTCTTTATTGAAAAAAATATGTTTTATTTTATCCATCTGTTATTCCTCTTTATGTTTGGAATTTATTAATTCAATATTTGTATTTTTCAAAATATAAATTGGTCTTCCTTTTATTTCAATATAAATGCGTGCCACATATCCTCCCAGAATTCCAATCGACAATTCTATAATACCTCCAAGAAATAATACCGCACATAAGGTTGTCACATATCCTGGCACCACAATACCATAGACAAACGTCTGAATCAGGGTAAAAATAATATAAATAAACGCCAGAAAAGAAATCATACTTCCCATAAAAGTAACTGTGCGAAGGGGCGCAACAGAAAACGCCGTAATTCCGTCTATTGCATATTTAAAAAGTCCCCAAAAGCTCCATTTTGACTTTCCCATAATACGTTCTACATTTTCATAGGGAATCCATTTTGTCTGAAACCCAACCCATGCAAAAATCCCCTTGGAAAATCTCTGGCGTTCGGCAAGAGAAAGCACGGAATCTACCATCTGTCTGGTCATAATTCGAAAATCGACTGCCCCCTGTACCAAATCTACATCTGTAAAACGATTGCTGAGATTATAAAACATTCTTGAAAAAACGCTTCTTATTTTTGACTCGCCCTTTCTGGTGGACCTTCTTGCAGCACAGCAGTCATACCCTTCTTCTATTCCTTTTATCATATCCGGAATAAGCGCCGGCGGATGCTGCAAGTCTGCATCCATAATAATCACATAATCTCCTGTCGAATAGGAAAGTCCTGCATACATGGCCGCTTCCTTTCCAAAATTTCTGGAAAAAGATAAAAATTTTACCTCTTTATGCTCCTTTGCCAATTGGATTAATTTTTGATACGTTCTGTCTCTGCTTCCATCATCTGCAAAAATAAAACGGAAGGAATAATTTTCGATTGTATTTACTATTTTTACAGTTTCCCTGTAAAACATATCTATCATATCTTCTTCGTTGTAGCAGGGCACAATAATATCTACTTTTTTCATTTTGTTCTTTCCTTATTATTTGTTAATTCATTTCTGTTCGTGTTGAAAACAGGCATTGTATACATCATAAAGACTGGTGCTTACACATTCTGAATATTCCTGAATGGATATTTCCTGCCATATCTTGTTATTAAATTCAAGCGTCTGTTTTTCCAGGAATGGTTCATAAATTTCTTTAAATTTATCCGCCTTATATTTGTTCTCAAGATTTTTTTTATTTTCGGCGGTTTCTGTTTCCAGATAATCATGAAGGCATTTGATAATATAATACCCATCTTCTGTTTCCACAAGACCGGATATCTGTCCATCTGTCAATCCAAAAGCTGCTGTCTCAAAATTTTCTTCCATTACTCCCCGCCCGAAAATACTTTTATATTCTGTATCATCTGATTCCGAGGCTGCCAGTGACTGAAAATCTTCTCCCTGATTGACTCTGTCCAGCACAGATTGCGCCTTCTCTCTCATCTGTGTAATTCTTTCCTCATCATATCTGATAACATTTCCATAAATATCTTTATTTCCAGTCTGAAAATAAATATACATTACCTCAATTACTTTTGCTTCCTCATCACTGATTTCTCTGTCTTCCCTTGTCACGGAATCAAAATATTTATCTGTCAGATACATTTTTTCATATAAATGAAAAACATCTTCCTGTGTAACATCAAGCAGCTCTTTTTCAGTATCATTTAAGCTTTCAAAATATTGTGCTGCTGCCTGTTCAAGTATATCCGTTTCGCTGTCATTTAAACGAATATCTTCATTTTCTGCCATAAGAGAAATAGCACACAGCTCTATCATCTGATTTTTTACTTTATCCTTTATCTGCACCTCAAGGCTTGTATCTTCAAAGGCTCTTGTCCAGATATCTTTCCCCAGATGAGCTTCATATTTATTTTTTTCATTTATTAATACCAGCATAATCTCGGCCAGTTCCTCAGACTCACCTGAAATTTTAAATATTTCATTTTTTGACAATCCTGTTGTAATTTTTATATCCTTACTGCACCCGCTTAGTATACAGATTATAATGATGCAAATAACAATTCTTTTTTTCATAAAATTATTTATGCTTCCACTACAAGATATCTTCCATCCGGAATGGAAAATACCTCCAGTACCTCCTTTATATCTTCCTCTGACAGTTCTTCTATATCCATGCCAGCTTCTCTCAGATACTCTCTGACTTCCTCGATATCCTGAAATACCTGAGCCATACAGTCGGCAAGAAACTCGTCTGCTTCCTCCAAGGTTTCTGCAACCGGTTTTTTAAACAGTCTTTCCTGTTCTTTTAAAAATGTTTCTAATATAATGTCTTCATATTCCATTTTATTATCTGTTTCCTTACTGTTCTATTTTTGTTACATTCATTTTATCTGCTTAATACCTGATACACATCATACAAAATACTTTCTACTGTAGTTGTAACATATTTTGCACATGAACGGATTTCTGCATTAGCGCTTGTCATAGCATAGCTGTACAAAGAGTTCTGGAACATTTCCAAATCATTGTAACTGTCCCCAAAGCACATGGTATCCTCTTTCAATATATGAAAAGTCTGCTGAATATTTTTTAATGCTTCGCCCTTATTGACCTGTTCTGCCACAAAATCCAGCCAACATTTACCGGAAATCGTTGTCTTTGCTTTCTTTCCCCATTTTTGATAAAAATAATCGCTGGAATGTAAAATACCTCTCTCTTCATAGACAGATATTTTAATATAATCCTCCTTCACCTCTTCAAAGTCATGGATAATGGTGATATTATTCCCGACATAATTCACCATATGGTCCACATACTTCTCGGATTTTGGCATAAGATAAGAGGTTTCCTCACCAGACAGGAGAATTTCACAATCCTCCTTTTCATAAATATCTTTCATAATTTCCAAACCCAGTTTTTTATCCAATGGCGTTTTTGACAATGTTTCCCCTTTATATTTTACAAAGGCACCATTTTCACAGATATATACAATATCCTCACAGACCTCCCCAAACAGTCGTTTTAAATTCGGATACTGCCTTCCGCTTGCCGCTGCAAAGACAACTCCATACTGATTTAATTTTTTTATATAATCTATGACCTTTTCCGATACTTCTCTGGCACCGTTTAAAAGTAATGTGCCGTCTAAATCGCTGGCTATTAACTTTACCATCCGCTCTCCCATCTGGCATATACATATGCTCTTATCTTTTTTCCCGGTACTGCCTCGGCGTATATCCGGTTATATCCTTAAATTGTCTCGTAAAATGTTCTTTATTTTCATAGCCGCACCTGAAGGCTATTTCCGATATGGAGTCGGAATTACTGGAAAGAAGATAACATGCATATTCTATTCTGCTTTTAATAATATCGTTCATTACAGAAACGCCAAAGAGCTGTTTGTAAATATGCTGAAAATAAGATGTGCTCAAATTCAGCGACGCGGCAATTTCATTTACTCCTGATATCATATTGTCAGGAGTAAAGTTATAAATTCTATTTCTCACTTCATTGAAATCCCGCCGATATCGGTTTAATTTATCCGAAAATTTTATTTCTTCGTGATAAATATCACTGAATTTGTAAAACATCACTTTTATTTTAGAATCCAGTATTTCCTTGTGATATTTCCCCTGCTGCTTAAATTCGATTCGCAAATCCTGCATCATGGAGGAAATATCATTTGAATTTTGTATTATCATCAATCTGTTGACAGGAATATCCAGCTTCTGAAAAAATTCAGCCGCATCCTGTCGGTCAAAATGCATCCAGTCATTGATAAATGGCCCCTGATAGTCATAATATCTTTGAGAAAACCCCTTTTCATACAGGATAAATGAAGGCTCTCCTGTCTGTATCTCTCCTTCGGCAGTAAAAATTGTGACATTTGATTTGAGATATAAAAACAGATAATCACCAGTTCCCCTCGGTCGGTCAATATCCACACCACAATAGTGTATAAAATGATATCCTATTCTGTGAAGTTCAAATTGTTTTTCTTCCATATTCTCTCTATTTATGCTTTAATATACAAAATACATCCCCGATTTGCCGGAAGATTTAAAATAATCTTGCCGTCTCGGATAGTTGCTTCCTTTTTTTCATCAGGAACCAGATTTTCTACTTCTCTGCTTCCATACATTACTGGAATCTGAAGTTCCGCCGCATTGTCATCATTATTTAATGCAACAATAACTGCCGAATTTTCCAGCTTTCTTGCAAATACAAACTGTCTGTTTGTCAGCAGTACCTGCTCATAGCTGCCTGCCGTCAGCTCTCTGTACTTTTTCTTGAGCTGTCCAAGTTTTATTATCAGCCTTAATACTTCATTTTTGGTATAGTAGTCGGAATAATCCCCAAGCTCCAGACATGGTCTTAAATTCCAGTCAGAACCTCTCTCCTTGCTTCCGTCAATTGAAAATTCGGAACCATAATAAACAGAAGGAATACCCGGAACTGTATACAGCAACATTGTAACATTATACATATGTTCTTTATTATTCAGCTTTGAATAAATTCTGGCAACATCATGATTATCTACAAATGTATATAATTTTATTCCCTGTGCCAGATTATTTAATCGATTAATTGTATGGGCAATCTCAAAATAATTGTGGTCGTTATGTCCGGAATACAATCCCTTATGAAGTTCATAGTTGGTTACAGAGTGCAGCCTGTCGCTGTTTGCCCATCTTCCATAATCTCCATGAATCACTTCACCCATCAGCCAGAAATCTTTTTTTACCTGCTTTGCCACCTGTCCAAGCTCACTCATAAAATTCATATCCAGAACATCCGCTGCATCCAGACGAATTCCGTCAATATCAAATTCGGATACCCAGAATCTTACAACATCAAAAAGATAATTCTTCACCTCCGGATTCCAGACATTGAGCTTGGCTAAAAGATTGTAGCCGCCCCAGTTTTCATAGGAAAATCCATCATTGTATTCATTGTTTCCGCCAAAATTTACATGACAATACCAGTCCTTATATCTGGAATTTTCCCTGTTTTTCTTTATATCCTGAAAGGCAAAAAATTCTCTTCCGGTATGATTAAACACACCATCCACCACTACTTTTATGTTGTTTTCATGACAATTTTTTACAAATTTTTTAAAATCATCATTTGTGCCAAGTCTTCTGTCCACCATTTTGTAATCTGTCGTCTCATAACCATGTCCTACAGATTCAAAGAGAGGTCCAATATAGATTGCTGTACAGCCGATTTTTTTTGCATGCATTGCCCATTCATTCAGCTTATCAAAATGGCTTTCACTGTTGCCTGTGTTTTCATGTGCGCAGCCACACAGCCCCAATGGATAAATATGATAAAAAACTGCCTTGTCATACCATGGAATATCCGGCATGGTATCTGGAATGATTTCTTCTGGTTCTTCTGCCACTGTATTTACCTCGGCAATCTTTACAGAAGCTTCTTCTTTTGGTTTAAAGTTCTTCATTTCCTGATAGATTCTTCCCACTGGAAGTCCTACAACATTATTATAGTCTCCATCAATCTTTTTTATAAACTTTGCACCCATTCCCTGAATCGCATAACCGCCTGATTTATCCTCCGGCTCTTTTGTCTGCACATATTCAAGTATCTCGTCAGTACTCATGGCATACATTTCAACTTTTGTTTCCTCGGAAAATGTTATTTTCTGTCTGGCTCCATGAATGGTATAGATAAGAGTCACGCCGGTCCATACACTGTGTATGGTATTGGAAAGCATGGAAAGCATGGCAGCCGCATGTGTATCATCTGTCGGTTTTCCAAATACAGTATTGTCCTTTGCCACAATGGTGTCTGCACCGATAATCAACATTTCTTCCGAAGCTTTTCCTTCTCTGCACAGTCTTTCATAGACATCCTCCGCTTTTTGAGCAGACAATCCTTCTGCCACCTCTGATGGTACAGAGGATAATATTTTTTCCTCTCTGTCACTTGGAATATATTCATAATCAAGTCCAATCTGGGTAAGTAAATCCCTTCTTCTCGGTGATTTTGATGCTAAAATGATTTTCATGTTTATTTCCTCACTTTCTAAAATTACATCTTGTTTTTACCAGAATGTGCCGTAAATCCCCTAGCTTTAGCTATGGGGATATAAGGCACACCTGAAACTTGACAAAACACCACATATAAGCTATTCTATAACTACAGACAAGAACAAGTCTTTAAAACGCTAAGAGCGTAGTGGTCTGCGCTATATAAACAAACACATTTGTTCTTTGTAAATTGAATATAGGTGGTTGCATCTAAAAAACGATAGGTGCGTAAAATATTCATCGTCCAATAGAACTGAGATATGTGGTAACAGCATATCTGCCCAAGGAGCTATATGCTCTGCCTTGGGATGGGTGATGGCACACCCATAACTAGCACTACAACCTAACAGAAATGCACTGGTTAGCCGATACACTTCGGCAGTTAGCTAGAATCCCCTACCCTTTAGGCATGGGGAGTGTCAATTTAAGTACTCAGCCTTTGGCTGATTCCATTATTCAAATGCTCTGATTCTATATGTTACATTCAATTTTTCGCATATTTTACGACATTCTTCCTCTTCTTCCTCTGTAATTGTCGTTTTTACAGTGGTAAGAACTACATTTGGAATATATTTCTTTGCTTCTTCTGCAAACTGAAGAGTTGCCTGATAGGCTTTATCTCCAAATTTACTCCTTACAATTTCATTGTACCGCTTTTCATTCGGTGTATTCAAACTGATAGATATTGTATCAATAAAACCTTTCATTTTTGGAATAATATTTTTTTCATGCAAAAGATTTCCATGTCCATTTGTATTCAGTCGTATCTTCTTTCCATAGGTCTTTTTTACAAACTCCGCCACCTCAAGCATATCCTCAAAGCGTTCTGTCGGTTCGCCAAATCCGCAAAAAACTACTTCTTCGTATTCATCAAGACAGAACTTTGCAAATTCATTTTTTACTTCTTCAACAGAGGGTTCCCGTTCCAACCATAGAGTAGAAGATTCTCCCACAGTTTCTTTTTCATTTCTAAGGCAAAATACACAACGACAGTCACATCTGTTTGTCATATTTACATACAGACCATTATGCACCTTATATAAGATTGTCATTCCCTTTGACATAATTTATTCCTCCAAATTAAAGATAATCATTTTTTATTCTACCACTTTTTTCTGGATTTGAAAACCTGTTTTTTTATTTATATGAATGAAGATATTGTGTAATTTACACAAAAATCACAATTTCCTATAAAAGAAGAAAGAGAGATTGCCTCATAAATGATTTGAATATCATTTATGAGGCAATCTCTTTTCCCTAAACCGTAGTAGAAAATCAGCCAAAATCAGTTATAAAACCAGCTGCTGAATTTCATATTTTCACAATACAGACTGTTTTACTGCCTGTATGAGTGTTTTATAAGATGAATTTCGTCTCTTATGAAGCCTGTAGGCTTCAATGTATTTATTATAACATTAATCCAGACGTGAAACAAGTGTTTTTTAGTATATTTTCATATTTTTTTACTGTTATTTTACCTTTTTTCGGTAAATTTTTTATTTTCTGTCCTGAATTTCCTGATATTCTCTGTCTTCCACCTCTGCTAAATAGGCTGGCCTTATAATTTTATCCCCGCTAATCAGCTCTTCCAGTCTGTGTGCGCTCCAGCCCGCAATACGTGCAATTGCAAAAATCGGTGTATATAATTCCAATGGAATATTCAACATACTGTATACAAATCCGCTATAAAAGTCTACATTTGCACTTACTCCTTTGTATATCTTTCTTCTCTCAGAAATCACCTGTGGCGCAAGACGTTCTATCTTGGAATAGAGTGCAAAATCCTCTTCTCTGTGCTTTTCTACTGCAAGCTTCTCCACAAATCCCTTAAAGACAAGTGCTCTTGGGTCTGATATGGAGTATACGGCATGCCCCATTCCATAAATCAGGCCTTTTCTGTCAAATGCTTCTTTATTCAGCAGTCTGACCAGATATGCCTTTATTTCCTCTTCATCATTTAAATCCGAAACATTCTCCTGAATATCCTTCATCATTTCTACAACCTTGATATTCGCCCCGCCATGCTTTGGCCCTTTTAAAGAACAGAGTGCTGCGGCTATCACAGAATAAGTATCTGCACCAGAGGATGTCACCACTCTTGTAGTAAAGGTTGAGTTGTTACCTCCGCCATGCTCCATATGCAACATCAATGCAATGTCAAGCACCCTGGCCTCAAGGTCTGTATACTGCATATCTGTTCTTAACATTCTTAGAATATTTTCCGCCATCGAAAGTCCCACATCCGGACGATGTATATAAAGATTACTGTCTAACCGGTAATGGCTGTATGCCTGATATCCGTATACCGCCAGCATAGGAAGTTGTCCAATTAACATAATACACTGTTTCAGAACATTCGCAAGACTTAAATCAGTTGCATATTTATCATAGGAAGCAAGAGTAAGCACACTTTTTGTCATGCTGCTCATAATATCAGAAGTTGGAGCCTTCATTACCACATCCCTGACAAAATTGTCTGGCAAAATTCTTAAATTTGACAAGACATCATCAAATTTTTCCAGTTCTGCATGATTTGGCAGATGTCCAAACAAAAGCAAAAATGCCGTCTCCTCAAATCCGAATCTTTTTTCTTTTACTACTCCTGCTACTAAGTCTCTTACATCATAGCCTCTGTATACAAGTTTTCCGTCACATGGAGTTTTTATGCCATTTTCTATCTTGTATGCATCAATCCTTGATATATGCGAAATACCTGCCAGTACACCGTTTCCGTTTTTGTCACGAAGACCTCTTTTTACGTTGTATTGGTCGTATAAATCAATATCAATTTTATAGATATCTTCATACTGATTTATCATTTTGGATGAATATTCTAAAACCTCTTTTTTATTTAACACTTTACACACTTCCTCTCGGTATATATAACTCTGGGCTATATTGTTTCATGGTAAACAGTTTCATTTTGAACTATTATAATATAAAGGAAGGGGTTTGTCAAGGTAAAGTAAAGATGGTCTTCTTTTACGAATTGCTGCACACAATTCCTTTCTCGCTATCCATTATCACATAAGCCCCGTTTTTCAAGATATGTGTCGCATGCTCGGCTCCGATAATCACAGGAATATCAAGTGTCAGCCCCACAATGGATGCATGTGAATCCGGCTTTCCGTTTTCTGTAATAATTCCCGAAGCCTCCTTTAACTGCTCCATCATGCTGTTATCTGTCTCTGAAACTACTACAATATCTCCTTGTTTAAAATAAGTTTTTAATTCCAGCGCATTTTTACATACACATAAATTTGCCTTTGCAGTCAACTTATTCACTCCGGTTCCCTTTATCAGAATATGTCCTGCAATATGCACTTTAATCATATTTGTGGTTCCGGGTACTCCAAGCGGAAGACCTGCTGTGATTACGGTTAAATCTCCCTGCTTTATAATTCCCTTTTTCATTGCCACATCTACCACATGGTCAAACAAATCGTCTGTATTATCCTGATTTTCAAGCTTTACCGGAATCACACCCCATGAAAGATTCAGATGTCTGCATACATACTCATTTGGACTGCCTCCGATAATTGGACAGGAAGGTCTGTATTTCGAAACCATTCTTGCAGTTCCACCAAGCTTTGTCACTGTGATAATTGCAGCGGCATTTAAATCAAGAGCTGTCGTACAGGTGGCATGAGAAATGGCATTTGTAATATTGCCCTTTACAAAATATTTTCCATTTTCAAACTTTTCCTTATAGTTAATATCCTGTTCTGTTCGAACGGCAATTCTCACCATAGTCTTTAAAGCCTCTACCGGATATTGTCCGGCAGCAGTTTCTCCGGAAAGCATAATAGCACTTGTTCCATCATAAATCGCATTTGCCACATCTGTTGCCTCAGCTCGTGTAGGACGTGGATTTTTCATCATGGAGTCAAGCATCTGTGTAGCAGTAATTACCTGCTTTCCAGCCTCTCTTGCCTTTTTTATAATTTCCTTCTGGATAACCGGAACATCTTCTAATGGTATTTCCACGCCCATATCGCCTCTTGCAATCATAATACCATCTGAAACCCGAATAATTTCCTCAATATTATTCACGCCCTGCATATTTTCAATTTTTGCAATAATATTCATGGTCTTGCATTTCTTTTCCTGAAAAATCTTTCTTATCTCAAGAATATCCTCTGCTGTTCTGGTAAAAGATGCCGCCACAAAATCAAATCCATTTTCGATTCCAAAAGTAATATCATCATAATCCTTCTGACTGATAAATGGCATGGTAAGCTCCACGCCCGGCACATTCACGCCCTTGTGGTCGGTAACTTCTCCCTCGTTCAGCACCTTACAGACAATATCCGTATCGGAAATATTTTGTATCTCAAGCTCAATCAGTCCATCATCAATTAAAATATGAACTCCTTTTTTTACATCATGCACCAGATTTTTATAACTGATGGAAACCTGATGCTCATCTCCTTCTACTTCTTTTGTTGTAAATGTAAATAACTGGCCTTTCTTAAGAAAAATTTTATGATTTTTAAAATTTCCAATACGAATTTCAGGCCCTCTTGTATCCAGAAGCGTTGCAACCGGCAAATCAAGACGTTCCCTCAATTCCTCTATTTTTCTTAAGTTTTCAAGATGACGGCTGTAATCCTGATGTGAAAAATTAAATCTGGCAACATCCATACCCTCTAACATCAATTGTTTCATAATGTTAATATCCTGTGTTGCCGGACCAAGAGTACATATAATTTTTGTTTTTCTCATATTTTCACTTTGGAGCTAAAAAGCTCTTCTACTCCTTTCATTTATTTTATAATACTCTTATCATAACATTGATTACCTGTCTTAATCAAGAAAAACTTTGGAAAAAAATGCCAGCTTCGCATTTATTCTAATTTTTTATGATATATTTTGTTCACTCTCTATCTTCATTATAAAATTATCAATCAATCTTGTCTTCCCTATATAGACAGCAACTGCCACTAATATTTCACCTTTTATTTCTTCTATGCTTTCAAGTGTCTGAAAATCAACGATTTCCACATAATCAATTTTTGCAAGAGGCATGGTTTCTATTATCTGTATAATCATCTGTTTGATTTGGGAACTTCTTCGCTCTCCGTTTTCAATCTGCTCTTTTCCTTTTTGAAGTGCTTGATTTAAAATAACGGCCTGTTTTCGTTCCTCTTCATTCAGATAAGTATTTCTGGAGCTTTTTGCCAAACCATCCTCCTCGCGAATAATTGGACAGCCTACAATCTTAATATCAAAATTCAAATCCTCTACCATATGTTTGATAACAGCAAGCTGCTGTGCATCTTTTTGTCCAAAATAGGCTCTGTCAGGCTGTACAATATGAAAGAGCTTGGAAACAACTGTACATACACCGCTAAAGTGTGTTGGTCTGGTTTTGCCACACAATCCCTGTGTCAATGTGCGCATATCCACATAAGTAGAGTAATTTTGATGATACATTTCTGACGGTTCTGGATGAAACACAAGTGCTGCACCTGCCTCTTGACAGAGCGCTGCATCTCTGTCCAAATCTCTGGGATAGGTTTCCAAGTCCTCTCCAGGAGCAAATTGTGTGGGATTTACAAATACACTGACCACTACTTTATCATTTTCCTTTACTGCCGCATCAATCAGACTTTTATGTCCCTCATGAAGATAACCCATAGTAGGCACCAGTCCTACTGTCAGCCCCTGTTTTTTCCATTCCTTTATCTGTTCTCTTACTTCGTTTATTGTTGATATGATATTCATAGCTTTTCTACCTTTCCTGATAGTATTGTGAAAATATTATTTTCCATATATTTTTTCTATTTCTTTAATATAATTTTTCTATTATCTCATCAGAAATTACGTATTCCTGTTCTTTTGCCGGAAATACACCTGAATGAACTTCATTTTTATATTCTTTAAATGCTTCTTTCATGATTTCACCTACATTTGCGTATTTTTTTACAAATTTCGGGGTAAAATCAGAAAACATTCCCAATAAATCCTGATAAACCAATATCTGCCCGTCACATTGATTTCCTGCACCGATTCCGATGGTTGGAATTGTCAGTTCCTTTGTGATAAGAGCAGCAAGCTTTGATGGAACACACTCCAGAACCACCGCAAATGCGCCGGCCTTTTCCACTGCCCTAGCATCTTCTAAAAGTTTTTTTGCAGCTTCTTCGGTTTTTCCCTGTACTCTGTGGCCACCAAATGCATGAATTGACTGAGGCGTCAAACCAAGATGAGCCATTACTGGTATTCCTGCATTTGTAATTGCCTGAATCTGCGGACATACAGTTTTTCCACCTTCAAGCTTTACTGCGCCGGCTCGCCCTTCTTTCATAAGTCTTCCGGCATTGACAAGGGCATCGTATATAGAGGTTTGATATGACATAAATGGCATATCAATTACTACTAATGCATTTTTAGCTCCTCTGGACACTGCCGCACCATGATGAATCATATCTTCCATAGTGACAGATATGGTATCTTCATAGCCTAGCACTACATTTCCGAGTGAATCTCCTACCAGAATACTGTCTATACCGGATTCATCCATAAGCTTGGCGATAGAATAGTCATAGGCGGTAAGCATAGTAATTTTTTCGTTATTTAATTTTGCATTTTTAAAGGTAAGTACTGAAGTTTTTTGTGACATGATAAAATCCTCCTGAAATTTTTAAATTATTTTTCGAGGAAATTTTTGAATCATAAAAAATACTGTACCAAGTGAATTTCTTCTAAAAGTCGCCTCCTCGTAGACGCTTTTCTGGTTGATGCAGTATAGTGATAAGCTCTGACAGAGCCGGTGTAAAAAGATACATTTGATGTAAAAAAGATACATTTTCTGTACAGGCAGAATAATGCTCGGTTAGATAGTAACATATTTTATGAAGGTTTTCAACAGAATTTTTAACTAAGCGATTTCATTTCCTTCCTGCTTCAATTCCTAGCAGGATATGCACTGCAATAACACTGTTGTTATGGACATTATTGTCACTGATATATGATTTAAATTACCATAACATTATCGACATTTTATTTGTATTCCACTTAAATTTTATGTTATTCATATTTAAGTTACATTTTTATTACCAACGTGAATCAAGGGGATTTTTGTAATTTTTTAGTAAAGTTAAAAAAGAAGATCATATTTTCTATACAAGCCATATCAAATACTCTTTACCGCGTACTAAAAAGCGGCTGGAAACATCCGGTACAAGCTTAATATTCCCAACCGCTAATACACATGAATTACCGACAAAACTTATGTTACTAATTCATACTTCTACTTCCTTATTAAAAATATTCCTTCATATTTACAGAAATTTTTTATAATTTTTTGTGTTGTAATTCAATTACAGGATTTACATATATTTCTTCATTTCGCGTTGCAGGCCATTCATCTTTGTATGAGAGGCTAAATTGTTGAAAAAACTCGATTGCATATTTTCTTTTAAGGATATCATGTTGTTTTTGATTATAATAATTGCATAAACAGCTATAACATGCTGTATCAGCTTCCTCTCCTCCACATTCACAATTACTTACAATATAAAAAGCCTCCTTTAACATATTTACAAATACTGTTGGCTCAATTAATTTTCTAACATATCCAGCACCACCTGGAGTATTATCAAATAATACAAAACCAAAATTTCCTAGGACATTATCGTTCTCATGATACCACTGTAAACATCCTGATAATTCGTTTCTATCAATATTCATAGTTCTGCTTAACCCTTCAAGCATAGAATAAAGAATTGTCCACGCCTCTTCTGGTTTGTAAATTTCACAATCAAGAAATTTTAGCAAAACAACATCCGTCTGTAACTCATGCCCAAGCGCATAGGAAACCAATTTATCAGATCCACATTTATAACCATTTGGATTGTTATGCTTATATTCTATAATCTTGTCTGTACCTTTTTCATCAATTATTCCATATCCACAAATTTCACAAATATAAAATGATGATTTGTTTAAAACTGCAAGTAAGTCCATTTTACTGTTTCCAAACAATATTTGATGTCCACAAATATTATACTCATGAAATTCAATTTTATTTTCATCCCCTATATAAGACACAGAACCTTTATATGTTCTCTCTGGTTTATTAAGTCCTACAGGCTTCATCCCTTCTGTATCCATTTGAAATCCAAACTTAGGAATTATATATTGGTGTCCCTTGCCATTTAGTTCTTTCCCACAGCGACATTTTTTTATACTGCATATTGACAAAGTTCTATTTAATGTCAAGCATTCTGGACACTCAGCATAATTATATTTGGGCCATTCATA
Organism: uncultured Lachnospiraceae bacterium; assembly: GCA_910585215.1. Classification (GTDB taxonomy): domain Bacteria; phylum Bacillota; class Clostridia; order Lachnospirales; family Lachnospiraceae; genus CAG-303. The sequence goes on along the minus strand of CAJUDQ010000039.1, from coordinate 7,505 downwards.
TCCGGGTAATTTTCTTACATACCTGCTTTTAATAAGATTACCATCAGCAACTACCTCTGATTCTGGAGCATACTCTGATATGGCAGAAAAAAGATCTCTGTTTAATCGTAACATACTATTAGCGCTATTAATTCCAATTCCTTGCAATTCTACAGTATCAACTGGAAATCCATATTTAGGTATCAAATTATTCTTTGATAAAAATTCTATAATCCGCTGATCCTTAATAGTTCGTATGGAACGTGTAATTTTATCTACTCCATTTTTATTTTTTTCTATTAGTTCAATTTTTGCTTTTTCTAATGCTGTTATATCATCATTATATTTATCAATAACTAAATTACAATAACCCTTTGCCGCCTCATCTTCGTTAAATAAAAGTGACACCCAAGAATATTCTTTAATTCCAAAAAAATTTTGTAAATCTTTAGGAACAACATTTAATAAATAATTACACAAATTTTCTGGATGCATATTTAAAAACTCATGCAGCTTTTTAAAACCACCACATTCGATAAATTCCCCAATTGTTTCTTTGTATAATTCTTGATAAATTTTCCAGAAAAATGAAAAGGCTGATGCAAAAATATGTCTTAATACTATCTTGTCATTACTCACATTAAAGAATGGAGGATTAATACTTCCCTTAATCATGGAAACCGGATTTTTATAATAATTCAAATCGTGGGAACTATTAGGACAAAATGTAATAGCATACGCAGCCGCCTTCAAACTTCGACCTGCCCGACCCGCCCTTTGCGCATAATTTGCAGGAGATGGTGGCATATTACGCATAAATACTGTTTCTAAAGAACCAACATCTACTCCCATTTCAAATGTTGTTGAACAACTAAGAACATTTATCTTTTTCTCTTTAAATTCTTTCTGATATTCATATGCCCTGTCACTTGATAGTTGTGCAGTATGTTCATGCACAGACATTGGTGAAATATTAAGATTTGTAAACAAATTATAGTAATGATTCTCCTTGAGGGCAGATATATAGTCGTATTCTTCAAGATGACCATTACATTTTGGATTATCACATACCTTTCTGATGCTATATGGTGTTATATTTTTACATTCAGAACAAATAAATAATTTTTTTACAGCTTTGGCCTTTATTTTTTTGCTATTTAATACATATGCTTTTCCTTTTCTAAATGACTGCAGTAATACATATTCCTTATTTTCCATATATCTCCAAACACTTGTCAATAATTTTCTGGCTGTATCTTCGTCTCCATTTAGCACTTTAGTAACATATTTTAAACGTTTATTGGTTTTACCTTCTTCTGGACACCAGCCTTCAATATGTGATAAGCCAGCAGAAACCTGTTCATATCCTTTTTGAAATCCTGTTACTGTAAATTTCTCAATATCTGCCTTGGTTAATGATATCTCTATACTTAATGCAGCATCTTTCATCATTGATTTGGTTAAATTTTTAAATAGTATAGTTGTTTCTTCTGCAGATAATCCAATATTTTTGGGGGATGGAACAGTAAAATCTACTTCAAACATCATAATACCTGTTTTCATTAACGAATTTCTAGCTTTAAAATTAGAAATTTCTTTTAATGTATGAATCCATGCTTCTTTAATAATGGTATCTTCACTCTCTTTTGGGAAAAGCTGATACTTCTGAAATTTTGCTTCTAATAATGATATAAAATAATTTAAACTGATTCCATTATTCACTTGTTCTTTGTTCTCATCTACAATTTCTTTAATAATACGTTTTATAAGGCTGTCTTGATATGTATTCTGCAAATATGTTGCAAAAAAAGCCGCAGTTTGCCTATTATCTGAAAAAGCTAAGAACTGTTTTACCAAACTATCTTTATGATCAACAATCTGTTCTCCATCTTCTCCAAAAAAATCATCTTCAATAGTTGTAATTTCTATATGATGTTCTTCCCCTGGTAATTCATTATATAACGCCGTTGCAATAACAGCTGTTGCTGCTTCAGTACCCAAAAAATAAGGACGCAAAATACTTCTCTGACCATTAATACTATGACAACAGGGACAACTGTGAAGTTTTTCTCCTCTTTTTTTAATTTTTATCAATTTATTAATATACTTTGTACCATGACCACACTGCAATCCATTAACAGAAGTTGCATGTTTTATCGCTCCACATTTTGAACAAATCTGGTATGAATTTTCATCACTATCATCATCTTCATCAAAATCACCATTCAGTAAATACACCTCTGGATTATAATCATCATTAAATTTTGATTTTTGTACCAGATATCCTTCTATTTCTTCTCCTGTAATATAAAGCGCATTGCAATTATTACAAAAAGAAATCTCGAATACTTTATACCCGATATCTGATTCATCATACGGTTTTTCCTTATATGTTTCCATACGGTTTACAAATAGTTTATTTGATGGATTAAGCGTTACATATACACCCTCTATTCCTCGTAAGAACATATGATATTTTGCTTCAAACAGCCTCTCGTTATCTTTTAAAGCATTAGATGCTACGGCAATAAAATCTGTTAAATCATCTACGGTAATTTGCAATTCAGATGCCACCTCAGTTACTGTTTTTATTTGATTAAATAATACTTTACGAACATCAAAATAAAAACTATCATGAAGAACTATATCAAATAATATTTCTGATAATTCTTTATTATCATTAATTTCTAACCCATATTTCTTAATAACCTCTATTATTTTGGAATCAATATAATGATCTCGAATCATAGCAGCCAGTTTTCTATATAATTCAAAGTCAATTTTTGTTACATTATGTTCTGGCTTAGCTTCAACTGTATGAGAACGTATTATACCTGAACTTTCAAATTTTGCCGTACATAGTGCTTCACCAAAATGTATTATTTCATTATTTAATTTTTCATCACCCAAAGTGGCACTAGTAAGAATAAATTTAATATCATCTCTTTTAAGCATAGCTTTCACTCTCTTAACAAGAGAAGCAACTTCTATTCCTTTTGAACCATTATACGAATGTGCTTCATCAAAAATTATATATTGCCATTTTTTAGAATTCTCTTCACTAAAGATAATATTATCTCCTGGACGAAGCAACATATACTCTAACATAGCATAGTTTGTAATTAAAATATTAGGTGGTGTCGCCCGCATTTGTTCTCTGCTTATAAGCTCATTGTCACAAAGCGGATTAATTGAAATATCCTCTACCTCCTCATATTTTTGCTTTGCTTCTTTAAATGTTTCTTTTGTTTCTCCTGTAAATCGTCCAAAAGTGATTTTTGGCTCGCCTTCCATACCTGCTAATAATTCTCTTAATCTACGAATCTGATCATTAACTAATGCATTCATGGGATATATTATTAATGTTCTTACCCCCGGACCAAGAGTTCCTGTTTCTTTTTCTTTCAGCAATTGGTTAATAACAGGAATCAAGAAAGATTCCGTTTTACCAGAGCCAGTGCCGGTAGTGACAATCAAATTTTTTCCCTCAACAGATTTCCTAACCGCATCTTCTTGATGTCGATATAGATTACGCTCAGGATGAAAACCTTGAATATTCAGTATGTCTTTTGAAACTAATCCTTCGTTCGCTAACTCTTTCAAAGAACTTCCCTTTTCATAAGGATCTGACATACTTAAATATGGTCCTACCGCTATAGCACCTTCCTTTTCCAATGCTTCTTTTAATTGAACATTGTACTTTTCATTATTTGTACTGAATGTTGTCAACATATATCTTCTATAAAAATCTACTATTTTTTTAGAACTCTCCGATGGTCTAAACAACATTATCTTGTCCTCCTTAGTTTTTCTCTATCAAATATAAATTCTGTTATCTCTGAATCCAATAAGATAAATCGGGATATATCTTGCACTGTATCTAATAATGTATTATCACAACTAATAATCATATTTCTTTCTACATCATAATATGGATCCATCCATATTTCTTCATTGTAGGAAAACAGCTGCATAGTAGCCCTAATTTCTTCATCTATCTGATGTAATTTTATACGTATTCTTCCAAATTTTTTTAAAGTGTCTTTATTAAGTTTTTTTCCTTCTTTCTTCATAGACTTCATATAACCAAAATATGTATTTTCAGCTTTTTTTTCCGTAAAATATATGAGATATTCATATTCTAATGGAAGTATCTCTTCATCACATACAAGTGTTTTTACTATCAACCTGCAATTAGTGATATCATCAATATCAATAGCCCCAACACCTTTCTTAATTTTTAATGAAGTTTTTACTTCAAAACCAAACTCATCAGATTCTACCATTGTTGGATATAAATCATAATATCCCTCTTTGGTTAATTCAGGAAATATGTTTTTTCCTTCATGACACTCTTTATGATTAATTACAATATTATTTGTTTGATAGTCCTTTACTGTTAAATAAAGTATTGCCGATCCCTTTAAATTAACAGTTATATATACTCCTTCTTTTTTTGAATATTCTAATTCAAAAAATGGTTCCACTAATAAATTCCTTAAAATTGGAGGTAATGGGACTTTTCTTTTTTTATTGTCAATATAACATATAGATATATACTGATATTTTTTCTTATACTTGTCTTTGATATTTCTAATAAATTCAGAAATATTTATTCGAAATAAACCAGCTTCTAATTGCTCCCCTTCTAAAATATATTCTTTATTTTTTTCACAATAAGCTCCTGCTGAAATTGCACTTGGAATCTTTACATAAAGGATTTCTTTTAAATCCCTGTACCATAAATACTCCGGTTTATCAATTCTCATTTCTTGTAATGAAAATCCATACATAAATACTTTTAATGGCATGCTTAATGTAAATACTTCATCTATATAAAAATCAAATGTTACCTCTTCCATTTCAGATGACAATGGAATAGTATATATTGTACTAAAATTTTCCTCAGTATCTAATAATATCCAATTTTTGGGAATATTCCTAAGTTCTGTATTATAATGAATAATTGTAAATTCAGCATATTTATCATACATAAATCTTGCTTTATTAAACTTGCAATTAAATTTTTTCAATGCTAAATATTCACAAAGAAGTTTGTTTTGCTCGCCAGGGATGTCTAACTTTATAATAAAATATCCCTGAGCTTGACCCAATACATCTTCTAATGCTATAGTTATAGCAACCTTAGTTTTATCTTCCGGCCAAATATAACATGTTTTTTCATATATATTCAATAACATATATGATCTATCATTCACTATTAAAGAAGTTCCATCCATTTTCGCCTTTGGAACTACAAAAGAAATTGTTGGATGAAAAAAGGATGTTAAAACTTCTTTATTACTTTTTGTAATAGTATACTTTTCAATAACAGAATCAAATATTGGTTCAATAGAAAATTCACCAAGTATAGATAAAGGGTGTTTATCCACATAACAAATACTCTCTTTTCTAACCATTACAGAATAATAATCCCAAAATTTACAACCATCATATATATCTATTACATCATTCTCATTATCCCAAATAATATGTGATGTCTTTTTAGTAAGTAAATAATTATGACCTTGAGTAAACTTATCAATATTATTCCACTTTTTATCAAATATGCGATATGAACTTTCTACAATTTTATAATTCTTTTCAATTATGGATTTTATACTAATATCAATTCTCGAAAAAATATCTGGTATTTGAATTGTTATTGGCTCTGAAATAAATATACCAAAAGATGTATACAATTCTAATTCTTTAATCTTTTTATATCCATTTATTGTAATTTCAACAAAAGCCTTTCCATTACAATCATCATTTCGAAATTTTTGCGCCGGAATTATTAAAAACGCTCTTTCATTTTCATCATCCACATGAATATATGGTCTATGACTAACGATGATTCTTTCATTTCCTCTATTTCTTTTAACTTCATTTTTCTCATTTTCACATTTTCTAAGCCAATTCACAAATGCTTTTTCATACCTATTTGTTATAATGTCTGGAATTTCTCCTTCATAAAAATATCTATCAATCATTTCTAAAACAGGAAAAAACATTTTTTGTAAATTTTCTGATGTACATTGAGCAAATACAGCTCTTGTAGATCTTAATAATTTATATGTTTTCGTAGCTTTAATTCCATTTTCTTCTGATATAATTGTATCATTATTGTTTCTAAGTGTTTCTTCCATAAAACTTGATAAGTCTTCTAAATCTTCCAAGATATCGTCCTGTAATTGTCTAAATAAGTTATTTTCATAATACGCATATGCAAAGTCAAAAAAACCATACATATAAGAATCCATAACAAAAGCATGGGCTTTGATATTTTCTACATACATAGACATATTACCACCTTCTTTATTTAACTCAAAAAGATGATATTCTCTAATGGTTTTCAAAAAAATTTGCCCTATATAATTTTGTTTCGCAACAGAAATATCCATTTCAATTTGTTCGTTAAATATCTTCCAGTACTTTCCATTTTTAAAATGACGCATTGCAATTTGAACCATAGTCAATGCCAAAATTATATCGGGTTTTGGCAAAATCTGCATAAACAAATGATTTATTTTCCAATTTGCATTTTCAATAAGTTCTTGATACATATCATCCGATACTTGTATTTGACCAAGTAATATAAAGCCATTATCCTTAATTATTGATTCTATTTCAGATACATTAATAAACTTCATAAAGTCATTTCCTTCTCGTATATTATTCAATTATCTTCCTAAAGTTATCTTTTCAATGTCAAAAATGACAATCCCAATTTCCAATTGCTTTTATTCTTACAACTAATGCATGATATTTTGAAGACGAAGGGGAGTATTTTGTGTCACTGACTGTATATGATATTTGAAAGAAAGTAACTCTAATTTTGTACAATATAATGTTGTATCTATACTTACACCATTATTTAATTTGAGTACTTTACTAAACCAATACCCTGGTCTTCCTATTATAGTATTTCATTCTCGTCAAATCTTCCTAAATGATCCGTTCCAGTTATTACTATATTCAATGTATAAATAACAATTAAAATGAGCATATTCACCAGATTTTATATATTGCGATCTCATTATCCCATTAACAGGACCATCACTCCTAATGTATCCAGCAACATTATTAATCAAAGTAAAATTACTATCTGAACCATATGCCATCATTCCATTTTCATCACTATACAGAACTGGAGTATTATAACAATATATTAAGTACATTTTTTATGATAATGCTTGTATCCCTTAAAAAAAATTTTTATAAAATTATGATAATTACCTATTTTTATTTTCAGGTATAGAAATAACCATGATATATTAACATAAAATAAGTTTATAATCTTTTATTTTTATATATAACAAATACTCCACACAAACCAATAAGCACCCCAAATCCAAAATATGCTAAAATCTCATTATTATCTAATTTCTGAAGCTCTTCTAACTCTTTCTCTACCTGTAATAATTTCCACACAAATCTGTTCCTTTTTTCTTCTGCCGTATACAACCCACTTTCATTTACTTCTTTTGCATAACTATCATATAATTGTGCATATTCCTTTTCGG